>NZ_JBITGI010000006.1:0-467510 GCF_044456945.1 Streptomyces sp. NPDC050759 | reverse complement strand
CCGTGCAGGTCGTCGTCCTCGACGTGGATCGCCTTGTCGGCGCCCATCGACAGCGCCTTGCGCAGCGCGTCCTTGGCGTCCTCGGGACCCACGGTCAGGACCGTGACCTCGACGTCGTCGTCGGAGTTCTCCGAGATCTGCAGGGCCTGCTCGACCGCGTACTCATCCAGCTCGGAGAGCAGACCGTCCACGTCGTCACGGTCGACGGTCAGGTCATCGGCGAAGTGCCGGTCGCCGGTGGCGTCGGGCACGTACTTCACAGTGACAACGATCCTCAAGCTCACGCCGGCTCTCCTACTGCATCGTCATTTTTCGGCTGCCTCTTGCAGGCAGCATAGGCGCCCCAAGCGGCCGTTCCCGGTCGGGGCTGGCTGCGCTCCGACCGCAATATTACTCACCAGTACATCCAGTTCCTGCCCGCTAAGCAAGCGCTTTGAACTGTGACCTTCGCAACGCAGCGTAATCGGAACTCGACGGCCGCGCACCACAGCGGAAGGGCTGATGAGCCGATCAGTCGCGCAGGCCGTTGAACCGGCCCTGGTGGTAGAGCAGCGGTCGGCCGGCGCCGCCGTGGTCACCGAGCCGCACCTCGGCCAGCACGATGCGGTGATCACCGGCGGGCACGCGCGCGTGGACCCGGCACACCAGCCAGGCAAGCACGTCGCCGAGGACGGGTACCCCCTCGGGCCCCTCGCGCCAGGCGGTGGGCGCCCCGAAGCGGTCGGCACCGCTGCGGGCGAAGGTGGCGGCCAGTTCCTCCTGGTGCTCGCCGAGTATGTGGACGCCGACGTGTTCCGCCCGGGATATCGCGGGCCAGCTGGAGGCGCCGGTGCCGATCCCGAAGGAGAGCATCGGCGGTTCGGCGGAGACCGAGGCGAGGGACGTGGCGGTGAAGCCGACCGGACCGGCCTCCCCGCTCGCGGTGATCACGGCGACGCCTGCCGCGTGCTGCCGGAAGACGGACCGCAGGAGGTCGGGAGAGGCGACGCGAGGGGCGCCGAGGTCGGGCGTGGCCGTCATGGGGATGTCCTTCTGCGAGGAGTGTCGAGCTGGACCGTGGCTGCTCAACAAGCCGGACAGCGCGCACTCGCGGTGCGGGCGAGGTCGACGTGGACCCGTCCGAACAGAAGGAGTTCCGTAGGCATACGGTCAGGCTGACGATAGGTGCGGTGCACAGTCAAGTACGTTCCGGCATCTGGGAGATGCCTCACCGTGGGCGCAACCCGTGTCAAACCGCCTCCCCGACCGCCGCGATGACGTCCGCCTTGCGCGGCTGGCCGGTGGCCCTCCGTACGACCCTGCCGTCGGCGTCGAGGACCAGTACGGTCGGCGTCTTGAGGATGTCGAGGGCGCGGACCAGGTCGAGGTTCTTCTCGGCGTCGATCTCGACATGGGTCACGCCCGGGACCATGCCGGCGACCTCGCCCAACACCCGCCGGGTCGCCCGGCAGGGCGCACAGAAGGCGCTGGAGAACTGGACGAGCGTGGCGCGTTCGCCGAGTTCCTCGCCCAACTCGGCCGCGCCGAGCCTCTTGCCGTCGTCGCGCCCGCGCACCCGTACTCTCCCGTTCCGCCGCCGCTGCAGCACCCCATAGGCGCTCGCCACCGCGAGCACCGCCACGCACACCACAAGTCCGGTCATCACCTGCACAGCATTCACGAGACTGCAAAGATTCCCGCCTCCCCCACGTCTCCTCGTTGCGGAATGCTTGATTCATGGACATTGATGCAAGGGGGCCGCGCTTCGGCGCGGCCGTGACGACCGTCGTGCTGGCGGCCGTTCTGATCACGGGCAGTGTCTGGCTGCTGGCCTGGCAGACACTGGCGTTCGCCCTGGGCGCGGCGGGCGGGGTGGGCCGCTCGCCGTACGGCTGGCTGTTCCGCAAGGCCGTACGCCCACGGATCGGGCCGCCGACCGAGTTCGAGGCGCCGGAACCGCCGCGGTTCGCGCAGGCGGTGGGCCTCGCCTTCGCGGGTCTGGGACTCGTGGGTTACGGGATCGGACCGGAGTGGCTCGGGCTCGCGGCAACCGGAGCGGCCCTCGCGGCGGCCTTTCTCAACGCCACGTTCGGGTACTGCCTTGGATGCGAGATGTACCTGCTCGTGCGGCGGGTGACGGTACGCGCGGAGTAAAGGAGGTTTAAAAGCCCAAGGTGGATCACAGGGCGACGTGACGAGAATCTCTCGCCGGGCGGGCACCAGGACTGGCTCCCCGTCCGTTCTTGGGGCACGATCTGCGAGATGCCGTAAACCTACGGCTGCGTAACTTAATGCCGGGAGTTTCCCAGGCAGAGCAGGAAGGGCTCACCCCGCCCATGGCAGAGCTTGTCTACCGTCCCGTCGTCGGATTCGCTCAGGCGCTGTTCAAGGCCTGGGACCTCAAGATCGACTGCCGGGGTTCGGAGAACATCCCGCGCTCGGGCGGCGCCGTGCTGGTGAGCAACCACATCAGCTACCTGGACTTCGTCTTCAACGGCCTGGCCGCGCTCCCGCAGAAGCGTCTCGTGCGTTTCATGGCGAAGGAGTCGGTTTTCCGCCACAAGGTCTCCGGTCCGCTGATGCGCGGGATGAAGCACATCCCGGTCGACCGCACGCAGGGCGAGACGGCCTACGCCCATGCCCTGGAGTCGCTGCGGTCGGGCGAGATCGTCGGGGTCTTCCCGGAAGCGACCATCTCGCAGTCCTTCACGCTGAAGAGCTTCAAGTCGGGTGCGGCGCGGATGGCACAGGAGGCGGGTGTCCCCCTGATCCCGATGGCCGTCTGGGGTACGCAGCGGCTGTGGACCAAGGGGCACCCCCGCAACTTCAAGCGCAGCCACATCCCCATCACCATGAGGGTGGGCGAGGCGATCGAGGCTTCTCGGGACAAGTACGCCGGGGCCATCACGCGGCAAGTGCGGGAGCGGGTCAACGAGTTGCTGGAAGCGGCCCAGCGGGCCTATCCCGTGCGCCCCAAGGGGCCGGACGACACGTGGTGGATGCCGGCGCATCTCGGGGGTACGGCGCCCACACCCGAGCAGGTGCGCGAGGCCGACGCCCGGTAGGAGACCAGGTCCCTGAGGGCCTTACTGGAACGCCGTGGTGATCTGCGCACCCGGACTGAACTTCTCCAGCAGTTCGGCCAGTTCGCCGGCCGCCTTCTCCATGTCGGCGAGCGGCATCGGGGCCATGCCCTCCAGCAGGAAGACTCCCGAGACCGTCTCCTCCGTGAGCCTCGTGCGGGGGCCCTGGCGCCAGTTCCAGCGACGGCAGGTCACACCCTCCTCGTCCCGCCAGATCACCTCGCCGGCGTCGGGATGCTCCACGGCCTCCTCCCCTCCGACCACCGTAACGAAGTCCTCGTCGCCGGTGGCCCGTACGAGCCGCATCCCGCCCCGGATGCGGTCGAGGTCCTCGCCTCCGACGGGGACGAGGTGCGCGACACTGATCGCGTTGTAGAGGTCGACCAGGAGGTTGATGCGGGGCAGGCCCGCGTCCGACAGGGCCCTCTTCGCCAGCGCCTCCGCCGAGTTGCGGGTGCGTGACGGCTTCGAGCCGAACGCCGTGTAGACCTCCCGCCAGGCCGCCATGTGCGGGTCCTCGTGCGGAGCGCGCCCGTCCAGACGTACGGCGAGACGGCGGGCCGCTTCGTCGAGGAGGGCCGAACTGGCGTCGGTGCTGGGCCCGTTGACGAGTCCGTGGGCCTCGATGGCGAGGTGCCTGAAGCCGGGCGCGAGCGCGCGCACTTCGTCGGACACGGTCAGGGAGAGGGTCATCGGGTGCCTCAGAGTGCGGTGGGGAGTGTTTTCCAGAGGTACAGCCGGTCGGGAGCGGCCTTGAGGACGCTCAGGACGGCCGGGTGGGGTTCAGCGTACAGGACCGGGTAGTCCAGCTCGTTGGACTCCGGTTCGGGAGTGAAGGCCAACCGCTCGCCGTCGAGGGAGAACCGGGCGTCCACTCCGGGCTTGTTGCCCCGGGGGTCCTGGCGGTGCCAGGCGCCGTTGAACCGCACGGCGACCAGGCCGTGCACCACATCGAATTTCTGATAGCAGAGTGCCGTCGGGATGTCCTCGGCGCGCAGCAGGGCGGCCAGTGCGTGGGCCTTGGCGTAGCAGATACCGGTGCCCTGCTCCAGGACGTCGGACGCCCGCCAGGTGACGCGGAGATCGCCGGAGTCCTGGGAGTGCGGGATGGTGTCGCGGACGAATTCGAAAGCCAGCTGCGCATAGGCATACGAGTCGACCGCCTTCTTGGCGAGACGCGCGGCCACCTCTCGGACCATCGGGTGGTCATGGTCGATGACCTCGTCGGCGGCCAGGTATGCGGAAAGGTCAGGGGTGTTCTGGATCAGCTCCATGCCCGCAGAGCATAGGAAGACGATCAGGCCGAGGTCAATCAAATTACGGAACTCGGTATATTTATGCAGCGTAGCAATGCACGGTGACCACCTGGGACGGACTCCAGCGCTGCTCGACCGTGGCCAGCCTTGTCCAGCCCAGCCGTTCGTACAGGGCCGCCGCGGCGGTGTCGGACGCGACGACGTCGAGCACCGGATGCAGACCGTGGTGCTGAGCCTCCGCCACCACTCCGCCCATCAGCAGGGCACCGATCCCGTGCCCTCTCGCCCACGGGGCGACGAACAACCGGCCGACCACCGCGGCCTGTTCCCCGCTCGTGCCGTTCCGCTCGCTCCACAGGACAGGGGCCAGGTCGCCTTCGGCGCTGCGGGAGAGGCTGACGTGACCCGCGACACGGCCGTCCAGCTCGGCGACCCAGCTGCCCAGGGCCGCGTCCTGCGACAGCCACGCGCCGGGCCGGGCAGGCCAGTTCACCGGATAACCGTCGAGGCTGTGCACCTCCGCCAGCACCCGCACGCATGCCTCGACGTCGTCATCGGTCCTCGGCCGGACCCGGCGCTGCGTCTTGTCCACCCCGGCATGCAAGCACAGACCGCCTCCGGTTCGGTACGCGCCCAGGGCTGCCCTAGCCCGCCATCTCCTCCTTCAGTGCGGCCACGAACGTGTCGACGTCGTCCTCGGTCGTGTCGAAGGCGCACATCCAGCGGACGACGCCTGCGGCCTCGTCCCAGAAGTAGAAGCGGAAGCGTTTCTGGAGGCGCTCGCTCACGTCGTGCGGGAGCTTGGCGAAGACGCCGTTGGCCTGGACCGGGTAGAGGATCTCGACACCGTGGACAGCGCGGACGCCCTCGGCCAGGCGCTGGGCCATCTCGTTGGAGTGGCGGGCGTTGCGCAGCCACAGGTCCTTGGCGAGCAGGGCCTCCAACTGCACCGAGACGAAACGCATCTTGGAGGCGAGCTGCATCGACAGCTTGCGCAGGTGCTTCATGTGGGAGACCGCGTCCTGGTTGATCACCACGACCGCCTCGCCGAACAGGGCCCCGTTCTTCGTCCCGCCCAGGGAGAGGATGTCGACGCCGACCGCGTTGGTGAACGTCCGCATCGGCACGTCGAGGGAAGCGGCCGCGTTGGCTATGCGGGAGCCGTCCAGGTGGACCTTCATGCCGTGGGCGTGGGCGTGGTCGCAGATCGCGCGGATCTCGTCGGGCGTGTAGAGGGTGCCGAGCTCCGTGGACTGGGTGATCGAGACGACCTGCGGCATCGCGCGGTGCTCGTCGTCCCAGCCGTACGCCTGCTTGTCGATCAGCTCGGGGGTGAGCTTCCCGTCCGGGGTGGCCACGGTGAGCAGCTTGAGGCCGCCCATCCGCTCGGGGGCGCCGCCCTCGTCCACGTTGATGTGCGCGCTCTCGGCGCAGATCACCGCGCCCCAGCGGTCGGTGACCGCCTGGAGCGCGACGACGTTGGCGCCGGTGCCGTTGAAGACGGGGAACGCCTCGGCCGTGGCCCCGAAGTGGCTGCGGACGACGCCCTGGAGGTTCTCGGTGTAGTCGTCCTCGCCGTACGCGACCTGGTGCCCGCCGTTGGCCAGGGCCAGGGCGGCGAGCACCTCCGGGTGGGCCCCGGCGTAGTTGTCGCTGGCGAAGCCGCGTACCTCAGGGTCGTGGTGGCGGCGAGCCTGCGTAAAAGAGGCCTTCTGAGCGTTCACGGCTTCTCGGTCAGCCACAGACGTTTTCCGTTCACTTCGGCGGCGGGCTTGTCCCAGACACCGGCGATGGCCTCGGCCAGGTCCTGCACGTGCGTGAAGCCCGCGAACTTCGCGTTGGGCCGGTCGGCGCGCATGGCCTCGTGCACCAGTGCCTTCACCACCAGGATCGTAGCCGCGGACGTCGGCCCGTCGGCGCCCCCGGCCTTGCGGAAGGCGTCCGCGAGAGCGAGCGTCCAGGCCTCGGCGGCGGCCTTGGCGGCGGCGTACGAGGCGTTGCTCGCGGACGGTTTCGTCGCCCCGGCGGCGCTGATCAGGACGTAGCGGCCGCGGTCGCTGCGCTGCAGGCCCTCGTAGAAGGCGAGCGAGGTGTGCTGCACGGTGCGGATGAGCAGCAGTTCCAGGAAGTCCCAGTCGTCCAGGCTCGTCTTGATGAAGGTCTCGCTGCCGCGCCAGCCGCCGACGAGGTGGACCAGGCCGTCGACGCGGCCGAAGTCCTTCTCGATGTGCTCGGCCCAGTCCCGGGTGGATTGCAGGTCCAGCAGGTCGACCGGCTCACCGGTGACGCTGGCGCCGCCCGACGCGTAGCGTGCCGCGTCCACGGCCTCCGCGAGCCGCTCCGGGTCGTTGTCCGCGCCGACGACGGTCGCGCCCGCCTCGGCCAGCCGCAGCAGCGCCGCGCGGCCCGCGGGCCCGCCCGCGCCGGCCACCGCGATCACCGCACCGCTGAGAGCTCCGTTCCCCGCCATGTTCTTCGCCTCCTGAGCTGCCGCCGGAGCGGCCTGAGCAGCCGCCTCGGCGGCCTGTGCAGTGTTCCCGGTGCCGCGCTCGCTCACGCGGCGACCCGCTCGGCGTTCTCCGCAGTGATGCCCCGGGTCGAGGCGATGACACGACGAAGCTTCTTGGAGAGGGCCTCATAGAACATGCTCAGCGGAAACTCGTCCGGAAGCACGTCGTCGACGAGTTTCCGGGGCGGCAGCGACAGGTCGAGGGCGTCGGGGCCCTTGGCCCACTTGGAGCCGGGGTGCGGGGCGAGGTAGGTGGAGACCAGCTCGTAGCCGGCGAACCAGTGGACGAGCTTGGGGCGGTCGATGCCGTCGCGGTAGAGCTGCTCGATGTCGGCGCAGAGCTGGTTGGTGACCTCGGGGGCGCGCTGCCAGTCGATGAACAGCTTGTTGTCGGTCCAGCGGACGACGTCGTGCTTGTGCAGATAGGCGAAGAGGAGCTGGCCGCCGAGGCCGTCGTAGTTGCGCACGCGCTCACCGGTGACCGGGAAGCGGAACATTCGGTCGAAGAGCACCGCGTACTGCACGTCACGGGCCTGCGGAACGCCGTCCGCCTCCAGCTTCACGGCCTCCCTGAAGGCGGTCAGGTCGCAGCGCAGCTCTTCGAGGCCGTACATCCAGAACGGCTGGCGCTGCTTGATCATGAACGGGTCGAAGGGCAGGTCGCCGTGGCTGTGGGTGCGGTCGTGGACCATATCCCACAGCACGAAGGCCTCCTCGCAGCGCTTCTGGTCGTGGACCATCGCGGCGATGTCCTCGGGCAGCTCCAGGCCGAGGATGTCGACGGCCGCGTCGGTGACCCTGCGGAACCGGGCGGCCTCGCGGTCGCAGAAGATACCGCCCCAGGAGAAGCGTTCCGGCGCCTCGCGCACGGCGATCGTCTCCGGGAAGAGGACGGCCGAATTGGTGTCGTAGCCGGCCGTGAAGTCCTCGAACTTGATGCCGCAGAACAGCGGGTTGTCGTAGCGGGTGCGCTCCAGCTCGGCCAGCCACTCGGGCCACACCATGCGCAGCACGACCGCCTCCAGATTGCGGTCCGGGTTGCCGTTCTGCGTGTACATCGGGAAGACGACCAGGTGCTGGAGGCCGTCCGCGCGGTTCGCGGCGGGCTGGAAGGCCAGCAGGGAGTCGAGGAAGTCGGGCACCTCGAAGCCGCCCTCGGACCAGCGCCTGAGGTCCTTGACGAGGGCGGCGTGGTAGTCGGCGTCATGCGGCAGCAGCGGCGAGAGCTCCTGCACCGCCTCGACGACACGCCGTACGGCGGCCTCGGCGTCCCCGCGCGCGGGCGCGCTCTCGGCCTCGAAGTCGATCGACCCGTCCTTGGACTGCCATGGCCGGATCCGCTCCACGGCATCCTTGAGCACAGGCCATGCCGGGTGCTCCACCACCCTGGTCACGGGAGGAACCTGGTCCCCCGAAGCCGCCTGCACAAGAATTTCCGTCATGTCCCATCCTCCACGGGAGAAGCTCTCGTATGGAGACCGTATACATACGAGCTTCCGTCCAGCAAGAGCGGTCACGGGAAGTTATCCTGCGCAACCCAATGGTCACGGAACTTTTTCCTGCCGAGTGCCATGAACACGGGGATTCCGGGTAAGCGGGATCACTCCCCCGCACGTCACCGCGATCCCTCGTGTACGTGCGGGTCCATCACACGGCGTAGCCGTTAGGCTGCGGCTCTGCACCGAGCCGCCGTCGACGGAAGCGAGTTGAACCTTGAACTTCCTTACCATCGGTCATCGCGGAGTCATGGGTACCGAACCCGAGAACACCCTCCGTTCCTTCGTCGCCGCCCAGCAGGCCGGCCTCGACCTGATCGAACTCGATCTGCATCTGAGCAAGGACGGCGCCCTCGTCGTCATGCACGACACCGACGTGGACCGCACGACCGACGGAACCGGCCCGATCGCCGAGAAGACGCTCACCGAGCTGCGCGCCCTGGACGCGGGCCGCGGGGAACGCGTCCCGGTGTTCGAGGAGGTCCTGGACGCCGTGCGGTCGCCGCTCCAGGCCGAGATCAAGGACATCGCGGCGGCCCGGGCGCTGGCCGAGGTGATGCTCCGGCGGAATCTGGTCTCCCGGGTCGAGGTGTCCTCGTTCCACGACGAGGCGATCGCCGAGATCGGACGCCTCGTGCCCGGCGTACGGACCGCGCTCATCGGCAGCCGGTTCGGCCCCGACATCGTGGAGCGTGCCGTCGAGGCCGGTGCGGAAACTGTCTGTCTGAACATCCGCCGGCTGACCCTCGAGGTCGTCGAGGCGGCCCGCAAGGCGGACCTGAAGATCATCGGCTGGGTGGTGAACACCCAGGACCATCTGCGACTGGTGCGGGCCCTGGAACTGGACGGCGCGACGACCGACTACCCGGAGATCAAGCGCACCGGCCGCTTCACCGCGTGAACCACGTGAACCGGGGCAGGAACGTCACACCAGCGGCTTGACCAGCAGCTCGAACTGCAAATCGTCGCGCTGCGGAACGCCGAAGCGCTCGTCGCCGTACGGGAAGGGCGTCATCTCTCCCGTACGGCGGTAGCCGCGCCGCTCGTACCAGGCGATGAGGTCGTCCCGCACCGAGATCACGGTCATGTGCATCTCGGTGACGCCCCAGGTCTCCCGGGCGATCCGCTCCGCCTCCGCGATGATCACCTTGCCGAGGCCGCCGCCCTGGAGGGCGGGACTGACCGCGAACATCCCGAAGTACGCGTAGGTACCCCGGTGTTCGAGCTGGCAGCAGGCGACGACCTGGCCGTCCCGCTCCACCGTGAGCAGCCGGCTGTCGGGCGACTTGATGACCGCGAGCACACCCTCCGGATCCGTCCGCTGCCCCTCCAGGATGTCCGCCTCGGTGGTCCACCCGGCCCGGCTGTCGTCCCCGCGGTACGCCGACTCGATCAGTACGACCAGTGCGTCCACGTCGGCGTCGGTGGCGTCACGGAAGGTGAGGCCGGCGGTGGTCTCCATGGGGCACGTCTCCACTTCAGGGGCACGACGGGGGCACGGTCGAGAGTAGCGCCCCGGATAGGCTCGTCCGCATGGTGCACGTACTGAGCGGCCGCGTCCTGCTGCGGCCCACGGACCCGGAGCGTTCCCGAGTCTTCTACGGCGATCAGCTGGGCCTCGCCGTGTACCGCGAGTTCGGCACGGGGCCGGAGCGGGGCACCGTCTACTTCCTCGGCGGCGGGTTCCTGGAGCTGTCGGGACGGTCCGAGGTTCCACCGGCGGCGGACGTGCGGCTGTGGCTCCAGGTCGCGGACGTGACCGCGGCGCACGAGGAACTGCTGGCCAAGGGTGTCGAGATCGTACGGCCCCCGGTGAAGGAGCCGTGGGGGCTGGTCGAGATGTGGGTGGCGGACCCGGACGGCACACCGATCGTGCTGGTGGAGGCGCCGGCGGACCATCCGATCCGGTACCGGCCCGGAAGCTGAACGCAGCCTCTGCCGGCTTGGCTATGCTCCGCCGACCGCCGTGGCCCGAGGGCGTCCTGCGCGTGGACGTGAACGCCCCGGCCTGGCACAGGCAGCGATGGGCGGCCAGGACCGCCCTGGCGGCGGCCGCTCTCGCGGTGCTGCTCCCGCTCGGGTACGGCGGCCTCTACGGCGTGCTGCTGCTGGCGGCCGGCCTCGCGGGCGGGGCCGTCACCGCGGCGGCGGTGTGGTGGACGCTGACCCGGCGCGGCCAGGCACGCGGGCTGGCGGCGGTGCTCGCGGCCGTCACGCCCACCGTGGTCGTCGTCCTCTTCGTGGTCACCCTGGGGTGGGTGTTCGTGCTGTCGCCGGTGCTGTGGGCGGTGGCCGTGTGGTCAGGCTCTCGCTGACGCTGGTGGCGCGTCGCACCACGGCCGCGTCGCCGCCGTAGGTCACCGGTCGGCTGTGGAGTGGGTGGGTTGCGTTGAAGTGCGCTCCAGCCCCTAGCGTCGTGCGCACGACCTGCCTGAAGGGGGAACTGATCGTGCGGTACACACTGTTCGGCAAGACCGGTCTGCGCGTGAGCGAGCTGAGCCTCGGCGCGATGGTCATGGGTGAGGATCCCGCCTTCGGATCCGACAAGGAGACCAGCGCCAGGCTTCTCGACGCGTACGCCGACGCGGGCGGCAACTTCGTCGACACGGCGGACATCTACTCGGGCGGTACCTCTGAGCGCATCCTCGGCGAGCTGCTCGACGGGCGGCGCGAGGAGTTCGTGCTGGCCAGCAAGTACACCTGCGGGACCCGTGCGGGGGACGTCAACTCGGCCGGCAACCATCGCAAGAACCTCGTGCAGTCGGTGGAGGCGAGTCTCGGGCGGCTGCGCACCGACCGGCTGGACATCCTGTGGGTGCACGCCCGCGACAACTTCACCCCGGTCGATGAGGTCATGCGGGCACTCGACGACCTCGTGCGCACGGGCAAGGTGCTCTACGTCGGGGTGTCGGACTGGGCCGCCTGGGAGATCGCGCAGGCCAACACCCTCGCGGAGTTGCGGGGTTGGACCGCGTTCGCGGGTTCGCAGCTGCGCTACAACCTGCTGGAGCGCACCCCGGAGCGTGAACTGCTCCCGCAGGCAAGGGCCTTCGGCCAGGCGGTGCTGGCCTGGTCGCCGCTGGCGGGCGGGAAGCTCACCGGCAAGTACCGGCGGGGTGAGGCGGGACGTCTCGACGCCAGGGGCGACAAGCCGAACCCGCAGGAGGAGGAGGTCGTCACGGCGGTCCTGGAGATCGCCGAGCAGGGCGGCTGGAGCCCGGCCCAGGTGGCTCTGGCCTGGCTGCTGGGCCGTCCCGGCAATGTGGTCCCCATCGTCGCGGCGACCAGGGAGAGCCAGCTCGCCGACAATCTGGGCAGTCTCGACGTCCGTCTCGACGCCGACGCGGTCGCCCGTCTGGACGAGGTGAGTGCGGTGCCGCTCGGCTTTCCGCACGACTTCGTTCGGGCGCCGGAGATCGTCAAGAACATCTACGGCGACCGCTGGCAGGCCATCGACGACCGGCGCTCCGGATACCGGCGTACCGCGACCGACGTGCTCTAGAGAGGACGCACGTCAGTCTCCGTGGCGGCGAGCGGTGTCACCGTGACCTGGTCGATGACGGGGGCATGGGCGGAGCGCTGTCCGAACTCGTTCCTGGTGTCGCCGGCGAAGTCGGGGAGTTCGTCGGCGGTGAAGGTGATCGTGTTGAGGCCCGGGCGCAGGGTGACGGGCACGGAGAGGTTCCAGAAGTTGTTGAAGTGGAAGGTGGTGGGGAACAAGACGCGGTGCGCGGGGCCGCCGTTGACGCAGATGTCGGCGTGGCGGCAGACCGGGTCCGGGTTGTAGTGGGTGGAGGGGGGCTGCTCGCCGTTGGAGTAGCGGATCGTCAGCGCGTGGCGTCCGGGGCGGTCCGCCGTGACGGTCAGGGTGAGCGCGTTCGCGGGCCCGGCGCCGATGCCGTCGACTGCCTTGCCGCCGACGGCGTACGGGTATCCGGTCACCCTCGCCGTGCCGGTCAGGACGCCTTCCTCGGCGGCGTACGCGGTGCTGGGCAGGAGGCCGCGGGAAGGGGCGATGCGCAGCCGGTCGACGATCAGCCGGTCCGACGTCCCGGTGACCGTCACCTTGTTGACGCCCCCGGCCAGGAAGAGCGGTACGGCGCCGCGCTCGACGCGCCCGATCTCCTCGCCGTTGACGCTCCACACGCCCTCGCCGGGACCGAGCAGGTCGACGGTCACGGAGGCCTCGCCGTCGTCGGCCGCGTACGTCCAGAAGGTGACGGTGCCGCCTCGCGGGAGCACGGCGACTCCGGGCCCCGAGGCGCCGCGGTGGGCGTGACTGACCCGGGCGCCGCCGCCGAGGTCCGCGAACTCGGCGTCGTACAGGGCGGTTTCGTCCTCGCTCCGCAGCAGAAGGTCCAGCTTGTCGACGTCCGCGTCGCCCTTGGTGACTCCGAGGTCGGGGTCCTCGGCGGCGAGGGTGATCCGGTGCCGGCCCGCGGTCAGCTCCACCCGGGTGTCGGTGTGCCCCCACACCGCCGGCTTGTAGCCGAGCGGCAGCCGCAGTTCGCGAGGATTCTCGCCGTCGACGCGCAGGAAGACGTTGGTGGGGCCCTGCTCGCGCACCAGGTCGGCGAGATTGTGCGAGCCCGCGAACACAGCGAGGTCGTACGTCCCGTCCTGCGGCACCTCGACGTCGAAGGCGAGCACGCCGTCGGAGCCGGTGCGCAGACCGCCCACGTGGTAGCCGCCGGAGGTCGCGAACCGGTCGACGGCGGACGGGGACCCCTCGGGTCCGTTCTTCGAGTAACCGTCTCCCGTGTAGGTGGCGTCCTCGGCCTCGTACGTCCGCCTCCACCGCACCGCGGGCGGCAGGGCCACGGCCCCGTTGCCTCCCGGCGACAGGATCAGTTGGTAGGCGGACATCGCGTCGAGGCCGGTCAGACCGAGCGTCACCTTCCCGTGCGCGACCGGCAGTTCCTCGTCTCGCAGCCGCAACGGCTGTTCTGCGGGGCCCACTTGCCCCGTCCAGGGAATCTCCACGAGACGGGCGTGGACCGCGGCACCGAACACCTCCGCGTCCACGCCCTCGAAGACGACGTCCGCCGCGCCGTCCGCTCCGCCGAAGAGCGCCCGCGCCTGTCGCTTGTCCCGGTCGAGGGTGGCGACGCCCTGGAGGGTGTACTGCTCGTTGGGGTGCGGGGCGAGCACGCGGACGGTGTTACCGGTCAGCTGTCCGTAGGCGTTGTAGAGCCACCACTGGCCGTTGGCCTTGTTCGCCTCGACCGCCGAGTCGTTGAGGTTGCCGGCGATGTTCCAGTAGGCGATGTCGGCGTCGACCTTCGACTCCTCGATCGCGGCGATCCACTGGATCATCTGTCCGGGCACGGAGACGTGGTAGTTGTGCGCGTACTCGTTGATGTTGACGGACAGCGGGCCGATGCCCAACTCCCGTTCCAGTTCCCGGTACGCGGCGATGTTGGTGCGGACCTCGGCGGGCGAGGACAGTTCGTGCCAGGTGACGATGTCGGGAAGCACGTCGTGCGACTTCGCGAACCGAAGGAAGTCCCTGACCTCGGGGTACAGAATGCAGGTGTTGGGTCCGGCCACCCGCGCCTCCGGGTCAAGGTCCTTGATGAGGCGGTACGCGGCTTCCCAGGCGGCGAAGTAGTGGTCCGGCCGGGTCCGCCAGGAGACCTGGTCGTAGCTCCACTCCCCCTCGCCGAACATGTTGCCCTCGGGTTCGTTGAACGGCACGTACACGACGTGTTCCTTCAACTCCCCCAGGGTCAGCACGCGTTCGACCTGACGGCGGATCACGTCCAGATGTCCGGCGAGCCGCTCCTCACCCGTGGCCCCCGGCCACTCGTACGGAAACCCCCGGTAGAAGTCGGGCAGATAGACGTAGACGTCCTTGCCGCCCGCCGCGACGAAGGCCGGCAGGATCTCCAGGGCGTCGCCGCCGGGATGCTGGGTGCCGTCCTGGGCCTTGGTCGTCACCGTGCGCGGGTACATGCCCTCGACCACGACGCGGCTGGGCACGCCGTCGCCGTAGAGCCCGTAGAGGGTGCCGCTCGCTCCCCCGTGGAAGGGTCCGGTCTCGGTCCCGAGATCGATGGTGAGCTTCTCGGGGGCGGGGCCTTCGGCTGCCACGGCATCCATCCTTCGTTCGGCATTCCGTACGACAGTCGATGATCCGCACCGACCTGGACGAACGTAGAAAGCGCGGAGCGACCGCGTCAACAGGCAGCGGGCTTCGAAAGTTCCGAAACCGCAGGTCGGAGCCGTCAGGCGCGCAGCACTCCCAGGGTGCCCTCCAGTCGGCCGAGCAGCTCCCCCAGCCGGCCGGCGAGTTCGTCCCGCGCCTCGGGGGTCAGGACGGACAGCACGGCCGTCTCGTACGCCAGTTGCTCGGGCAGGATGCCGTCGACCAGGTCGCGGCCGGTCTCGGTGAGCCGGACGTGGGCGACGCGGCGGTCGCGGGTGTCGCCCCGGCGCTCCACCAGGCCCCGCTCGGTCAGCTGCTTGAGCCGCTTGGTGACGGCGGCGCCGGAGGAGAAGGTCTCGCGGGCCAGGTCACCGGGGGTCAGCTCGTGGCCGGTGCGGCGCAGGGCGCCGAGCAGGTCGAACTCGGGACGGCTGAGTCCGGCCCGGCGCAGGGGGGCGTCCTCGGCCTGCTGGAGGAGGGCCGCGCAGCGGTTGACGCGCCCGATGATCTCCATGGGGCCGGTGTCGAGGCCGGGGTGGACGGTCTGCCACTGCCGGACGACGGCGGCGACGGTGTCGTGCCGCGCCGGTTCCTCCGGTCGTCCGTTCGGTGCCGTCATGGGCGTGCGCCCTCCGCTCTGTGGTGCCGGATCGTCGCGGCGAGCGTACGGTGTCCGGCCTGTTCGGCGCGTACGACCCTCTCCTGCGGCAGGGCGCGCTGCCACCATTCGCCGGACGCGGCCTCGACGCCGGCCCGCAGGTCGACCAGGGCGGCGGCGAGGGCGCGGTGGGCGGAGTCCAGGCTGCCGGGAGCGGGGTGCGGCTCCGCGAGAAGGCGGGCGGCGCGTGCGCGGGCGCGTTCCGCGGCGGCCAGCGCCTGCTCGACGCGATCGCCCGCGCGCCGGTTGGTGACGGCCATGGCGGCGACGAATCCGACCAGCGCCCCGACGAGGGTGTCCACGACCCGCTCGGTGATCAGCCGGCCCGGCTCCTGGTACCCGGCGAACTCGGTGATCAGCAGCGCCATCGGGGTGACACAGATGCTCCCGAGCCAGTAGTTGCGGCCGATGAGCGCCTCGGCGCCGAAGTTGAGGGCGAGGCAGCACAGGACGAGGGCGGCGGGCCCGAGGTGGGCGAGCGGCACCACGGCGGCGAACACCAGCACCCCGACGAGGTTGCCGACGACGCGCTGGACGCCCCGGCTCCAGGTGAGGGTGACGTTGGCCTGGTAGAGCGAGGCGGCGGTGACCAGCGCCCAGTAGGGGCGGCCGATGCCGAGCGCGAGGGAGGCGTAGCCGGCGAGGGCGCAGCCCAGGGCGGTGCGCATCGCGATCGGGGCGAGCGGCCCGAGGGCACGCCACCACCGGCGGGCCGGGGCGGCGCGTTCGGCCTCCACGCCGAGGAGTTCGCTGTCGTACGCCGTCCGCGGGACCGGCCCGTTGCCGCGCAGTTCGCGGGCCCAGGCGCGCAGGCGGTGCGGGTCCGCGTCGGCGGGAGCGGCGAGGGCGACCTCGGCGCGGACGACGAGACGTTCGAGGGCCC
Source organism: Streptomyces sp. NPDC050759 (assembly GCF_044456945.1). Taxonomy (NCBI): domain Bacteria; kingdom Bacillati; phylum Actinomycetota; class Actinomycetes; order Kitasatosporales; family Streptomycetaceae; genus Streptomyces; species Streptomyces sp. NPDC050759. The sequence continues at coordinate 451,498 of NZ_JBITGI010000006.1, read as the reverse complement.
GCCGGGTCTCGGAGCGGGCGCCGGCCGAGAGGAGGGTCTGCCAGGCGGCCTGTACGGCGGCATGGGCGGTTCCGCTCGCAGCCGGGCGCCGGTTCGCCGCGTACGCGGCTGCCGCGTTCAGCGCGTGGGCGGTGGCCCGTCGCTCCGGGCCGTGCGGCCGGAAGAGTCCGGGTGCCATGCCGACCAGCCAGGCCCAGGTGCCCGCGGCGAGGGCCAGGGCGAGGTGGCCGGGGACCTGGGCGAGGGTCTGCGGGGCGAACAGGGAGGCGGAGCTGATGAAGGTGAGGACCACATGACCCGGCGGGCCGATCCGGGTCGCGTCACAGAGCGCTTTCTGTACGGCGGCCACCAGGGCGCCGACGGTGACCAGGATCACCGCGCTGCCGGTGAGCGAGGCGGCGACCAGGCCGACACCGAGACCGGCGACCATGCCGAGCACCACCGCGGCCAGGGCGCGGGCCCGGGCCGCGTAGGGCCGGTGGTGGGCGTACAGCGCGCACAGGGACCCGGCCATGGTGTACATCGCCAGGTCGAGTCGGCCGAGGGCCAGGAGGATCAGGTTCGGCGGGGCGACCGCGACGACCACACTCAGGGCGGGCTTGAACCAGATGTCGGAGGGCCTGCCGAGGCGCAGCACACCGGCCAGGGGGAGACGGCGGGCGCGCGGGGTACCGGCAAAGGGGGTCGCACTGCTCATGAGTCAATACTTTAGCAGGTGTTTTACTCGTAAATGATAGGCCCGCGATTCCTCTGTTCTGCTGTGCTCCCTCGCACGCTCCCCGCATACACCCTTGCGCTCGATTGCGCGCCGCATGGCCCGGGCAGTTCTTGACCGACGTCGAGCGGGGAGGTGGGCGTGCACGGACCGGCTTCGCCCGGCTGGCTGCTGGTGGCGCTCTGCGCGGCGACCGGGGCGTACTGCCTGCTGCGGATGCGCAGCAGCGTCGAGGAACAGCGCCGGGCCGCGGGCGGTGAGGCGCTGATGGGCTTCGGGATGGCCGCGATGGCCGTACCCGCCGCCGTGTTCACACCTCCGTCGTGGGCCTGGCCGCTCTGGGCGGCCGTGTTCGGCGGGGCCGCGGTGCGCGCGCTGTGGGCGGCGCGCACGAGCAGCCATCATCTGCACCACCTGGTGGGAGCCGGGGCCATGGTCTACATGGCGGTGGTGATGGCGGCCTCCCCCGGGCACCACGGCGGCGCGGGAGTGCCCGTGGTGACGGGCGTACTGCTCCTCTACTTCGCGGGCTACGTCCTGCTGTCCGGCGTCCGCCTGATACCGGTGACCGCCGGCGGCGGAACCGTCGCCTGGGGCGACCGCCCCGAACTCGCGCGCGCGTGTCGGCTGTCGATGGGCATCGCGATGGTGGCCATGCTGCTGACGCTCTGAGGCGGCCCGGCCCGGACGACGGGACGGCGTACGCGACCGCGCCCGCATATGGCTCGAACTCGACGAGTACCGGGGCGTGTTCGGCCTCTTCCCCGCCTCTCGGGCCATGTCCCACAGCGCGTCCATCACTTGAATCGGGACAGCGACGACCGCGGGTGCCCGTCGCCCGGCGCAACGGCCGGTCAGGCCCGCCCTGTCCCGGAATTGGCCTCAAGGCGCACCGGTCGGCGAGGATCGCAGTATGCGCACGCCGTCCGTCGACTCCCCGCCCCGCCCCACGGAGCACCGGACCGCCGCCCGCGCGACCGGTGTCCTCGCCCTGTGCTCGGTGCTGCTGCTCGTCCTGGTCGCGGTCAAGTGGCATCCGTTGCTCACCGTGGACGGCGACATCGCCGACACCACCCACCGCTGGGCGGTCGACGAGCCGGGGGTCACCCACGCCTTCCGCATTCTCACGGACTGGGTCTGGGACCCCTGGGCGATGCGCATCCTGGCTGCGATCGCCGTGATGTGGCTGGTGTGGCGGCGCAACGCCCGGTGGACCGCCGTATGGCTGGCGGCCACATGTGCGCTGGGCACACTGCTCCAGCAGATCGTGAAGGCCGCGGTCGGCCGCCCGCGCCCCGTCTGGCCCGACCCCGTCGACACCGCGCACTTCGCGGCCTACCCGTCGGGCCACGCCCTGACGGCCACGGTCGTCTGCGGTCTCCTCCTGTGGCTCCTCCGCCACTACGGCGTCGGCCGCGCCCTGTGGTTCACGGCCCTGTCTCTCGCCGTGATCTCCGTGGCCGGCGTCGGCCTGACGCGTATCTGGCTCGGCGTCCACTGGCCCTCCGACGTGCTCGGCGGCTGGCTCCTGGGCGCGATGCTGGTGACGCTGGCGGTGTTGGTCCACCAGCGGTTCCGGCCGTGAACGACGGCCCGAGCCGGGTCTACGGCTATGTGGGCCCGCCCGAGCTGCGCTCGACGGTACGGCCGGACAGCGAGGGCCGGATCATCCGTTCCACCGCCGACCTCGACGCTTGGCTGTCCGGGCGCGGGCCGGCCGAGACCTCGGAGCCCTTCACCTTCGTCGTCGCCCTCGACGGCCTCCTGCGGCTCGCGCCCCGCCGGAGTGAGCACGTGGCCTGCGCGGGCGGCGCGGATGTGTCGTCCGCCGGCGAGATGGGCTTCGCCCGGGCCGCCGGCCGCTGGGCGGTCCACGAGGTCACCAACCACTCCACGGGCTACTGCCCGGACCTCGATTCGTGGCAGGCGGTCGGGCGCGCGCTCGACCGGGCCGGCGTCGAGCACCCCGGCCGGTTCACGCACGCGGTGGTGTTCCGGCGCTGCGAGCAGTGTGGGGAACGGTCGATCGTACGCGAGGGGGATTTCGTCTGCGTGTTCTGCGGGAGTGAGCTCCCCGTCGAGTGGAACGCAGGCCCGTAAGATCACCGTATGACCGCCGTTCTGTTCGACTTCTCGGGAACCCTCTTCCGGATCGAGTCCACCGAGTCCTGGTTGAGGGCTGCTCTCGACGAGGCGGGACTTGCCCTCACCGAGGCCGAGTTGACGCGGGCCGCGCTGGAGCTGGAGAGGGTGGGGGCGTTGCCCGGCGGGATGGCGCCCCGGGCGCCGATGCCGGACGAGGTCGCCGCCGTGTGGGGGATCCGGGACGAGAGTGCCGAGCTGCACCGGGCCGCGTACACCGGGCTCTCGCGACTGGTCCCGCTGCCGGATCCCGCCCTGCACGACGCGTTGTACGACCGGCACATGTCCCCCGCCGCCTGGCGGCCCTATCCCGACGCCGCGGAGGTCCTGCGTGCGCTGAAGAAGCGCGGGATCGGGGTGGGCGTGGTGAGCAACATCGGCTGGGACCTGCGGCCCGTCTTCCGCGCGCACGGGCTCGATCCGTACGTCGACGTGTATGTGCTGTCGTACGAACACGGCGTCCAGAAGCCGGACCCCCGGCTGTTCAAGACCGCCTGCACGGCGCTAGGGGCCGAGCCCCGGCACGTCCTGATGGTCGGCGACGACCGGCGGGCGGACGGCGGTGCGGCGGCCCTGGGCTGCGGGGTGCACTTCGTGGATCATCTGCCGGCGGCGCAGCGGCCCGACGGGCTGCGGCCGGTCCTCGACCTGGTGGGCTGAGACCCGGATCGGCACGCGGCGTCGACACCCGGAATCGACTCCAGAAAGGTGGCCGAAAACCGGGTGGTCACCCCGCCGAGGTGGTCGCCTGAGGACACCATCGGGTCGTATACCCGCCCACTCTGGACGATCCCCCGCGTCGCCCAGAGCAGGCGGCAGCCCCGACCAGGCCTTTCACGGGCCGGTCCGGACGCATTTGAGTATAGTTGGCTGAGAGCCAGTCAACGCAGGAGTTACAGCATGTCCCCGCGCAGCGCCTCGGTCAACGAAGAGTTGCGCCGTCGTTCCCGGGAGCGGCTCCTGCAGGCGGCACTCGAGCTGGTCTCCGAGCGCGGTTACGAGGCCACGACCCTCGGGGACATCGCGGACCGGGCCGGTTCGGCACGCGGCCTGGTGTCGTACTACTTCCCCGGCAAGCGCCAACTCGTGCAGTCCGCCGTGCACCGGCTCATGCACCGCACGCTGGAGGAGGCGCTGGAGCGCGAGCCGCGCACCGAGGACGGGCGGGAGCGGATGGCCCGGGCCATCGACGCGGTCCTGGGCCTGGCCCGGGACCGGACCGTGCTGATGCGCCAGCACATGGCGGGCCTGCTGGACACCGAGGGCTTCGTGCAGTGCCCGGAGCAGCAGCGCCTCGCCGAGCTGCTGCGGGACACGATGGAACGGCACGGTTCACAGACTGTCGAGAGCGACTACCCGATGCTGCGCTCACAACTCATGGGCGCGGTCTACGCGATGGTCCTGCCGAACGTCCCGTTGCCGATCACGACCCTGCGCGCCGAGCTGTTCGCGCGCTACCGGCTGGACTGGGAGCAGGGCGTCCCGCCGGGCACCGAGGCACCCGGCGGGACGTACGACAAGGATCTGTCGCGTTTCTTCGAGACGGGCCCGGAGGCCGGGGATCAGTCGAAGTAGTCCGGCTGCGTCTGGACGTTGAGCTCGCCGAGCCGCACCTTCTTGGCGGGATCCGTGCGCCGGTCGCTGAGCTTCAGGACATCGAAGCCCTTGGCGATGTCGTTGGAGTAGATGTAGCCGTTGTAGTAGTACGCCGACCAGGAGCCGCCCACCGTGAGCGCGCCGGTGGTCAGCGGGCCGCGCTCGAAGTACGCGATCTCCTTGGGCTTCGAGGAGTCGGTGAAGTCCCAGACGGAGACACCGCCCTGGTACCAGGCCTGGACCATGATGTCCTTGCCCTTGACCGGGATCAGGGAGCCGTTGTGGGCCACGCAGTTCTCGGTGTCGGCCTGGTGGCGGGGGATCTTGTAGTAGCTGCGGAAGGCGAGCTTGCGCTGGTCGCCCTTGCCAACGATGTCGTAGATGCCGTCGGCGCCGCGGTTCGGGCCGGTCGCCGCGTTGCAGGTGGCCGCACCGCCGCCGCCCAGTTCGTCGGTGAAGACGACCTTGTTCGCCTTCTGGTTGAAGGTGGCCGAGTGCCAGAACGCGAAGTTGACGTTGTCCTGCACCCGGTCGATGACCTTCGGGTGCTCAGGGTCCCTGATGGAGAAGAGGATGCCGTCACCCATGCAGGCACCCGCCGCCAGGTCCTTGTCCGGGAGCACCGTGATGTCGTGGCAGCCGGTGGTCTTGGAGACGCCCGGGTTGGTGGGCGCGCCCGGGTTGCCGCCGCCGTCGGGGCCCTCGCCGGGGAAGAGCACCGGGAAGTTGACGACCGCCGCCTTCTCGGGGGCGTTCCGCGGCACCTTGATGACGGAGATGCCGTCGTGCGGTGGCTGGCAGTCGGGGTAGGTCGCGCTCGGCGAGTACGAGGAGACGTAGAGGTAGACGTTCCTGCGCTCGGGCACCAGCGTGTGGGTGTGCGAGCCGCAGGCGGTCTCCACGGCGGCGACGTACTTCGGGTTGCTCTTGTCGCTGATGTCGAAGACCTTCATGCCCTCCCACGACGACTTCTCGGTCGCGGGCTGGGTGGTGCTGCTGCAACTGCTGTCGCTGCGTGAGGAGTCGGTGGACAGGAACAGCAGGTTCCCGGAGACGGAGATGTCGTTCTGCGATCCGGGGCACAGCACCTGGGCGACGGTCTTGGGCGCCTTCGGGTTGCTGATGTCGAAGATGCGGAAGCCGTCGTAGTTCCCGGAGAAGGCGTACCTGCCCTGGAAGGCCAGGTCCGAATTGGTGCCGGGCAGTGCGTCCTTGGGGACGTTGACGAGGTGTTCGATGTTGTCGGAGTGCACGATCTCGTCCTGGCCGGGTATCTCGCCGTCGGCGATCGCCGCCTTCACCTCGGCCTCGGTGCTCTTGGACACTCCCTTGCTCGCCGCCGGGCCGTCCCCGGGGTCGGGGGTCGCGACGGCCGGGCCCGCGGTCAGCAGCGCGGCCAGCAGACCCGCGGCGGCCGCGGCAACTCCCAGGCGTCTGCGCCGGGTTCGGGACTCTTGCAACAGGATCACTGTTTTCCTCCCTGTGCCGTTCATGTGGAACGGTTCACGCGTCACCGCAGTATCGTCTTCACCATGCACAGATCAACAGAGGGCAACGAACCTGTAATGAAGGGACCATGGGCGGCCACTGTGCTTTTCCGCCGTGCGCCCCTGCTGACGGCGACCCTGGCCGCCGTGGCGGCCCTGGCCCTCGGGGGCTGCGACTCAGACGCGGATCCCAAGTCGGCGTCGGGAACCGGGCCTTCGGTGCTCGCGCCGGGCAAGCCGGGCGAGGCGAACCGCACGCTGTCCGCCCAGGACGCGCAGGAGCAGCGGGCCGACGACGACACTCCCAACTCGGCGGACGTCTCGTACGCGCGGATGATGATCGAGCACCACGCCCAGGCGCTGGAACTGACCGAACTGGCCCCCGACCGCGCCGAGTCGGCGAGGCTCAAGGCGCTCGCCGAGCGCATCTCGGCCGCTCAGGGGCCGGAGATCGCCGCGATGCGGGCCTGGCTGAAGGAGCACGATCAGCCCGAGAAGAGCGACGACCACATGCACGCCGCGATGCCCGGCATGGCGACCGAGGCCCAGGTGAAGAAGCTGCGCGCCGCGAAGGGGAAGGCGTTCGACGAGCTCTTCCTCACGCTGATGATCACTCACCACCAGGGTGCGATCACCATGGCGACGGACGTGAAGGGGCAGGGCAACAACATCCGGATCGAGGAGATGGCCGACGACGTGGTCGCCCAGCAGACGAGCGAGATCAACCGGATGCGGGACATGCTCTGAACGGGTTGATTCGATGAAGTCGCCTATTCACCGCCTTGTATGACGTGGCGCCAGAAAGCCCGCGTCGCGTGCCTGGGAGATGAGCCGGAGCGACGTGCGGCGGCCGTGCCCGGTCGGGCACATCACCGCGGCTGACCAGTTGCCCAGCGGCACCGGCACGCGTCACTCCACAGCGCCGGCTGCGACCACCACCACGAGCGTGTCCCCCTGGGCACCATGCACGTAAAGTGACCGAATGATCACATTCCGTACGAACTGACAGGCGTACGCGTGTCCCGCGCGGCACCCTGTCAGCGGAGCGGTGGCGGTGCCATCCTGGAAGCATGCGTGTCGCCGTTGTCGGCTCCGGGCCCAGCGGGTGCTACACCGCCCAGAGCCTCGTCCAGCAGGATCCCGACGTGCTCGTCGACGTCCTGGACCGGCTGCCGTGCCCGTACGGCCTGGTGCGCTACGGCGTGGCACCGGACCACGAGAAGATCAAATCGCTCCAGAACAACCTGCGGACGGTGCTGGAGCACGAGCGGGTGCGGTTCCTCGGCGGTATCGAGATCGGCCCGGGCGGAGTGCCGGCCGCGCGGCTGCGCGAGCTGTACCACGCCGTCGTGTACTGCGTGGGCGCCGCGACCGACCGGCATCTGGGGATCCCGGGCGAGGATCTGCCGGGCAGCTGGTCGGCGACGGAGTTCGTGTCCTGGTACAGCGCGCATCCCGACTCCGCTGCCGACGGTTTCGTGGTCGGCGCCCGGTCGGCGGTGGTCATCGGGGTGGGGAACGTCGCGGTCGACGTGACGCGGATGCTGGCCCGCGGGGTGACGGAGCTCAGCCCGACCGACATGCCGCATCCGGCGCTCACCGCGCTGGCCGCCAGCCGGGTGGCGGAGGTCCACATGGTGGGTCGGCGGGGACCTTCGCAGGCCCGCTTCACCACCAAGGAGCTGCGCGAGCTGGGTGCACTGCCGGACACCGAAGTGGTCGTAGACGCAGCGGAGTTGGCGCTGGATCCGGCGTACCTGGACCCCTCTGCCCTGTCGGCGCCGCAGCGCCGGAACGTGGAGGTGCTGCGGGGCTGGGCGGCCGCGGAGTCACGGCCGGCCTCCCGCAGGATCTCGCTGCGCTTCTTCCTGCGTCCCGTCGAACTCCTCGCCGACGGCGGCCGCGTGGGCGCGGTCCGCTTCGAGAGGACGGTGCCGGACGGGCGCGGCGGCGTACGCGGCACCGGTGAATTCGAGGAGATCGAGGCCCAGTTGGTGCTGCGCTCGGTGGGCTATCGGGGCATGCCCGTGGAGGGACTGCCGTTCGACGCGGAGAGCGGCACGGTACCCAACGTCGACGGGCGTGTCGTGCACGGCTCTTCCGCCGTCCCGGGAGAGTACGTGGCCGGCTGGATCAAGCGCGGCCCGACCGGCGTGATCGGCACCAACCGCCCGGACGCCAAGGAGACGGTGACCTCGTTGCTCGAGGACGCCCGCACGCTCGTACACAAAGATCTGCCCGAGGACCCACTGGACGCACTGCGGGCAGCGGGCGCCGAACCGGTGGAGTGGGCGGGCTGGTGCGCGATCGAGCGAGCGGAGGCGGAGCTCGGTGCGTCCCTGGGCCGGGGCGTGGTGAAGCTCCCGGACTGGCAGTCCCTCATGAACGCGGTACACGGAAGTGCCTCTTAGGGGCGGGGGCACCCCCCGGCCCGCACCGGGCAACGAACCGGCAACACCCCCGACATCAACAAACTGTTCAACACGCTTACGGTCTCGGACATGGCTCAAACCACCCCTGTGCACCCCGTAGACGAAGTACCCCCGGTACGGCAGCTCGCCGCCTTCGGCCTCCAGCACGTCCTCGCGATGTACGCGGGCGCCGTGGCCGTCCCCCTGATCGTCGGCGGCGCGATGAAGCTGTCGCCCGCGGATCTGGCGTATCTGATCACCGCCGACCTCCTGGTGTGCGGTATCGCCACGCTCATCCAGTGCATCGGCTTCTGGCGCTTCGGCGTACGGCTCCCGATCATGCAGGGCTGCACCTTCGCGGCCGTGTCACCGATGGTCCTGATCGGCACGACGGGCGGCGGACTCTCGGCGATCTACGGCTCGGTGATCGTCGCGGGCCTCGCGATCGTGCTGCTCGCACCCGTCTTCGGCAGGTTGCTCCGCTTCTTCCCGCCGCTGGTCACGGGCACGGTGATCCTGATCATCGGCATCTCGCTGTTGCCGGTCGCCGGCAACTGGGTCGCGGGCGGCGTCGGATCGGCCGACTTCGGCGCCCCGAAGAACATCGCGCTCGCCGCGTTCGTCCTGGTGGTGGTGCTGGGCGTGCAGCGGTTCGCGCCGGCGTTCCTGAGCCGGATCGCGGTACTGATCGGCATCGGGGTCGGCCTGGCGGTGGCCGTCCCCTTCGGGTTCACGGACTTCGACGGGGTGGGTGACGCGGACTGGGTCGGGATCAGCACGCCCTTCCACTTCGGGGCGCCGACCTTCGAGTTCTCGGCGATCGTGTCGATGCTGGTCGTGGCCCTGGTGACGATGACCGAGACGACCGGTGACCTGATCGCGGTGGGCGAGATGACGGACCGCGGGATCGAGCCGCGCTCCCTGGCGGACGGCCTGCGGGCCGACGGCCTGTCGACCGTGCTCGGCGGTGTCTTCAACACCTTCCCGTACACGGCGTACGCCCAGAACGTCGGTCTGGTCGGCATGACCCGGGTGCGCAGCCGCTGGGTCGTCGCCACGGCCGGCGGCATCCTGGTCCTGCTCGGCCTGCTGCCCAAGCTGGGCGCCGTGGTCGCGGCCGTACCGGCTCCGGTGCTGGGCGGGGCGGGCCTGGTGATGTTCGGGACGGTCGCGGCGAGCGGCCTGCGGACTCTCACCCAGGTGGACTTCAAGGGCAACAACAACCTGACAGTGGTGGCCGTGTCGGTGGCCATGGGCGTGTTGCCGGTGGGCGTGCCGACGATCTACGCGAAGTTCCCCGACTGGTTCCAGACGGTGATGAACAGCGGCATCAGCGCGGGCTGCCTGACGGCGATCGTGCTGAACCTGCTCTTCAACCACCTGCCCGCGAAGGCCGGTTCAGCCGCTCCCGAGCCGGACGGCCTGGCGGGCGGCGGCGCCGAGGAGGGCGTCGAGAAGTCCCGGGAAGAGGTCGTCTAGGTCGTCCCGGCGCAGGCCGTTCATCTTGGCCGTGCCCCGGTAGACCTGGCGGATCACTCCGCTCTCGCGCAGCACCCGGAAGTGGTGGGTGGTCGTCGACTTGGTGACGGGCAGATCGAAGTGCGAACAGGAGAGCTCGTCGCTCACGGCGGCGAGCTCTCGCACGATCTGCAGACGCATCGGGTCGGAGAGGGCGTGCAGGATGCCCTCCAGCCGGATCTCGCCGCGCTCGGGGTGCGGGAGGGCACGACTGCTGACGACGGGGGAGGTCACGGCGGCTCCACTTCTTCAGGTTCCCGGGGGTTCTGCGGCCTAGGCGGCCGGCCCTCGGGAATGCCATTGTATGAGACCTTTCGTAGTTTGACATTCGACGTACTACGATGCCTATCGTACGAGTCCACCCACTACCGGTCTTGATGAATGGAGCCCGCCGTGAGCGCACTCTTCGAGCCCTGCACCCTCCGCGACGTGACGATCCCGAACCGGGTGTGGATGCCGCCGATGTGCCAGTACTCGGCCGCTCCTGACGGTCCCGAGACCGGCGCCCCGAACGACTGGCACTTCGCGCACTACGCGGCGCGCGCGGCCGGCGGCACCGGCCTGATCATCGTCGAGGCCACCGGCGTCAGCCCCGAGGGCCGTATCTCCCCCTACGACCTCGGCATCTGGAACGACACCCAGGTCGAGGCGTTCCGCCGCATCACCCGCTTCCTGGTCTCGCAGGGCACGGTCCCGGGAATCCAGCTCGCCCATGCGGGACGCAAGGCGTCCACCGACCAGCCGTGGAAGGGCGGCGCGCCGCTCGCTCCGGACGCGCGGGGATGGCAGCCGCTGGGCCCCAGCGCACTGGCGTACGACGCGAAGCACCCGGTACCGACGGAGCTGACGGCTGATCACATCGCAGAGGTGGTGCGCCAGTTCGCGGACGCGGCCCGTCGCGCCCTCGCCGCAGGTTTCGAAGTCGCCGAGATCCACGGCGCCCACGGCTATCTGATCGGCAACTTCCTCTCCCCGCACAGCAATCACCGCACCGACGAGTACGGCGGCTCCTACGAGAACCGCACCCGCTTCGCGCTGGAGGTCGTCGACGCGGTACGCGAGGTGTGGCCCGACGACAAGCCCCTCTTCTTCCGCATCTCCGCGACCGACTGGCTGGAGGAGGGCGGCTGGACCCCGGACGACACCGTCCGCTTCGCCCAGGACCTCCAGGCCCACGGCATCGACCTCCTGGACGTCTCCACCGGCGGCAACGCCTCGGGCGTCCGCATCCCGGTCGGCCCCGGCTACCAGGTCCCCTTCGCCGCCCGTGTCAAGGCGGAAACCACCCTCCCGGTCGCCGCGGTCGGCCTCATCACGGATGTCGAGCAAGCGGAGAAGCTCCTGGCCAACGGCGAGGCGGACGCGGTGCTGCTGGGCCGCGAACTGCTGCGGAACCCGTCCTGGGCGCGGCACGCCGCGCGGGAACTGGGCGGAGAGGTGCACGTTCCGGAGCAGTACCACCGGTCGGTCTGACGAGCGGGGTCTGCCGCGCTCCCGGCGGGACGCCGGCACACTGTGCCGGCGTCCCGCCGGAGGACCGCGATGGCCGGTCAGTGCTCAACTCGCCGTACAAGCCGTCCCGTTGAGCGTGAAGCCACCCGGCGCCGCACTGTTCCCGCCGTGAGTCGCCTGGTATCCGATGCTGACGCTCGCGTTCGGCGCGATCGTCCCGTTGTACGTCGCGTTCGTCGCCGTCACCGTGCCGGAGGACGGGGTGTACGTGGCGCCCCAGCCGTTGGTGATGGTCTGGCCGGTGGGGAGGGTGAAGGCCAGCTGCCAGTTGTTGATCGCGGTGGTGCCGGTGTTGGTGATCGTCAAAGACGCCGTCAGGCCCGTGTTCCAGGCGTTGGTCGTGGCCGTCACCTTGCAGGCACCCGGCTGGGGCTGGGGGGCCGGGCCCGAGCTGTCGAGGCCGAAGAAGGTGAGGGCGCGGGCGGCCATGCCGTTGGCGTAGAGGTTGTGGCCGACGCCCTGGAGGCTGATCGCCTCGACGGGGGCCCGGTCACCGGTGGCGCCGTAGCGCGTGCGGGTCCAGCCGGAGACCGGCGAGTCGGTGGCGGCCGGCGTCTGGCTGACGCCGAGGACGTTCGTCCACTGCTTGATCTCCTCCCCGAAGTTGGGGTAGCGCAGCACGTCGTCCTCGGTGCCGTGCCACACCTGCATGCGCGGCCGGGTGCCGGTGTAGCCGGGGTAGGCGGCGCGGACCAGGTCGCCCCACTCCTGCGGGGTGTGGGTGATCGTGCCGCCCGAGCAGGCGCTGTTCCACTCCGAGCCGTCGGTCGTCGCGAAGCAGCCGAAGGGGACGCCGGAGAAGGCGGCGCCCGCCGCGAACAAGTCCGGGTAGTCGCCGAGCAGGACGTTCGTCATCATCGCGCCGGAGGAGATGCCGGTGGCGTAGATCCTGCTGGTGTCGGCGGAGTAGGTGCGCACCGTCCAGTCGATCATCGACTTGATGCCGACGGGGTCGCTGCCGCCGCCCCGTTTCAGTGCCTGCGGCGAGGACACGTCGAAGCACTTGCTGGACCGGGTGACCGAGGGGTAGAGCACGACAAAGCCGTAGGTGTCGGCCAGTCGGGCCCACTCGGTGCCGTTGTACATGGCCGGTCCGGAGCCGGTGCAGTAGTGCACGGCCACGACCACCGCGGGGTGCGCGGTGACGTTGTCCGGCACGTACAGGTACATCTGGAGATTGCTCGGGTTCGTGCCGAAGTCGGTCACCTCGGTGAGGGTCGCGGTGGGTACCGCCTCGGTTCGGGCCGAGGCCGTGGGTGCGGCGAAGAGCACCGCCGCGAGTAACAGCAGCAGGGCCGGCAGCACCGACCTCAGCGGTCTCCTGGGGGTGATGGACACGTCCTTGCCCCTTTCGGTCAGCGGTATCGGAACGATCAGCGGGAGGAGTTCGTCCGAGTTTCGCCGTGGCGGAGGGCAGCGGGTCCCAGCGCGAACAAAAGTGAGCACCAGGCCGCTGATGAACGTACGCATGGTGGAGTCACCACCGACTCGCCCCTCTCGGAAGTCCTCGGAAATCTCTCGGAAGGGAAGCGTCCGGCGAGCATCGTGGCATGCACATGGCTGCCATGGAAGCGCTCCCACACGTCGAAAGAATTCGCTCACCCCTGCCACCCCTCCCCCACCTGGGACGGCCGAATGTCTTCTGCGCAAAGCGTTGACCAGAAAGCGCTTACCCTCTACGTTCCGTTCAGCGATGTGACCGGCCCGTCTCCCCAGGGCCTTACATGGCCGCTCTGCACTGCGCACGTCGTTCAACATGGCGAACCGTTTTCACGTACATGACCGACCAGGCACCATGCAGGCACCACGGAAGGGACGCACCCGCATGCGTACTCGCCCCCCACGTACACACGCGCAAAGATCCGCTCTGGCCGCCGGTGCGGCCGCGCTCGCGACGGCGGCCGCCCTGGCCGTCCCGCAGCCGGCCGGGGCCGCCGAGACCTCCCCCATCGGTTTCGGCGCCGGAACGACCGGCGGCGGCAGCGCCTCCGCGGTCACCGTCTCCACGCTGAGCGCCTTCAAGACGGCCGTCACCGGCAGCACGGCGAAGGTCGTCAAGGTCAACGGCCTGATCTCGCTGAGCGGCACGGTCGACGTCGGCTCCAACACCACGGTGCTGGGTGTCGGTTCGTCCTCCGGGTTCACCGGCGGCGGGCTGCGGCTGAAGAAGGTCACGAACGTCGTCGTCCGCAACCTGAACATCAGCAAGCCCCTCGCGCCCGCCGACGGCATCGAGGTGCAGGCCTCGACGAAGGTGTGGATCGACCACAACTCCTTCTCGGCGGACCGTGATCACGACAAGGACTACTACGACGGTCTGTTGGACATCAACCACGGCTCCGACAACGTCACGGTGTCCTGGAACACCTTCAAGGACCACTTCAAGGGCTCGCTCGTCGGCCACAGCGACAACAACGCGAGCGAGGACACCGGCCACTTGAAGGTGACGTACCACCACAACTGGTTCAACAACGTCAACTCGCGCATCCCGAGTCTGCGCTTCGGTACCGGGCACTTCTACGACAACTACGTCGTCGGCGCCGAGACCGCGGTTCACTCGCGCATGGGCGCCCAGATGCTCGTGGAGAACAACGTCTTCCGGAGCACCGGAGTCGCTGTCACCACGAACCGGAACAGTGACGTGGACGGCTACGCCAACCTGCGCGGCAACGACCTCGGTGGAGCCGCCACCGAGGTGTCCCGGGTCGGCACCTTCACCACTGCTCCGTACGGCTACACCGCCGAGCCCGCCTCCTCCGTCGTCACCTCGGTGACGGGCGGCGCGGGCGCCGGAAAGATCTGACCACCCCCAACCCGTCCACCCCCCGACACGGAAGAAGGAATCGGGACATGACTTCTTCGGCACGTCCACGCGCGCGTACCCGCGCGCTGACCGGAGCCATGGCCGCACTCGGCCTCTCGGTTGGCATGATCATGACACTCAACGCGCCGACGGCCAGCGCCGCCACCTGGCCGACGGCGAACGGCAGCCAGGCGGTCTCCTCGACCATCGAGCTGTCCGGCACCAAGGACTACGGTATGAAGCGCCTGTACGGCACGGGCGACCTGGGCAGCGACAGCCAGGACGAGGACCAGGGGCCGATCCTGAACCTGGCCGCCGGGACCGTCCTGAAGAACGTCATCATCGGGGCTCCCGCCGCCGACGGCATCCACTGCGCGGGCAGCTGCACGCTGCAGAACGTGTGGTGGGAGGACGTCGGCGAGGACGCGGCGACCTTCCGCGGCTCCTCGTCGTCGAACGTGTACACCGTCTCCGGCGGTGGCGCGAAGTCGGCGAGCGACAAGGTGTTCCAGTTCAACGGCGCCGGGACGCTCAACATCTCCAACTTCGCGGTGCAGAACTTCGGCACCTTCGTGCGGTCCTGCGGCAACTGCTCGACGCAGTACAAGCGGACGATCAACCTCAACACCATCGAGGCGACCTACTCGGGCAACAAGCTCGTCGGCATCAACACCAACTACGGCGACAGCGCGACCCTGAAGAAGATCACGATCGTCGGCGACTCCAGCAAGAAGATCGTCCCGTGCCAGAAGTACATCGGGAACAACACGGGCAAGGAGCCGACCACGAACGGCTCGGGGCCGGACAGTACTTACTGCAAGTACGCGACGTCCGACATCACCTACAAGTAGCAGCTCGCTAGGTGAAGGCGGCCGTACGAAGCGTCCCCGCACGGCGCTTCGCACGGCCGCCTTGTCATGTGCGGAGCCGGCTCTGGGGCACGGTGTCCGCCAGCTCCCCTTGGTAGGCCGCGTACGCGGAGCGCAGTTCCGCGCCCGGCCAGTCGGGCGGCAGGAGCTCGGGCGGCAGCACCGGGTCGGTCAGCAGATGCCGTACGACGGCCGCGAAGCCGGTGAGCCGGTCCGCGGGCCGG
Organism: Streptomyces sp. NPDC050759; assembly: GCF_044456945.1. NCBI lineage: Bacteria > Bacillati > Actinomycetota > Actinomycetes > Kitasatosporales > Streptomycetaceae > Streptomyces > Streptomyces sp. NPDC050759. The sequence continues at coordinate 436,221 of NZ_JBITGI010000006.1, read as the reverse complement.
TCCGCGCGGGCGACGTGGGTGAGCAGTGCCCGGGACCGGGCCGCCCAGTCGCCGAGGGACCACAGCTCGGCGGCCAGCTCCGGCCCTGGGCGACCGGGGCGGGCCGTGTAGCGCTGGGCGACCGCGCTGAGGTCGTCCGGAAGCGATCGGAGCAGGTTGGCGGGGCGCAGCCAGACGCCCTCTCGGAGTTCGGCGAGCCGGAGCGCGGTCAGCCGCGTGCGCAGCTCGGCTCGTTCGGCCGGTCCGCGGCCCGTCGCCGTGATCACGACCATTTCCCAGTCGCCGCTCCACGCGCGCGTGCGCGGGTGCACCGAGTCGTCCTGACGGCGCTGCCGGGCGAGCAGCCGGTCGCTGAGGCCGTAGACGGTGTCGGCGCGCCGCAGGTCACCGGCGCTCACCATCCGGCTGAGGGCGGCACGCAGCGTGGAGCCGCCCACCCCGAACGGCTCCACCGCGCGGAGCAGGTCCTTCACGGGCATCTCCGGGGGATGCGCGCCGAGCAGCAGGCTCAGGACGACCGAGCGCGCGGACAACGGCCGCAGGTCGACCTCACCGAGCTGCTCCGACACGTTCCTGCGCATGGTCACGTACTGTACTTCTTGTTGCACTATTGCTACAGCCGCGGGATAAGCGCAACATAGACCGCATGGTCTCCCTCTCCGCGCCCGAACAGGCCGCCACCCACGCCGTCACCAATCAGCCGCCTCCGCTGGCTCCGTACGACGCCTCCGACGATCCCGTCCTGCTGGAAGGGCTGCGCCGTGAGGGCGCCGGCTGGGCCGAGGAGGGCATCCGGCGGCTCGGTCTGCGGGCCGGGAGCGCCGAGGCCCAGGAGTGGGCGGATCAGGCCAACCGGCACGAGCCGGTACTGCGCACGCACGACCGGTACGGCAACCGCGTCGACGAGGTCGACTTCCACCCGAGCTGGCATCACCTGATGAGGACCGCGGTCGCCGAGGGCCTGGCCGGCACCCCGTGGTCCGAGGACCGGCCCGGTGCCCATGTCGCGCGTACGGCGGGCGGGTTGGTGTGGGGGCACACGGACGCGGGCCACGGCTGTCCCACGTCGATGACGTACGCGGCGATCCCGGCGCTGCGCAAGGAGCCGGAGCTGGCAAAGGTCTACGAGCCGCTGCTGACCGGCCGCGCGTACGAGCCGGAGCTCAGGGTGCCGGCCGAGAAGCGCGGTCTGCTCGCCGGCATGGGGATGACCGAGAAGCAGGGCGGCTCCGACGTCCGCACGAACACCACGGCGGCGACGCCCACCGCGGAGTCGGGCGTGTACACGCTGCGCGGGCACAAGTGGTTCACGTCGGCGCCGATGTGCGACGTGTTCCTGGTGCTGGCGCAGGCGCCCGGTGGGCTGTCGTGCTTCCTCGTCCCGCGCGTCCTCCCGGACGGCAGCCGCAACGCCTTCCGCATCCAGCGCCTCAAGGACAAGCTCGGCAACCGGTCGAACGCCTCCTCCGAGCCCGAGTTCGACGGGACGGTCGCGTGGCTGGTCGGTCCCGAGGGACAGGGCGTCAAGACGATCATCGAGATGGTCAACTGCACGCGGCTGGACTGCGTGATGATGTCGGCGACCCTGATGCGCAGGACGCTCGTCGAGGCGGGACACCATGCCCGGCATCGCAGCGCGTTCGGCGCCCGGCTGGTGGACCAGCCGCTGATGCGCAATGTGCTGGCCGATCTGGCGCTGGAGTCCGAGGCCGCCACCGCCCTCACGCTACGGCTCGCGGGCGCCGCCGACCGGGCGGTGCGCGGGGACGCCGGCGAGCAGGCGTTCCGCCGTATCGCCACCGCCGTCGGCAAGTACTGGGTCACCAAGCGGGGCCCGGCCTTCACCGCGGAGGCCCTGGAATGCCTGGGCGGCAACGGTTACGTGGAGGACTCGGGCATGCCCCGGCACTACCGGGAGGCACCCCTGCTGTCGATCTGGGAGGGGTCCGGGAACGTCAACGCCCTCGACGTCCTGCGGGCGTTGCACCGTGCGCCGGACACCGCTCAGGCGCTGTTCGGCGAACTCGCCCTGGCCCAGGGGGCGGACGCCCGCCTGGACGCGGCCGTCGCCCGGCTCAAGGACCTGTTGGCCACGACGTCCGAGGCGGGCGCCCGCCGGCTGGTGGAGCACATGGCCCTCACCCTCCAGGCCTCCCTCCTCGTCCGGCACGCCCCGTCCGCGGTCTCCGACGCTTTCTGCGCGACCCGACTCGGTGGCGACTGGGGGCACGCCTTCGGCACTCTGCCCGACGCGGCGGACATGGAGGCGATCCTCGACCGAGCGCTGCCTGGCCGGGACTGATCCCTGCCCCGCCGGCGGACGAGCGGTTGGATCGGGCTTGCGGGAAGGTTCTGAGGGGCGGGTGGCCGCACGGAGTGGTTGCACACGGCTGGTTCACTCGACGCGGCCCTGCCCGCCGGTGTTACCTCCCGTCGGCCCGCCTCCCGCCCCACAACGGTCCGAAGTGCGCCCAGTCCGAGTCCCACTGGTCGAGGCGGTGGCGCTCCATACGGCGACGGAGGACCCGACCGCCCACGAAGGGGACGGCCGCGGTGCTGACGCCGACCAGGATGCCGATCATCGCGGCGCGGATCTGTGCCTGGCCCTCGGTGGCGGGCTGGGTCATCAGACGGCCCTGAGGGTCGGTCCAGACGGTGACCGGGGTGCCCTGGGTGCTGCCGGGATCGACGCGGACCTGGCCCTCGTGGGCCGAGCCGTCCACGCCGGTCCAGGCCACCTTGCCCCATACCCGTTCACCGCTCGACGTGCCCGGGTCGGCCGTGCCCGGCGCCTGGTCGACGAGACGGGCCACGACGGGCCGCCACTCGACGCGCTCCAGTGCCAGCTGGTGCTCGACGGACCGGCTCACCCCCAGACCGGCGAGCACCCCGGCCAGCACGGTGAGCAGCCAGGCACCGAGTACGACCCACGCCTCGACGGTGTCGGCGCGGCGTCGGAGCGGATTGCGCCGCCAGCGCCACAGCCAGACCTTGGGACCACGGAACGCCATCGAAGGCATCCTCCTCATGAGCGACGGGCGCACGAACATGCCGGACCGACCTCCCATACGGGGGAGCCGTCCTCGATGCTCACGGCTCACGGCGAGTTCTCCGTCACGACGGTCCCACCGGGGCGCCCGCCGCTGCCGGCATCTTGCCGAAAGCCGCCCGTCAATCGCCTCAGCCGGTTACCATCCCCGCCCTGACCTGCGACGAAGGCCTTTCCAGAGGTGACTGTCAGTGGCGGGGTGCAGACTGGCCGATGTCTGGGACAAAGACGTCACGGAGGTGATCGGTATGACTGAGAAGCTGCTTGCCGTGGGGACGCGCAAAGGTCTGTTCATCGGGCGTGGGCGCGGCGGCACCTGGGAGTTCGACGAGAGCCCGTATTTCAACGCGCAGGCCGTGTACTCGGTCGCCATCGACACCCGGGGCGAGCGTCCCCGGCTGCTGGTAGGTGGTGACAGCGCGCACTGGGGTCCCTCCATTTTCCACTCCGACGACCTGGGCCGCACCTGGAGGGAGCCGGCCCAGCCCGCGGTGAAGTTCCCGAAGGACACCGAGGCCTCCCTGGAGCGGGTCTGGCAGCTGCACCCGGCGGCGGCCGAGCCGGACGTGGTGTACGCGGGCACGGAACCGGCCGCGCTGTACCGCTCCGAGGACCGCGGGGAGAGTTTCGAGCTCGTCCGTCCGCTCTGGGAGCATCCGACCCGCTCGAAGTGGGTGCCGGGTGGTGGCGGTGAGGGCCTGCACACCGTTCTGACCGACCAGCGGGACCCGCGCGCGGTGACGGTGGCCGTCTCCACCGCCGGGGTGTTCCGCACCAAGGACGGTGGCGCGAGCTGGGAGCCGTCCAACTCCGGTGTCTCCGCGGTGTTCCTGCCCGACCCGAACCCGGAGTTCGGCCAGTGCGTGCACAAGGTGGCCCGGGACGCGGCCGATCCGGACCGGCTGTATCTCCAGAACCACTGGGGTGTGTACAGAAGCGACGACGCGGGGGCGCACTGGACGGACATCGGCGAGGGGCTGCCGTCCACCTTCGGCTTCGCGGTGGCCGCCCATCCCCACCGCGGTGAGACGGCGTACGTCTTCCCGATCAACGCCGACGCGGACCGCGTCCCGGCCGGTCACCGATGCCGGGTCTTCCGCACGGCGGACGCGGGCAAGAGCTGGGAGCCGCTCACGGCGGGGCTGCCGCAGGAGGACCACTACGGCACGGTGCTGCGGGACGCGATGTGCACGGACGACGCGGACCCGGCCGGCGTCTACTTCGGCAACCGCAACGGCGAGGTGTACGCCTCGGCCGACGACGGCGACAGCTGGCGGCAGTTGGCCTCGCATCTGCCGGACGTGCTGTGCGTGCGGGCGGCGGTGGTCGCGTGATCCAGGCCTTCGAGGAGTAACACTGCTGATTGCCGGTCAGGACCCGTATCCGACACCGGGGCACGCGGGCCTCGGCCGGCGGACACGGGTCACGGGCCTCCGCCGGCTCACCTGGACGTCCGGAACTCTCGACGTCGGCGATCGTCTCGCGCCCCGACACCGGAACCCGTCAACCCGTCCCGTACCCACCGCCCGACAGGGTCCGCAGCGCCGAGGTCACGGCATCGGCCATCGCCCGGCGCGCCGCGGTGAGGGCGGGCCGGGGGTCGACGGCCGCGGGCGTCGCGGCGAGTGTGTCGCGGACCGCGCCGGTGAAGGCGGCATTCAGTGCCGTACCGATGTTGACCTTGACCATGCCGGCCGCCACCGCCTGCCGGAGCTCTTCGTCGGGCACGCCCGTCGAGCCGTGCAGGACCAGCGGTACGGGGACCGCCTCGGCGAGGCGGGCGATGAGATCGTGGTCCAGCCGGGCGGTGCGCGTGGTCATCGCGTGGGAGCTGCCGACCGCGACGGCCAGTGCATCGACCCCGGTGGCGGACACGAAGTCGCGCGCCTGGTCGGGGTCCGTACGTGCCGAGGGGGCGTGCACTCCGTCCTTGCCGCCGATCTCGCCGAGTTCCGCCTCCAGCCACAGACCCTGTGCGTGCGCCCACTGCGCCGCCGCGCGCGTGGCGGCGACGTTCTGGGCGTGCGGCAGCGCGGACGCGTCGAACATGACGGATCCGAAGCCGCAGTCCGCGGCTCCGCGCAGCAGCTCTTCGTCGGTGACGTGGTCGAGGTGCAGCGCCACGGGGACGGCGGCCGCCTCGGCGAGCGCTGCGGTGGCGCGGGCTATCGGGGCGAGCCGGCTGCCGTGGAACCGCACGGCGTTCTCGCTGATCTGGCAGATGACCGGGCGCCCCGCGGCTTCCGCCCCGGTGACCACGGCCTCGGCGTGCTCCAGGGTGATCACGTTGAACGCGCCGACGGCCCGTCCGTCGCGGTACGCGGAACTCACCACGTCGGCGGTGGGCGTCAGCGGCACGGACGGCCTCCTGACGGCAGAGGCATAGGTATGAATGTGCGGTAAGTGCAGGGTTTTGCTTGTTTGGCGGCCATAAAGCACCCAATCATGCGCTGTGGTTTCATTGAGGTGCGCACTTCGCGGCGCACACACCGACAGGGAGTTGTGAGACATGGCGGCACCGCAGGCCCGGTGGAGCGCGCTGCTGGAGATGCTGACGCGCGACGGGCGGATCGAAGTCGAGTCGGCTGCCGAGGAGTTGCGCGTCTCCGCCGCCACCATCAGGCGCGACCTCGACGAGCTGGCCCGCCAGCAGATGGTCACCCGCACGCACGGCGGAGCCGTGATCAACGCGATCGCCTATGACCTGCCACTGCGCTACAAGGCCGCGCGCAAGGCTCCGGAGAAGGAGCGGATCGCGGACGCGGCCGCCGGGCTGGTGAAGGCCGGCGCCGTGGTGGGGCTGAACGGCGGCACCACGACCACCGAGGTGGCGCGGGCTCTGGCCACCCGCGCCGACCTGAGTTCCGGCGGCGCGGAGACAGCGGTCACCGTGGTGACCAACGCCCTGAACATCGCCAACGAGTTGGTCGTACGGCGTCACGTCAAGCTGGTGGTGACCGGCGGGGTGGCCCGCCCTGCGTCCTATGAGCTGATCGGGCCGCTGGCCACCGAACTGCTCGCGGAGATCGCACTGGACCAGGTGTTCATCGGAGTGGACGCCATCGACGTGGCCCACGGGGCGACCGCCCACCACGAGGGCGAGGCCAGCATCAACCGGGCGCTGGCCCGCCGCGCGCAGCAGGTCGTCGCGGTCGCCGACTCCTCCAAGCTGGACCGGCGGGCCTTCGCCCGGATCTGCCCGGTGGCGGACATCGACGTCCTGGTGACCGACAAGGCCGCCTCGGACGAACTGACCGAGTCGTTCGAGGCGGCCGGTGTGGAGGTCATCCGCGCCTGACACCGCGCACCGCTCCCGCACCGGCTCCCGCGGCGGCCCCGGCTGCGATGCGGATCCCGGTGTCATCCGCGCACGCCGCCCGCGGTCAGGCCGGCGACGAGGTAGCGCTCCACGAAGACGAACAGCACCACCACGGGCACGATCGCGACGATCGAGGTGGCGAACAGGTACTGCCACTGCTCGTGGTACGAGGTGACGAAGCCCGGAATCGCCCTGGTCAGCGTCATCCGGTTGCCTGACGAGGTGATCGTGAGCGCCACCACGTACTCGTTCCACGCGCCGATGAAGGTGTAGACGAGCGCGGTCACCACACCGGGCATCGCGAGCGGCAGGATGACACGGGTGAGGGCGCCGAACCGCCCGGTGCCGTCCAGCCAGGCCGCCTCCTCGAGTTCCTTGGGGATGCTCGCGAAGTACGCGTTGAGGATCCACACGCAGAACGGCAGGTTGAACGCCGCGTTCACCAGGATGAGGCCCTCGGCGGTGTCGGTCAGGTTGAGGCTGACCATCTCCCGGTAGATGCCGACCAGGAGCGCGGTCGGCGCGAACATCTGGGTGACGAGGACGAGGATCAGGAAGGCGCCGCGCCCGCGGAAGCGGTGCCGGGCGGTGTAGTACGCGGCGGGCAGTCCGACGGCCAGGGCGAGGAGCGTCGATGCCCCGGCGACGTACAGCGAGAACAGCAGCGCGTCTCCGACGCGCGGGTCGGTGAGCGACCAGATCTGCGTGAAGTTCGACCACTGCCAGTGCGAGGGCAGATAGGACGGCGGGGACTTCATCAGTTCGGGCGTGGGTTTGAGCGCTGTCAGCAGCATTTCCGCGTAGGGCGCGAGAAACGCGAGCGCCACCAGCCAGCCGGCGGCGGTGAGCAGGACGGTGCGCAGTTTCATCGGTCGTGGCCGCCTTCTGCGCAGCACAGCTTTGTGAGTGGTGCTCACGCGGTGTCCTCCTGTCGGCGGACGACGCGCAGATAGACCAGCACCACGGCGAGGACCAGCCCGAAGTTGACGACGGCCATGGCGGCCGACTCCCCCACCGACTGGTTGTCGAAGGCGAGTTTGTACAGGTAGGTGGTGGTCGTGTCGGTGCTGAAGCCGGGGCCGCCGCGCGTCATGGCCCAGATGATGGGGAACGAGTTGAAGACGTTGATGACGTTGATGATCGCGGCGACCACCAGCGAGGGCCGCAGCAGCGGCAGGGTGATGCTCAGGTAGGCGCGGACCGGGCCCGCGCCGTCCACCCGCGCCGCCTCGTAGACCTCGCCCGGGATGCTCTGCAGACCGGCCAGCAGGACGAACGAGGTGAACGGCAGGGAGACGAACACCGCCACGCCCATCATCGCCGCGAGTGCCTGCCCGGGATGGGCCAGCCAGTTGACGGGGGCGTCGAGCACCCCGAGGTCCATGAGCAGCCGGTTGATCACGCCGTAGAAGTTGTTGAGCATCCAGCGCCAGATGAGCGCCGTCATCAGCACGGACGAGGCCCAGGGCACGATCATCGCCCACCGCACCAGCCGGCGCCCGGGGAAGCTCGCGTTGAGCAGTTGGGACAGGCCGAGGGAGACCAGGATCGTGACGGTGACGACCCCGATGACCCACACGACGGTGCGCAGCAGCACTCCGGGCAGGTCGCCCTCGGCGAACAGGTCGGTGTAGTTGCGAAGGCCGGCGAATCCCTCGGACAGTCCGGTGGAGCTCACCTTCGTCAGGGACGTCCGGATCATCTCGATGATCGGCCAGACGACCATGGTCAGGATGAGGAGGGTCGCGGGCCCGAGCCACAGCAGGGGCTCGAGCGCGCGCCACGTCCTGCGACGGCGGCGCGGCGGGGGCGGCGCCGGCGCCACCGGGGCCGGGTGTTCGGCCCCGGTGGCGCTTGCGGTGACATCGTGTACGGCCACCGACGTCAGTCGCCCTTCTGCGCGGTCTTCTGGATCTCGCCCAGGACCTTCGCCGGGTCGCCGCCCGCCACCCCCGAGCCGATGCGCTGTTTCACGGCACCGTCGACCGCGGCCCACGCCGGATCGTCGGCGGGGGCGAACTCGGCGCTGGAGAGGGCGTCGACGAACGGCTTGTAGTAAGCGGCGTTCTTGCTGTCGGAGCTGAGCACCTGACCGGCCGACTCGGTGACCGACAGGAACCCCTCGGTGGAGACGAACTTGGCGGCGTTCTCCTTCTGGTAGAAGAAGTCGAGGAACTTCTTCACCGCCGTCTTGTTCGACCCGTCGCTCTTCTTGAACGCGACGAGGTAGTCCTGCACGCCGAGCGTCTTGTGGGTGCTGCCGTCCTTGCTGGGCAGGGCCGCGACGCCGTAGTTCAGTTTGGCGTCGACCGGGTCGATGAAGCCCTTCCGCATGAAGACGGCCCCGTTGAGCATGCCGATCTTGCCCTGGGCGAACTGGTTGAAGACGTCCTTGCGGTTGGTGGCCTCCGGGTTGGGCTGGGTGACCTTTTCCTTCGTCAGTTTCCGCAGATAGCTGAGTGTGTCGACGTTGGCCTGCTGGTCGATCGCCCACTTGCCCGAAGTGTCGGTCCAGCCGCCGCCGTTGTTCATCGCCCAGATCTGGAACTCGGCCTGCGCCTCCTCGGGGCCCAGGGGCAGCCCGAGGCCGATGTAACCGGCCTTCTTGATCTTCTTGGCGTCGGCCTCGACCTCGGCCCAGGTGGACGGCGGTTCGGCTATGCCCGCCTTGGCGAAGATGTCCTTGTTGTAGAAGAACAGGCGCGCGCTGGAGATGAAGGGCAGGCCGTACTGGGCCCCCTTGTACTGCGCCTTCTGCCGGAACAGCGGGAGGAAGTCGGCCAGCACCTTGGGGGAGACGACGTCCTGCGCCTTGTGGACCAGGCCGTCCCGGGCGAAGTCGGAGAACTTGTTGTAGTTGAGGATGTCCGGTTCCTGCTTGGTCTGGACGTACGTCTTGACCTTGGAGTCCATCTGCTCCCAGTCGACGACTTCGAGGTTCACCCGGTAGCCGGGGTTCGCCTTCTCGAAATCCTTGATCAGCGCGGCCCAGTAGGCCTGGGTGTCGTCGTCGTACTTCGCTGCGACGAACCTGATCGTCTTGCCGTCGGATCCGCCGCTGTCCGAGGAGCTGCCCTTGCCGCAGCCGGTGAGGGCCAGTGCCAGGGCCGTGACCCCGGCGAGGCCCGCGAGGTGCCGTTTCACGGAGTACCTCTCCGCACGCATGGCGTGCTTGGTCAAGAGCGTGCTCGCCTGATTGCGCGCCCGCTTGCTTGTTTATGCTCGATTACTGGTGCTATCAATCATCGAACGACATGATGCTCAATCAAACGCGCACACTGTCAAGGGCCGTCGCATCACGTATCGGTCACGCCGTGCGCCCGAGAGGGGAGTCCCCGATGAGTCAGACCGACATCGAGATCGCCACCCAGCCGGACTGCTGGAGGCACGCCGTGGCACTGGCCCGGAGGCCCGACGGTCCCGGCTCCGCCTCACTGCCCAGGCCCGGCGAGCGGGTGGCCGTCGTCGGCTGCGGGACGTCCTGGTTCATCGCCCAGGCGTATGCGGCACTGCGGGAGTCGGGCGGCCACGGCGAGACCGACGCCTTCCCCGCCTCCGAGATGCCGCACGGGCGGGCCTACGACCGGGTGGTCGCGCTGACCCGGTCCGGCACCACGACCGAAGTGCTGGAGCTGCTCGGCCGCCTGCGCGGACACACCCCCACGACCGCGGTGACCGCGGTGCCGCAGTCGCCGGTGACGGGGCCGGCGGACGATGTCGTCGTGCTGGACTTCGCCGACGAGACCTCGGTCGTCCAGACCCGGTTCGCCAGCACCGAACTGGTGCTGCTGCGGGCGCACTTGGGCGAGGACCTGGAGCATCTGCCGCAGCAGGGGCGCGCTGCGCTGGACGAACCGCTGCCGGCCGGGGTGCTGGAGGCCGAGCAGTTCACCTTCCTGGGGCAGGGCTGGGCCTACGGGATCGCCCAGGAGGCGGCGTTGAAGATGCGCGAGGCGGCGGGCGCCTGGACCGAGGCCTACCCGGTGATGGAGTACCGGCACGGCCCGATCAGCGTCACCGCACCCGGCCGCGTGGCGTGGTGGTTCGGAGACCCGGCCGCCCTGCCGTCCGGTCTCGCCGCCGAGATCGCGGACACCGGCGGGCAGTTGGTGGCACTCGGCCGGGACCCGCTGGCAGATCTCGTCGTGGTGCACCGGCTGGCCTCCGCCCTCGCCTCGGCACGCGGCCTGGACCCGGACAATCCCCGCCATCTGACCCGTTCCGTGATCCTGGCCTGACCGGGCGTCCCCCGAAAGGATCTCGGGGGCCCGCAGAATTTACGCGCCCGTTACGAACGGTTTCCGGGCCCGCCGAGGCCGGTCGGCGGGCCCCGGGACCGACCGCCACCAGGGACAACAGCCGCTCCACGACAGCCCTCGGGGCACTCGGGACGCCGTGTGCCCCGCATGTTGACAGGTGGCGATTCCCGCAAGAGCATGTGCGAAATCGCTTCGAATCTTGCATCTGCACGCAGAAACAAGCACACCACAGCCCCGGCGGGCACCGCGCTTCTTCGTGACCGTGCGCTCCGCACGCCACCCGGCACCACGCACCGCCGCTCCTGAGCCACCGTCCTGTCCGACAGGAGGACACGAGTGCACGCCCGATTGAGCAGTCCCGGCGGCCTGTTGCTCGCTGCCGCACTGACCGCCGCCATGCTGATGGCGCCCCTCACCGGCCCCACCGCCGCGGCCACGGCCGTCGAGGCCACCGCCGGTCCGAAGGTGACCCGCACCGCGAACGCCGTCACGGTCTCCGTGCCGGCCTCCGCCAATGCCCCCGGCTACACCCTCGACGTGGCCACCGACGAACTCGCCCTGACCACGCGTCGCGCCGGGAAGACCGTGCTCGCCACCACCTCCGGCGACACCGGTTCCCTGCGCTTCGCGACGGCCGACGGCACCTGGCAGCACGCGACCGGCGTCACCGGCTGGACGTGGAAGAACGGCGTCCTGACCGTCACCGCCGGCAGCACGCTCGACGGCGCCACGGTGGAAGCCCGGATCACTCCCGGCGCCGACCGCTACCAGCTCGACTGGGACGTCCGAGGCGGCGCACCGAAGCAGTTGGGCCTCTCCTACGATCTGTCGTCGGCCGGCCACTGGTACGGCCACGGCGAGGCCGAGACCCCGCAGGGCGGTCCCGGCACCAACCAGCCCTGGCCGCTGGACGCCGGTGAGGTCGACCACCCGACCTTCGGCCCGGCGTCGTACCACATGATCGACCCGTTCTGGTACACGTCCAAGTCGACCGGTCTGCGCGTCGACACCGGGAACGTCATGGACGTGGCACTCAACAAGGGCAAGGACGGCCTCGGCAGCTTCGTCGTGGAGTCGCCCGACACCTTCAAGGCCACCGTGTTCGTCGAGTCGACCCCGCTGGAGGTCTACCGCGACTACATCGGCATCGTCGGCAAGCCCGCCAAGTCCGACGCGCCGTACGAGCAGTACGCCAAGCCGCTGTGGAATTCCTGGGCGCAGTTCTACACCAAGGTCGACCAGGAGAAACTGCTCGACTACGCCACCGACCTCCACGACAACGGGCTGGACGGGCACACCATCCAGCTCGACGACAAGTGGGAGTCGAACTACGGCAACCTGACCTGGGATCCCAAGACCTTTCCCGACCCCAAGGGCCTCTCCAAGAAGATCCACGACATGGGGTTCGACTTCGGCGTCTGGGTCACCCTGTGGATCAACCTTGACTCCGCCAACTACCAGTACGCGGTCGACCACGGCTACCTGCTCATGGACGCCAAGGACAAGACCAAGCCGTGTGACGTGACCTGGTGGAACGGGAACGCCGGGATCATCGACCTGGCCAACCCCGACGCCAAGGCCTGGTACGAGGCCAACCTCAAGTCCCTCATGGACACGTACGACATCGACGGGCTGAAGTTCGACACCCGCTTCTTCGACGAGCGGTGCGCGCCGCGCGAGGGCTCCCAGGTCACGGACTACCAGAAGCTCGGCACGCAGCTCGCCGACGAGTTCGACCTCCAGGGCGCCGGCATCCGCGTGCACTGGAACAAGACGGCCCACGAGGCCGGCTTCGTCACCCGTCAGGTCGACAAGGGCACCGGCTGGGACTCCCTGCGCGCCTCCGCCTCCCAGAACCTGGCGATCTCCACCATCGGTTATCCGTTCGTCGAGTCGGACATGATCGGCGGCTCCGGCGGCCAGCCCGCGCCGACGAAGGACGTGCTGGTGCGGTGGGCGCAATCCGCCTCGCTGATGCCGCTGATGTACGCCTCGACCTCCCCGGTGGACACCAACGACACCACCACCGGGCAGAAGGTGGACTACGACCAGGAGACGGTCGACCTCTACCGGCAGGCCATCAAGACGCACGAGAAGCTCGCCCCCTACATCTGGGACCAGGTGCAGAGCACCCTGAAGACCGGTGATCCGATCATGCGGCCGCTGTTCTTCGACTTCCCGAAGGACGAGGCGAGTTACACGGTCGCCGACGAGTGGATGCTCGGTCCGGCCGTACTGGCCGCGCCCAAGTTGAGCACCGGAGCCACCCGTTCCGTCCATCTGCCGCCGGGCACCTGGTACGACGTCAACCAGGGCACGGTGATCCGCGGTCCCCGGACTCTGAAGGGCTACTCGGCGCCGCTCGGCGTCACCCCGGCCTTCGTCAACCTCAAGGCCAAGGGCGCGGACAAGGCCATCAGGGCGCTCAAGCGCGACGACGCGCCGGCCGCCTCCGTCCTGATCACCCCGGACGCCCCGGCCACCGACGCCGGCAAGCCGTTCGAGGTGACCACCGAGGTGACCAACTGGAGCACCGGAACCATCAAGAGCGTCAAGGCGGCCCTCGGCCTGCCCGACGGCTGGAGCGCCAAGGCGACCGGTCCAACCGCCGCGAGCTCCCTCAGGAACGGCGCCACCCTCACCACCACCTGGACGGTGACCCCGGCCGAGGACGCCCGCTGGGGCAGCCATGACCTCACCGGTACCGCGACCTACAACGGCTCGACGAAGGTGTCCGACACCGTGCAGGCGCAGGTGAAGGCCGCCCCAAGCAGCGTGCAGGCGCCGTACCTGACGACCGACACCACCTCCGAGGACCCGCAATACGCCCAGGCCGGTGACCAGTTCGCCATCTGGGCGGGCGGCCAGGACCTGTCCGGTTGGAAGGACGAGAAGGGCGTCATCTACCGCGACGGGGCGGCAGGCGAAAAGGCCACCGTGCAGGCCCAGTTGGTGTCCCAAAACAGCGCCTCACCGGTAGGCAAGGCGGGCATCGCCCTCGCCAACGACCTGACCGCACCCGAGAAGGGCGGTTACGCGGTGCTGGTCATGACCCAGAGCTACGGCCTGGAGTTCATGACCGACAGCGACGGCGACGGGAAGCTCGACACCTGGGCGGGCGGCGGCGCCACCTACCACCCGGCGTATCTCAAGCTGACCCGGGACGGCACCTCCTACACCGCGTACGCCAGCAAGGACGGCCAGACCTGGTCGCAGGTCGGCACCGCCCAGGTGCCGTCGGCCGCAGGCACCGAGGACGCCGGGATGGTCGCCAGCGCGGCCAACGTCAACTACCCCGGCCAGGACATCGAAGCCGTCTTCAGCGGATTCACCGTCACCTCCTGACGCCACAGGCGCATCACGCGCCACGAAGATCACCCGGACTCCCGGCAGGCCGCCTCCCCCGTGGGGCCTGCCGGGGACCACTCCCCGCACCTCCGTGAGAGAGGGACCCCAGCCCCATGGCACGTACGTCCTCACTCGCCGCCGGCTTCGTCGCCGGCGTCGTCGTGGCCGCGAGCACCACCGCGATCGCCGTCACCGGCACGGCGACCACCGGCACCGACCTCAATTCCAAGGCCACCACCACCTGGCTGACCGTCAAGGTCGCCGACGCCATGGGCACCAGGGACACCATCACCTGGGTTCCCACCGGCTCCTTCGCCGGTTCCGCGGAGGAACGGGTCCCGCGCTACCCGATGACCCCCATCCAGGGCAAGGACACCAAGGAGCTCACGCTCTCCGCCGTCCGCAACGAGCAGGTCTCGGCGCAGCTGGCGATCGCCTCCGGCAAGAACCTCGACGACGTCAAGGCCGTGGTCGGCGACCTCACCGGTCCCGGTGGCGCCAAGCTGTCCGGTGCCGGCACCCAAGTGCGGTTCGTCAAGTACGTGCCGGTGCAGCGCTCCAAGAGCGAGGTCGACTGGTCCGCCACCATCGACCAGGTCAGCTCCGGCAAGGAGGTCTCCGGCGACCGCAACCCCGACGTCGTCGGCGACCCGCTGGAAGAGCGGGACTCGGTGGACGTACCCGCGTACGCGGCACAGCCGCTGTGGTTCACCTTCCACATCCCCAAGACGGCCAAGCCCGGTACCTACACCGGCACGGTGAAGGTCAACGCCGACGGCCGTACGCAGAGCACCTACCCACTGTCCATCCAGGTCGCGGACGCGAGCGTGCCCGACCCGAAGGACTACAGCTTCTTCCTCGACGTGTGGGCGCAGCCGGAGACGATGGCCAAGAACCATGGCGTCAAGCTCTGGTCCGACGAGCACTGGAAGCTGATCGACAAGTACGACCGTGACCTGGCCTCGCGCGGCCAGAAGGTCATCAACACCACCATCGTCGACAACCCCTGGCACCACCAGTGGTCGCTCGGCACCCGGGAGTCGCAGACCGCCACGCCGTACACCAGCATGGTGGGCTGGAACTGGAACGGAAAGACGTTCTCCTTCGACTTCAGCCGCTGGGACAAGTACGTCGAGACCGCCAGACGCGCCGGACTCGGGCCCGACATCGGCGCCTTCTCCATGCTGGCCTTCCAGGACCAGGAGCACCTCACCTACACCGACACCAGCACCGGCAAGACGGTCTACGAGAACGTCGATCTGGGCGGCGACCGCTGGCGTGAGGCGTGGGGAGCCTTCCTCCCCGCCTTCGAGAAGCACGTGAAGGCGAAGGGCTGGCTGGACCACACCTGGCTGTCCTTCGACGAGCGGCCCATCGACACCATGACGGTCGTCAAGAACTTCGTCCACGAGGTCGCACCGGCCTTCGACGACCGTATCTCCGTGGCCGGTTCGATCAACACCGAAGGCGTCGCGTCCAACCTGTCCGTCGACTGGGGCGGCATCGACGCGATGACGAAGGAGAAGGTGGCCGAGCGGCGCAAGGCCGGCAAGATCACGACCTTCTACGTGTACGGCTCGCCGGCCCACCCCAACACGCTGTCCTACTCGCCCGCCGTCGAGTCGCGGATGCTGCCCTGGATCTCCGCCCAGCGGAACCTGGACGGTTTCCTGCGCTGGTCGTACAACAGCTGGACCAGCGATCCCTTCAAGCAGCCGGTGCACATCTTCACGCAGGGCGACGAGTACCTGGTCTACCCGGGCAAGGACGGCCCGATGTCCAGCATCCGCTGGGAGCAGCTGAAGGAGGGCATCGAGGACTACGAACTCATCGCCCAGCTGCGGAAGAAGGACGGCGGCGCCGACAGCGACGCCCTGACCGAGGCGCTCACCACCGCGACCCGGAACCTCGACGGCCGGACGAAGGACGTGGGCGACATCGAGACGGCGCGGGCGGCGGTCGTGAAGGGCCTGACGTCATGAAGTGGAGATCTTTGCTGCTCGCTACGGCCCTCACTGTCATGCCCCTGACCAGCACAGCTGTCGCCGCGGCACCGGTACAGGCAGAGCAGCGGGCCCCGCACACCGTCACCTACGACCAGTACTCCGTGCGGGTCGACGGCAAACCCCTCTACCTCTGGGGCGCCGAGTTCCACTACTTCCGGCTGCCCAGCCCCGACGCGTGGCGTGACGTCCTGCAGAAGATCAAGGCGGGCGGCTTCAACGCGGTCTCGCTCTACTTCGACTGGGGGTACCACTCGGCCAGGCCGGGCTCGTACGACTTCACCGGCACCCGCGATGTGGAGCGGCTGCTCGACGAGGCCGAGCGCGCGGGCCTGTATGTGATCGCCCGACCGGGCCCGTACATCAACGCGGAGGTCTCCGGCGGCGGTATGCCCGCCTGGAGGTCGACCCAGGCCGGCGTGAACCGCACCTCCGAGCCGGAGTACATGAAGGCGGCCCGGGAGTGGATGAGCAGGATCAACCCGATCATCGCCCGCCACCAACTCACCCGTGGTACCGGCTCGGTGATCCTCTACCAGGTCGAGAACGAGTACCAGGGCGGTCGCCACGACGCCGACTACATGCAGACCCTCATCGACTGGGCGAAGCAGGACGGCATCGATGTGCCCACCTTCGTCAATGACGGTGGCGCCAACCAGAACTGGGTGAGCGGCAAGGGCGCCCCGGACATCTACGGCTTCGACGCCTACCCGCAGGGCTTCGACTGCAAGGACCCCGACACCTGGAAGAACCTGCCCGACTATTCCTACGTCAACGACTGGAAGCCCGAGTCCCCACTGATCATCCCGGAGGCACAGGGCGGCGCCTTCGACCCCTGGGGCGGCACCGGATACCAGGACTGCGCGAAGCTCACCGGGACCGACTTCACCCGGGTGTTCAGCAAGATGAACATCGCCGCCGGGGTGAGCGGCCAGTCCTTCTACATGACGTACGGCGGCACCAACTGGGGCTGGCTCGCGGATCCCAACGCGGTCTACACGTCGTACGACTACGGCGCACCGATCAACGAGTCCCGCCAACTGACGGACAAATACCAGGAGTTCAAGCGCCTCGGCTACATGGTCAACTCGGTGACGTCACTGGCGCGCACCGACAAGGCCGAGGCCCCCGCCCCGTCCGACGATGCCCTGCGCATCGACCGGCGGGTCAATCCCGACGACGGCACCCAGTTCTTCACCGTCCGGCACGCCGACACCCGGGTGAAGGACAAGGACGAGACCACCCTGTCGCTGAAGGGCGCCGACGGCGACTACCCGCGCGTACCCCAGCAGGGAACGATCACCATCGACGGTCGGGACGCCAAACTCCTGGTGGCGGGCTACGACTTGGGCGATCAGCGTCTTGTCTACTCCACCTCGGAGATCATGACGCACGCCCGGATCGGCGACCGGGAGGTGGCGCTGCTGTACGGGCGTGCGGGAGAGGCCGGCGAGACCGTGTTGCGGTACACCGCGCGGCCCAAGGTGACCGTCCTCGACGGCGACATCACCACCACCTGGGACGCGGCACGCGGTGACCTGCGCCTGAACTACACCCACAAGGGCCTGGCCCGGGTGCTGGTGAACGGCATGGAACTGCTGATCGCCGACACCGCCGAGACCGCCCATTGGTGGCGACAGGACACGTCCTCGGGACCGGTCCTCGTACGCGGCCCCTCCCTGGTCCGTACGGCCGAACAGGCGGGCGACACCCTGAAGTTGACCGGCGACTCCACCAAGGCCGCGAAGATCGAGGTCATCGCGGACGCCAAGAAGGTGACTTGGAATGGCCGTACGGTCGCCGTGACCGAGGCACCGCGCCCGGTCCGGCTGCTGCCGGCGCTGACGACGTGGAAGTACAAGGAGGAGGCACCGGAGGCGGCTCCCGGCTTCGACGACTCCACGTGGACCACCGCCGACCACCTCACCGCGAACAACGCGGCGCTCGACGGATCGTTGCCGGTCCTCGCGATGGACGAATACGGCTTCCACCACGGCGACGTCTGGTACCGCGGCCGGTTCAGGACCACCGGTGCCGCGACCGCGCTCGCACTCGACGCCAAGACCGGCAACACCGGCCTGTACGCGGTTTGGCTCAACGGCCACTACCTCGGCAGCTCCGGCGACGGCGCGCACACCTTCGACATCCCGGCGAACACCCTGAAGGCCGACGGGGACAACGTCCTCTCCGTCCTCGTGGAGAACGCGGGTCACAACGAGGAATGGGGCCACGACTACTCCAAGGAGCCGCGTGGTCTGCTCAGTGCCGAGGTGATCGGCGGGGCCTCCACCCTCACCTGGAAGATCCAGGGCAACCGGGGCGGCGAGGACCCGGTGGACACCGCACGGGGCCCGTACAACAACGGCGGGCTGTACGGGGAACGGGCCGGCTGGTCGCTGCCGGGCTTCCCCGACGGCAACTGGAAGAGCACCACCCTGTCCGGGCAGGCCGCCAAGACCGACCCCGGCGTGCGCTGGTACCGCACCTCCGCCCGGCTCGACCTGCCGCAGGGCCAGGACAACGCGCTCGCGCTGGACCTGGCTGAACCCACAGGCGGCAGCACCGGCTACCGCGCCCAGATCTTCGTCAACGGCTGGCTGATCGGCCGCTACCTGCCGGGCACCGGACCCCAGACCCGGTTCGTCATCCCCAAGGGCCTCCTGCGTGAGCAGGGCGACAACACGATCGCCCTGGCCGTGTGGTCCACAAAGGCCGGCGCGGGCCCGGGTTCGGCGAAGCTCGTCGACCTCGGCGCCTCGGCGGGCGGGATCAAGGTCGGTACGGTGGCCGCCCCCTCGTACGACGCCAAGACCTACGCCGTACCGGCCGCGGGCGCACAGGTCACCGTCGACGCCGAGCCGTTCCTGGCCACCGACACCGCGACCAAGGTCCCCGTCACCCTCAGCGTTCCGAAGGACGCGCCGACCGCCTGGAACGCCGAACTGGCGCTGAAGGTCCCGGACGGCTGGACCGCGACCACCGACGACACCACCCGTTTCGCCCGTGTCCGGCCCGGCGACACGGTGACCGCGGACTACACGGTCACCCCGCCCGGCGACCCGATCCACTACGCCGTCCTGACCGCGACCGCCAAGCTCACCCAGCCCGGCCGTCCGGGAACCGTCACCGGTGTACGCGCCGTACAGGTGCCACCTCCGGGACTGTCCGCCGACGCCTATGTGAGCGACCTGACCCCGGTCAAGGCGGTCAACGGCTGGGGGCCGGTGGAGAAGGACTCCTCCAACGGGGAGAACGCGGCGGGCGACGGTCGTCCCCTGAGCATCGGTGGCACCACGTACACCAAGGGCCTCGGCGTGCACGCGAACAGCCAGGTGCGCGTGTATCTCGGCGGTGGCTGCACGCGGTTCACCGCGACCGCCGGGGTGGACGACGAGGTCGGCGACGGCGGCAGCGTCTCCTTCCAGGTGATCGCAGACGGCCGCTCCCTCACCACCACCCCGGTGGTGCGGGGCTCCGACGGCGGCACGGACATCGACGTGGACGTGACCGGCGCCCGCTGGCTGGACCTGCTGGTGGACGGGGACGGCGATGTCTCCTCGGACCACGCCGACTGGGCCGACGCCAAGCTGACCTGCGGCGGCGGTGCCTGATGCCCGTACTGGCGATGCGCGGCAGGCTCATGGCGCTGCTGCTGACCGTCTCGGCCGTCGTGGCCGGGACCGTTGCACCGGCCCAGGCGGGTCAGCAAGGCGACGAGCGGCGCTGGACGGGGACCTGGGCGACGGCGGCCAGTGAGCACTACGAAGTCTCGGGGATGTCCGAGGTGACGGTACGGATGCCGGTGCACACCAGCGTCGCCGGTTCAGCCGTACGCATCCGGCTGACCAACGCCTACGCCACCGCCCCGGTGACGATCGGGCACGCGACCGTGGGTCTGCGCGACGGCGGTTCCGCCGTGGCGCGCCCGTACGACCTGCGGTTCGGTGGGAAGCGGGCGGTCACGATCCCGGCGGGCGGCCAGGCTGTCAGCGATCCGGTCGGACTCGCCGTGCCGGCCCTGGCCGACCTGGTCGTCAGTCTCCATCTGCCCGGCCAGGTCACGCACATCACCGATCACTGGTGGGCGCAGCAGACCGTGTACTGGACGGACTACGGGGCGGGCGACCACGCCGCCGACACCGCCGGTGACGCCTACACCTGGACCACCACGAGCTGGCCGTTCCTCAGCGGTGTCGACGTGACCGCGCCGAGAGCCGGGTCGGTGGTGGCGCTCGGCGACTCGATCACCGACGGGTCCTTCTCGACGGCCGACACCAACCAGCGCTGGCCCGACCTGCTCTCCGCCCGCCTCAACGCCTGCCGGCCCGGCGCCGGGGTGCTCAACGCGGGCATCACCAGCAACCGGATCACCGCCGGGACCGAAACCAACCCCTCGGCGCTCGACCGGCTCGAACGGGATGTGCTCTCCCAGCCGGGCGCCAGGACTTTGATCCTCTTCGAAGGGATCAACGACCTCGGCGGGGCGAGTGCAGAGCAGATCATCGCCGGGATGAAGACGATCGCTCACCGGGCTCACCAGCGCGGGATGCGGGTCGTCGGCGCCACGATCACCCCGTACAAGGACTTCACCTGGGGCGGTTGGAGCGAGGAGACGGAGGCGCGGCGGCAGCAGGTCAACGCGTTCGTCCGGAACGCCGGCACGGTCTTCGACGACTACGCCGACTTCGACCGGGCGGTCCGGGACCGGGCGGATCCGCAGCGGCTGGGCGCGGCGTACGACTCCGGTGACCATCTGCATCCCAATGACGCCGGGATGAAGGCATTCGCCGACTCCATCGACCTGACGTCGCTCGGCCTCGGCCGCGGCTGTTCCTGAGGAGGAACCGTGTCCAGACGGCTTGAACACCTGCGAGGGCACCGAAGATTCGCGGTCCTGGCCACGGCGTTGGCAGCCCTGCTTCCCGCGGCGCCGGCCGCGGCCGAGACCACCCAGCAGGAATGGACAGGGACGTGGGCCACAGCCCAGCACGCCGCGTACGACCCGGGCACCTCGGAGGTGACGGTGCGGATACCGGTACGGGTGAGCGCCGGCGGATCGAGCGTGCGCATCCGTCTGACCAACGACTTCACCACCGAGCCGGTGACCGTCGGGCACGCGACCGTCGGGCTTCGGGGTGATGGTTCCGCCGTCACGAAGCCGCAGAAGCTGCGGTTCGGCGGGAAGAGCGGGGTGACGATCGCGGCCGGCGAGCAGGCCGCCAGCGATCAGGTCCGGCTCACCCTTCCCGCCCGCAGCGACCTGGTCGTCAGCCTGTACTTCCCCGGCCGGCTCACCCACATCAGCCAGCACTGGATGGGCCTCCAGACCGTCTACTGGACTCCGGACGGCGGCGGCGACCACGCCTCGGACGCCGAAGGGGACGCCTTCACCAGGACCGATTCCACCTTCCCGTTCCTGACCGGTGTCGACGTACGGGGCGGCAACGCGGCGGGTTCCGTCGTGGCGCTCGGTGACTCCATCACCGACGGCGCGGCCTCCACCTCGAACGCCAACCGGCGCTGGCCCGACTACCTGGCGGGGCGGCTGTCAGCCTGCTCGACCACCGCCGGAGTGCTGAACGAGGGCATCAGCGGCAACCGGATCACGGCCGGTGTCGACGGCAACCCGTCGGCGCTCGACCGGCTGGAGCGCGATGTGCTGTCGCAGCCGGGCGCCCGGACGGTGGTCCTGTTCGAGGGCGTCAACGACCTCAGCTGGGGTGGCGCCACCGGCGACCAGGTGATCGACGGCATGAAGGAGATCGTGCGCCGCTCCCACGCCCGCGGGCTGCGCGTGATCGGCGCGACGGTCGTGCCGTATCGCGGCTGGGGCGACTGGTGGACCGAGGCCAAGGAGGCCGACCGGCAGAAGGTCAACACGTTCGTGCGCGACGGCGGGGTCTTCGACGGCTACGCCGACTTCGACAAGGCCGTACGGGACCCGGACGACCCCACCCGCTACGCCGCCGCGTTCGACTCCGGGGACCATCTGCACCCCAACGACACCGGGATGAAGGCCTTCGCCGACGCGGTCGACCTCGCCGGCCTGCGGGTGGCCCATGACTGCCCCTCGGCCCGCGTCCGGCTCACCCCCTACCGGCCGACCCTGCAAGCCGGCGGTGAGGGCACGGAGATCACGTCGACCGTCACCAACACCGGTCCCAGGACGGTCACTCAGGTCAGCACTCGCCTCGACCTCCCCGACGGCTGGTCCGCCGAACCGGCCGGCAGCGTGCGGGTTCGCTCCCTCGCCCCGGGCGAGAGCGCCACCGTCACCTGGACGGTGGCCCCCGCGGCCGACACCACCTGGGGCACGCACGAGATCGGCGTACGCACCTCCTTCGTCCAGGACGGCAGGACCCGCCACGACTCCGACAGCGTGGACGCGACCGTGACCCCCACTCCGTCCGAGATGCGGGCGCCGTATCTGACGACCTCCACCACCACCGAGAAGGCCCAATACGCCCAGAACGGCGAGCAGTTCGCCATCTGGGCGAGCGGCCAGGACCTGTCCGGCTGGAAGGACGAGAAGGCGGCGGTCTACCTCGCCGACGCCGCACCGCCCTCCGGCACGGTGACCGCCCGGGTCGTCGGTCAGACCGGCAGCGGCCCGTCCGCCAAGGCGGGGATCGCCGTCGCCAACGACCTCACCGCGCCCGAAGCGGGCGGCTACGCGGTGCTCACCATGTCCGCGCAGTACGGCCTGGAGTTCCTCACCGACAGCGACGGCGACGGAAAGCTCGACACCTGGGCGGGCGGCGGCAGTTCGTACCACCCCGCCTGGCTGAAGCTCGTCCGCGACGGCACCGCCTACACCGCGTACGCCAGTTCCGACGGCACCGCCTGGCAGCAGGTCGCCACCGCCACCGTGCCGTCCGCGAGCGGTACCGGGGACGCCGGATTGGTCGCGAGCGCCGTCAACCTCAACTACCCCGGCCAGATCACCACAGCACTCTTCGACTCCTTCTCCACGCACGACTGAGAGGCACATCCATGGCAGTCGACCGCAGACACTTCATGACCACCGCGGCCGCCCTCGGCGGCGCGGTGCTGCTCGCCCCGCCCGGTACCGCCCAGGCGCTCACGCAAGGGGCCACGTCCGCAGTGCCGGGCATCGCCGACTACCAGGCCACCAAGGCCTCCCTCGACACCCACCCGGTGCCGCGCTGGTACAAGGACGCCAAGTTCGGCATCTTCGTCCACTGGGGCATCTACTCGGTGATCGGCGGCGCAACGCCGAGAAGCGCCTCCGAGTGGTACCTGTGGTACCAGAGCACCAAGGACACCGCCGAGTGGAAGTACCACCGCGACACCTACGGCGAGAACGTCACCTACGACGACCTCATCCCCCAGTTCAAGGCCGAGAAGTACGACCCCGACTCCTGGGTGAGGCTGTTCGAGCAGGCGGGCGCCGAGTACTTCGCGCTGACCAGCAAGCACCACGACGGATTCGCCCTCTATCCCAGCAAGGTGACGGACCGTCACTCCGTGGCGTACGGCCCGAAGCGTGACCTCGTCGGTGAGCTGATGACCGCGGCCCGCAAGCGCGGCACCGTGCGGCCGGGCCTGTACTACTCGCTCGGCGAGTTCTTCAACCCCGCGATCGGCCGGCCGATGCGCAATTTCTACACCGACGAGGAGATCCCGATGACCGGCTACAAGCCGGTCCAGGACTACGTCGGCGACTACGAGCTCAAGCAGCTGTACGAGATCATCGACCGCTACGACCCGGAGCTGCTCTGGGCCGACGGACAGTGGTTCCGGCCCACCGGCAACCCGCCGTGGCGCAGCGAGGAACCCATGGCCCACTACTACAACCAGGCCAAGAACCGAACCCGCCCCAAGGGTGTCGTGATCAACGACCGGTTCGACACCCACTTCGACTTCGCGACGTACGAGCAGCGCACCAACCCCACGATGGATCCGCAGAAGTGGGAGTGCTGCATGACCATCGGCTACTCCTGGGGCTACAACAAGCACGAGCCGGACGAGGACTACAAGACCTCCGAGTTCCTGATCCGGCTGCTCGCCGACGTGGTCAGCAAGAACGGCAACCTGCTGCTCAACATCGGCCCCAGGCCGGACGGCACGATCCCCGAGATCATGCAGGAGCGGCTGAAGGACATCGGCGCCTGGCTGAAGGTCAACGGCCCGGCGATCTACGGGTCGACGCCCTGGGTGCGGGCGGAGGAGGAGGGCAGCCCGCTCGGCGTCCGCTACACCGTCTCTCCGGGCAAGTTCAACATCATCGTGCTGGGCAGGCCCACCGGCACCCTCTCGGTGCCCGGCGACATCCCCATCAGCGCCACGTCCCGGGTCCGGCTGCTCGGCACAAGCGGCAGCCTGAGGTGGACCCGCCGGGACGGACAGATCAACATCACCGTCCCGTCCTCCCTGCCCAGCGACATCGCCAACGTCTTCACCGTCGACTGGGCCCGGTGACCGGCATGGGAATCAGCGACGGCACCCAGTTCGACACCCTGGGACCCACCCTCACCGTCACCACGCAGCCGGCCGAGCCGGCCGGCGGTGACACGGTCACCGCCACCGCGGTCCTCACCAACGACTGTCCCTTCCCGCTCCGCAACGCCGTGCTCCACCTGATCAACCCCCGGGCCACCACGGCGGCGAAGACCGTTCCGCTCGGCGACCTGCGGCCCGGCACGAAGACGACCCGGCGCTGGGAGACGGCGCTCCCGGCCGACATGGCCGGGGACGTGTCGTTCACCGCGCACGTCGTCTTCGACGTCGACGAGCGCAGCAGCGACTGCGCGCGGTCCGCGAAGACGTTCACGGTGCCCTACGAGCCCAACGCGGTGCGGGACCCGTACCGGACGTTCGCGACCACCGACGACGCGAAGTTCGGCCAGTACGGCAGCCAGTTGGTGATCTGGGCGGGCGGCCGCGACTTCTCCGGCGGCACCGACGAGAAGGGGGGCATCCTCCTTCCCGGCTCCGCCGTCGAGTCGAGCGTGGTGCAGGTCGAGACGGTCAGCCTCACCGGGAGCGACAACCCCACCGCCAAGTACGGCATCGCCGTCGCCAACGACCTGACCGCGCCGGAGAAGGGCGGCTACGCCGTCCTCACCATGTCGAAGTCGTACGGCGTGGAGTTCATGACCGACAGCGACGGCAACGGACACCTCGACACCTGGGCGGGCGGCGGCGCTTCCGCCCATCCCGCCCTGCTGCGCCTGGTCCGCGCCGGCACCACCTACACCGCGTATACCAGCACCAACAACGGCCTCTCCTGGAACGAGATCGCGAGCGCGACCGTGCCCTCCGCGAGCGGCGCGCTGGACGCGGGCGTGGTGGCGAGCGCCGTGAACCTCAACTACCCCGGTACGACGGTCCAAGCCGTGTTCGACCACTTCACCGTGGAGGCATCGTGACCGCCGCCTACCGTCCCGAGGAGGACTTCCTCTCGCCGCCCGTCTCGCTCACCGTCACCCCGGCCGCGCCCGAGGCCGGCAAGTCCGTGACCCTGACGGCCACGCTCACCAACTCCACCACGATCGCGCTGCGCGGGACGGTGCTCTATCTCGCCGTGGACGACACCGCCGAACAGGACGGCCTGGGCGACCTCGCGCCCGGGCGGTCGGTGACCCGCACCTGGCGGACCCGGCTCCCCGACGACGCCGAGGGCCGGGTCGTGTTCACCGCGCACGCCCTCTTCGATGTGCACCGCCACGGCTCCGACTGCACCCGCGCGACCACCCCCGTCCTGCTGCCGTACCGCTCGCTGTCCAAGGCGTTCGACAACGCGGGGATCTCCTCCGCCGACGCCGTCACCGTCGCGAACATCGACGGCTCGAACTCCAGCCTGTCCGCCGAGGCGCTGGCGTCGGTGGGGCTGACCCCGGGTGCCACGGTCGCCTACGACGGGGTGCCCTTCACCTGGCCGGACACCCGGCCCGGGAGCAACGACAACGTCATCTCCTTCGGCCAGACCGTGCTGCTGTCCGGCTCCGGCTCGCGGCTCACCTTCCTCGGCACCAGCACCTGGGGAGACGGCAAGGGTGACGGGAAGGTCGTCTACGCCGACGGCACCGAGCAGGCGTTCTCGGTCGACGTCCCCGACTGGTACGGCGCGAACTCCTCCGCCGCGGTGGTGTTGCCCTACCGCCACATCGGCTCGGGCCGTGACGACAACCCCGTCAGCCTGTTCACCTTCGGGGTCGATCTGACCGCCGGGAAGGAACTGCGGTCCGTGGCCCTGCCCAAGGTCAGCGACGGCATCCAGGCGGGCGCCCCCGCCCTGCACCTCTTCGCCATGACGATCACGTCGATCAACTGAGCTCGGCCGGAAGGACGTTCATGCACGACAACCGAGGCGACCTCGACCTCCCAGGCGTCACCCGCAGACGGATCCTCACGGGCGCGGTCGCGCTGGGCGGCGCCGCACTGCTGACCCGTCCGCAGGGCGCGTACGCGGCCGACGGTGTCCTCTTCGACACCGCGCCCGCCGTGGCCGCGCTGAAGCGGCTGCTTCCCGACCACTACCGGCAACTCACCCTGCGGGCCGTCAAGGAGGGCACCGACCGCTTCCGGGTCAGCGGCCGGGCCGGACAGATCACGGTGGAGGGCACCAGTCCCGCCGTACTGCTCACAGGTCTCCACACCTACCTGCGGCGGACCGTGCACGCCTCCGTCTCCTGGACCGGCGAGCAGCTGAACCTGCCGCGCATCCTCCCCGCGCCCGCCGCGGAGATCACGGGAACGGCCAACGTGCCGCACCGCTTCGCCTTCAACGACACGAACGAGGGTTACACCGGCGCCTACCGCGACTGGGACGCCTGGCAGTACGAGTTGGACGTGCTGGCCGTGCACGGAGTCAACCGGGTCCTCGTCTACATGGGCGGCGACGCCGTCTACTACGACACGTTCCGTCGGTTCGGCTACACCGACGCCGAGATGCGCGCCTGGATCCCGGCCCCGGCCCACCAGCCCTGGTGGTTGCTGCAGAACATGTCGGGCTTCGGCGGGCCGGTCTCCCGGCAGCTCATCGAGAAGCGTGCCGCGCTCGCCGAGAAGATCATCGACCGGGTGCGCGACCTGGGCATGACGCCGGTCCTGCCGGGCTACTACGGCAGCGTCCCGGACGACTTCCCCGCCAGGCACGGCGGGGACGCGAAGGTGGTGGCGCAGGGCGACTGGGGCGCCTTCAAACGCCCCGACTGGCTCGACCCGCGCACCACGGCCTTCGACGACGTGGCCGCCACGTTCTACCGTGCCCAGAAGGAGCGGTTCGGCGCTAGCACGATGTACAAGATGGACCTGCTGCACGAGGGCGGCAACGCCGGTGACGTGCCGGTGGGCGAGGCCGCGAAGGCCGTCGAGGCGGCACTGCAGAAGGCCCACCCGGGGGCCGTCTGGGCGATCCTCGGCTGGCAGAACAACCCGGCCAAGGAACTGCTCGACGGCGTCGACAAGAGCCGCATGCTGATCGTGGACGGCCTGTCGGACCGCTACACCACCGTCACGGACCGGGAGAGCGACTGGGGCGGCACCCCGTACGCCTTCGGCAGCATCTGGAACTTCGGCGGCCACACCCCGATCGGCGCCAACGCCCCGGACTGGGTGGAGCAGTACCCCAAGTGGCGTGACAAGGAAGGCAGTGCGCTCGCCGGTATCGCGGCGATGCCCGAAGGGGCCGACAACAACGCGCCCGCGCTCGCCCTTCTCACCGACCTGGCCTGGACGCCCGGCACCGTGGACCTGGACGACTGGTTCGCCGCGTACGCCCTCTCCCGCTACGGCGGCCCCGACCGGCATGCGGCGGCGGCCTGGCAGACGATCCGCGACACCGCGTACAACATGTCCCGCGCCGACGCCTGGAGCGAGGCCCCGGACGGCCTGTTCGGCGCCCGTCCGAGCCTGACGGCGAACAAGGCCGCCGCCTGGGGCCCGGAGAAGGACCGCTACGACACCACCGCCTTCGACGCCGCACTCACCGAACTCCTCGCGGTACGAGCGGAGTTGAGGGACAGCTCGGCCTACCGGTACGACGTCGTCGACGTGGCTCGGCAGGTCCTGTCCAACCGCAGCCGGGTCCTGCTGCCGCAGATCAAGGCCGCACACGACGCCGGGGACAAGACCCTGTTCGGCAGGCTGACCAAGACCTGGCTGGGCTGGATGGACCTCCTCGACGACCTGCTGGCGACCTCCGGCCCGCATCTGCTCGGGCGGTGGCTCGCCGACGCGCGTTCCTGGGGCGCCGACCGTGCCGAGAAGGACCGCCTCGAATACGACGTCCGCTCCCTCATCACCACCTGGGGCGGACGTCAGAGCAGCGAAGAGGGCCTGCACGACTACGCGAACCGGGAGTGGTCCGGACTGGTCGGCGGCCTGTACCGCACCCGCTGGCAGACGTACTTCGACGCGCTCGCCACGGGGAAGGAGCCGGCGACGATCGACTGGTTCGCTCTGGAGGACCGCTGGGCGCACGCGCACGAAACGCACCCGACCGACCCCCACGGCTCCCCCTACGCCCTGGCCCGCAGCGTGCGCGACCTGCTCGCCACCACGCCCTACCAGGCGGCCCTCACGGCGGGGGTCGACCGGGGAGCGGTGGCCGAGGGCACGCCCGCGACGGTGAAGGCCACCTTCACCAACAGGAACGGGTTCACGGCGGCTCGCGGCGTGACCCTCTCCGTCACCGCCCCCAAGGGCCTGGCGGTGAAGCCGCTCGATCCGGTGGGCAAGGCGTCGGTGGCGTCGGGCGAGACGTTCGCCGCTCGCTTCGAGGTGTCGCTGGCGGGTGCGCCTACGGAACTGGTCGGCCAGGTCGTCGCGGCGGCGGCGTACGCGGGGGGCGGGAAGGCGGTGGCGCCGGTACGGCTGATGGCCGCGGCCGGGGTCGGTGACCCGTACCGCACAGTCTCCTACAACGACGCGGTGTTCGGGCAGGCCGGCGACGAGATCGCCATCGAGGGCGCCGGGGCCGACCTGTGGGGTGGCACCAACGAGTTCGGGGCGGTGTACCGGGCGGGTGGGTACCAGGACGGAACGGTGGCCCAGGTCACCGTCACCTCCCAGGACGCGTCCGGGGGCTGGGCACGGGCGGGCCTCATCGTCCGCAACGACCTGGGCACTCAGGGGAGCGCGGGCTATGTGAACCTGGCGATCACACCGTCCAACGGCTGCGCGCTGAGCTGGGACAAGGACGGTGACGGCCGTTTCGACTCGATCGAACTGTCGGGCTCCTTCACCGCACCGGTGCGGCTGCGGCTGACCAGGTCCGGCGCCTCGTACATCGGAGAGGCCAGCACGGACGGCGTCACCTGGACCACCGTGGGCACGGCCACGCCGGGCGGCGCGGCCGCCGCGCAGGACGTCGGGGTCTTCATGACCGCGGCCAACGGCTGGACCGACGGACGGGGCATCGCCACGTTCGACGGATTCACGGTGACCTGATCGCGGTGGCCAGGCCCTCTTCACCGCACGGTGGAGAGGGCCTGGCGGGGGCCTACGGCAGTCGCCAGTCCACCGGCTGGGCACCCTGTCGCAGCAGCAGATCATTGGCCCGGCTGAACGGACGCGAGCCGAAGAAGCCGCGGTCCGCCGACATCGGCGAGGGATGAGCGGACTCGATCGCCGGAAGATCCCCCAGGAGCGGCCGCAGATTACGCGCATCACGCCCCCACAGGACCGATACCAGCGGCTTCCCACGAGCGGCGAGCGCCCGGATGGCCTGCTCGGTGACCTCTTCCCAGCCCTGGCCGCGGTGCGCGCCCGGCTTGCGCGGGGCCGTCGTCAACGCCCGGTTGAGCAGCAGCACGCCCTGCTCGGCCCACGGCGTCAGATCCCCGTTCGACGGCCGGGGCAGCCCCAGGTCGGAGTGCATCTCCCGGAAGATGTTCTCCAGGCTGCCCGGCAGGGAACGCACCTCGGGCGAGACCGCGAAACTCAACCCGATCGCCATTCCCGGCGTCGGATAGGGGTCCTGACCGACGATCAGAACGCGGACGTCGTCGAAGGGCTGCTGGAAGGCCCGCAGGACATTCGCCCCGGCCGGCAGGTAGGTCCGGCCCGCCGCTATCTCGGCCCGGAGGAAGTCCCCCATGGCGGCAATGCGTTCGGCCGCGGGCTCGAGAGCCTTCGCCCAGCCCGCTTCAACAAGTTCGTGCAAGGGTCGTGGTGCCACGGCGTGTCACTCTACTGGCAGGGAGCCGGTCCAGCAGATCAGACACCGGTCACCGGGAAGGAGGGGAGCTTGTCGCTCAACGAAGGGTTCCTCGCCGTCGACTCCGGCGGCTCCGGCCTGCGGGTCGTCGTCGGCGTCCCCGGCCGGGGGAACACGGCACCGCGGGAGTCCGAGGTGCCCGTGCGGACGGGTGCGCGCGGGATCGACCCGGGGCACCTGATGGAACAACTGACGCCGATGGTGCGGGCGTTGCTGCCCGAGGCGGGGGTGACCGGACTGGACACCGCCGTCGTCGGAGCGGCCGGTCTCGCGACCCTGGGCGACGCGCTGCGGGACGAGCTTCCCGCCGCGCTGGAGAGGGAGTTCGGGGTCCGGACCGTCGCGCTCGTCGCGGACGCGGTGACGGCGTACACCGGCGCTCTCGGTTCGCGCCCGGGTGCGGTCGTCGCGGCCGGTACCGGTCTCATCGCGATCGGCACCGACCTCGAGTCCTGGCGCCGGGCGGACGGCTGGGGTCATCTGCTGGGCGACTGCGGGGGCGGCGCGTGGATCGGGCGGGCCGGTCTTGAGGCCGCGCTGCGGGCCCACGACGGGCGGCCGGGGGGTTCGGCGGCGCTGCTGGCCCTGGCCGAGGAGTCGTTCGGACCGTTGCGGGAGCTGCCCGGCAGGCTGTACCCGCGTACGGACCGGCCCGCCGTGCTCGCCTCCTTCGCACCCCAGGTGGCGGCCTGCGCCGGGAGCGACCCGGTCGCCGGGAGGATCCTGCGCGAGGCGGCCCGGCACATGGCGGACTCGGCGGCCGCGGTCTGTCCGGCGGAGGGCGAGGCGCATGTGAGTCTCACCGGTGGCTTGTTCAGGATGGGTGCCGCCCTCGTCGTACCGCTGGTGGAGGAGTTGCAGCGGCGACTGCCGCACGCACGGCAGGTCACGGCGGCGGGCGGACCGTTGGAGGGATCCGTACAGATCGCCACAGAACTGGCGCGTGGCTCGCTCACTCTTCCGAGCGACGAGTCGATGTTGTACGTCGTGACCCCAAAGAGGGGCTGAAGCGGACGTAACTCATCAGACAAAACCGGACGGATACCGCTCACCTGCACCCTCCCCGAACAGGGGAGCCCCGGAAGCCAGTAACATGCGTCGCCATGAGCTCCCCCACTGGGCCCGCGTCCGGCCTGCCAGTACGAATGCCGCGACCTCGCCAGCCCGGGCGGCACCGCCGACCCGAGCCCTTGGCGGCTCCCGAGGGCGCGCCCGCGCTCGTCCTCGCGGTTCCGGGCACGCCCGCGGCCGCCACGCGCAGCCTCGCCGAGGAGGTCGTGAGCATCGCCCGCTCCGAGCTCCCCGGCCTCGACGCGCGGATCGGGTACCTCGACGGGGACGACTCGGAGTTCCCCACGCTTCAGGCCGTCCTGACCCATGCCGCCGAGGAGCGCACCGCCCGTTACGAGCAGGCCAAGGCCGCCGGGATGGACGTCAAGGAGCCCGACGGTCCCGTCGCCGTCGTGGTGCCGCTGCTCGCCGGTCCGGACGGCGCGCTGCTGCGCCGGATCCGCCAGGCGGTGATGGACAGCCGGATCGCGGCCGACCTCACCGATGTGCTGGGCCCGCACCCGCTGCTCGCCGAGGCGCTGCACGTACGTCTGTCGGAGGCCGGGCTGGCCCGTGCCGACCGCGCTCGTCTGTTCGCCGTGACGACCGCCGCGGACGGCATCATCCTGGGCGCGGTGGGCGGCGAGGAGGCCGTGCAGGCGGCCGGGATCACCGGCATGCTGCTCGCCGCGCGTCTGGCCGTGCCGGTGATGGCGGCGGCGCTCGACCAGGACGGCTCGATCGCGTCCATCGCCGATCAGCTGCGGTCCTCCGGTTCTCAGCAGCTGGCGCTCGCGCCGTATCTGATAGGGCCGGAGATCGACCCCGCCGTGATCGAGGAGGCGGCCAAGGAGGCCGGCTGCTCCGCCGCCGAGCCGCTCGGCCCCTACCCGGCGATCGGCAAGCTCGTCCTCGCCAAGTACACGACCGCGCTGGGCATCGCCCCGCAGCAGGCGCAGGGCGCCCCGGTGCGCTGAGCGCGCCGCCTGCGACCGCGTCACCGAAAGGGCCCGCTCCATCCGTCGGAGCGGGCCCTTCGGCGTGGCCGGCGGCGGATCAGTCGAAGACCACGCAGGACGCGGCCGGGACCTCGATCGAGCCCTCGTACCTGGGCAGGCCGGTCGCGGGGTCCACGGCGAACCAGGTCACCTCGCCGGAGCGCTCGTTGGCCACGTACAGGAATCCGCCGGACTCGGTGAGGGCCCGGGGCCAGCGTCCGCCGCAGCTGACCGTGCCGACCAGTCGCAGGTCGTCGCCCTCGACGGCGAAGGTGGACAGGACGTCCTCGCCCCGGGTGGCGGTCCACACGAAACGGCCGTCGGGGGAGGTGACGACGCCCGACGGGTAGGCGTCGCCCCGTGGAGCGCCCGCCAGCACCGGGATCTCGCTCAGGGGCTTCAGGGAGCCCTCCTCGGCGTCCCAGCGGCAGCTGATGAGGGTCGGGGTGAGCTCGTTGAGGACGTAGGCACGGGTCCCGTCGGGGTGGAAGGCCAGGTGGCGGGGGCCCGAGCCGGGGCGCAGGGCGATCTCGCGGTGTACGTCGAGCGCGCCGTCCGTGAGGGTGCACACCCGCACGGAGTCCGTGCCGAGGTCGACGCTGACGATCCACCGCCCGCTCGGGTCGGGCTGCACCTGGTGGGCGTGCGGTCCCTGCTGGCGGGGCGTGTGCGGGCCCGAGCCGGTGTGACGCAGCACGCCGGAGGGGGCACCCGCGAGGGAGCCGTCGGCGCGCAGGGGCACGGTGGTGACGCTGCCCGAGCCGTAGTTGGCGGTCAGGACGTGTCCGGCGTGCACGGCGAGGTGCGTGGGCCCGTTCCCGTCGACCGGCACCGGCGGGCCGGCCGGCTGCGGCCGGTCGCCGTTCACCCGGTACGCGGCCACCGCGCCCTCGGCCGTCTCGCTGACCGCGTAGAGCACGTCCCCGCGGTCCGACAAGGCCAGATACGACGGATCGGGTACGCCGTTCAGGCCGCTCAGCACCTTCAACGCACCCGTGCCCGGGGCCACCGCCGCCGTCACGATGCCGGGGCCTCCCGCCGCGGTGAACGACCCGATGTAGGCCCGTCCCCGCCCGCCGCCGTCTGCCACAGTCGTCCCCTCTCGGTCGGTGCCGTTCGGGGCGACGGTAGCAGTCGATCAGCACCGGTCTAGACCAGCACCCGAAATATTCACGGGCCGGTCACGGACCCGGCGGGGTGGTTCAGGCTCCCACCAGCGGCGAGCCGGTTGGCGTGCGCAAGGGCGCGGCCAGCTCCGCGAGCGCCCTCTCCAGTCCGTGCAGATGGGCCAGTGCGGGTTCCTCGGCGAGGGGTCGGTCCGCCACCGGGAAGTCCCTGCCGTCCGTGAGGGCCTCCACAGCGGCCTCCACCCGTCGGCACGCGGCGGTCAGACGGGCGTCGTGCGAGGCCTCGGGGTCGGCCGCGACGGTGACCAGGCCCCGGATCTCCCGGGCGCAGTCGTCGAGGAGGGCGAGGACGCGGCGGGCGCGGCGCTTGCGGGCCGACAGGGGGTTGAGGGGGTGGACCAGCGGGGCCACCGAGAGCCGGACCCTGCCGAGCAGCTGCTCCAGTTCGGTCACGCGGCCGGCCGGGTCCGCGCCCGGCACTCCCGCGAGGCGGGCGGCGGCCTCGGCGGTGCAGGCGTGAACGCAGCGCAGGGCGCGCTGGATCCAGGCGTCGGTGACGGCGTGGGTGGTGATCGGCAGGACGAACAGCACCGCGAGGACGGCCCCGACCGCTCCCACGCCGGTCTCCGCGAACCGCAGGGCGAGCAGTGCGGGGTTCAGGACGCCGAGAAGGCCGTAGAGGAGCTCGGCCAGCAGCGTGACCCAGAGCATCATCCACGTGTACGAGACGGCGGCCGTGTAGAAGATGCCGAAGACGCAGAGGGCGAGCAGGACGGCCGTGGGCGCCGGCGCCCCGTGCAGCGGTACGGCGACGAGCAGGCCGAGGCCGATGCCGATCACCGTGCCGAGGACCCGGCGGAAGCCGCGGACCAGGGTCTCGCCGCGCGAGGTGGTGTTCACGAAGATCCACCAGGTGGCGCCGACGGCCCAGTACCAGCGCTGTCCGGAGATCAGCTGGCCGACGACGAGGGCGAAGCCCGCGCCGGCCATGGCCTGGACCGCCTGGCGGGTGGTCGCACGGGCGAGGCCGGTCCCGGCGGGCGGCGCGGGCACGGGGGCCGGGGGGAGCCGGCGCTCGTAGCACCACAGGCCGAAGCGGACCGCGGCGGCGGTGAGCACGGACAGCAGGACGGCGGCGTAGAGCTCGGGCAGTCGGTCGGTGGTCGCGTGCAGGAACTGCGCCACGAAGAAGGTCATGAACGCGAAG
Source organism: Streptomyces sp. NPDC050759 (assembly GCF_044456945.1). NCBI lineage: Bacteria > Bacillati > Actinomycetota > Actinomycetes > Kitasatosporales > Streptomycetaceae > Streptomyces > Streptomyces sp. NPDC050759. The sequence goes on along the minus strand of NZ_JBITGI010000006.1, from coordinate 401,676 downwards.
ACGCCGAGGCTGTGCCCGCGTGGGCCCCAGCGCCGGGCGTAGACGCCCGCGCCGACGACGGCGAGGAGGACGAGGTCGCGGGCGACGGGGTGGTCGTGGAGCCCGGCCGCGGCGGCGAGGACGGGCAGGCCGACGGCGGGCAGCAGGGCGGTGGTGAGCGCCTGCCCCCGGACGGTGGCGTCCGTGACGGTGAACAGGGCGAGCAGCGCGGCGAGGCCGCCGGTGACGGCACCGGCGAGCGAGTGTCCCGCGAGGCCGCACAGCACGACCGCGAGGCCGATGCCGAGCACCGCCCGCGCGGCGAAGCGCAGCCGGACCCGGCCCGGGTCCGCCGCCATGAACACCCTCTTCAGCACGTACCGCCCCCTGAAGCTCTTGGCCGCCGGCTGGACACCGGCATGGAAAAGGCGCCGCGGAGGTCCGCAGCGCCATCGACCGGCTCATTGCAGCATCCTCGCCGCTGTCGGCTCAAGTGAGGTCGAATATGCTGGGCCATCGGTACAGTGAAAGCGGTCCCGGAGCGTCCACCGACGGGCCAACGGACCATGGACGAGGAGGCCGTACGCCATGGCCGTGGACGAGCTCGACACCCGCATCCTGCGGCTGCTGCTGGAGCGGCCGCGCACGAGCGTGCGGGAGTACGCGCGCATCCTCGGGGTCGCGCGGGGCACCTTGCAGGCGCGCCTCGACCGGCTGGAGCGGGACGGGGTGATCACCGGGACCGGGCCCTCGCTGTCGCCCGCCGCGCTCGGCCATCCGGTGCTGGCGTTCGTGCACATCGAGGTGACCCAGGGGCGGCTCGACGACGTGGGGGACGCGCTGGCCGCCGTGCCGGAGATCGTCGAGGCGTTCTCGATCGCGGGCGGCGGGGATCTGCTGACGCGGGTCGTGGCGCGGGACAACGCGCACCTGGAGGACGTGATCCAGAAGGTGATCAGCCTGCCGGGAGTGGTGCGGACACGCACCGAGGTGGCGCTGCGGGAGCGGGTCGCCCACCGGCTGCTGCCACTGGTGGAGTCGGTCGGGCGCGCCGCCCGGAGTTGATCTTTGACATCCTGGACGCCATGAGCAGGCTCAGCGGCATATCGGTCATCTTCGATCTCGACGGAACGCTCGTGGACAGCGAGCCTAATTACTACGAGGCGTCGCGCCTGCTGCTCGCCGAGCACGGCATCGCCTTCACCTGGCAGGACAACGAGCAGTACGTCGGTATCAGCACCTGGGAGACGCTCGGGATCTGGCAGGAGCGGTACGGGATCACGGCGCCGCGCCTCGAACTGCTCGGCGAGCTCAATCATCGTTACCTGGAGCTGGCCCGCACCGCCACGCGCGTGTACCCGGAGATGCGGAAGTTCGTGGAGCTGCTGGCCGGTGAGGGCGTACCGATGGCGGTGGCCTCGGGATCCTCTCCGGGGGCCATCGGAGCGATCCTGGCCGGTACGGGCCTCGACGCGTATCTCCGTACGACCGTCTCGGCCGACGAGGTCGCCCACGGCAAGCCCGCGCCCGACGTCTTCCTGGAGGCGGCCCGTCGGCTCGGTGCCGACCCGGCCGACTGCGTGGTCCTGGAGGACGCCGCCCCGGGCGCCGCCGCCGCGCACGCCGCCGGGATGCGCTGCATCGCGATCCCCTACGTCGCGGCGCAGGCAGAGGCCCCGGAGTTCGTCCGCGCCGGTCTCCTCCTGCGGGGAGGCCAGGAGGAGTTCACGGCACGGGCGGCTCATGACTGGCTGGCGCGGAACCTGGGCTGACGCGGCTCCGCCGAGCGACCCGTCACCCGTCCTACGGCCGCGCCCCGTGCGACGGCTTGGGTGCCGGCTGGATGTTCTGGTTGAGGCGGAACACGTTGTCCGGGTCCCGGTCGGCCTTGATGCGGGCCAGGCGGTCGTAGTTGCCGCGGTAGCTGGCGCGGACCCGTTCCTGGCCCTCGTCCATCATCATGTTGACGTAGGCGCCGCCCGCCGAGTGCGGGTGCAGGGCGTCGAAGTAGTCGACGGTCCACCGCTTGACCAGCTCTGCGTTGGCCGGATCGGGGTCGACGCCGGCGAAGACGGAGGCCCAGTTGGCGTGGCGGTAGGCCCAGGGGGTCTCGTCCTGGCCCACGTCGTGGGCGGCACCGTCGATCGGGTAGAGGTGCATGGTCGACTGGACGGTCGGCACCTCGGCGCCGAACTTGGCGTGCAGCTGGACCGCCTCGTCCGGGATGGTCTCGACGAAGTCGGCCCGCCAGTACCACTGGTGGCCGGGCGGGTAGAGCCCGTCGAACATGGCCTGCAGGTCGGGGTGCTGCATGACCATCGGGGCGTGCAGCAGCGGCGCGGGCAGGGCGTCGAGCAGCGGGGCCATCTCGCGCGCCGCGGCCTCGGTGTCGTCGCCGGTGTAGCACCAGACCACGCCGGCCGTCTTGCGGAGCTGGATCTCCTCGGGGAACGGCGGGGCGGGCGGGACGGTGCCGTGCAGGAAGAACCCGCCCAGCTCGCGGGGCGCGTTCAGGATGAACTCCCGGTACGCGGAGAGGACTTCGGCGCTGTCGTCGACGGACCAGAACGTCGGCCCGGCGATCACCGTACTGATCTCGTGCAGCCGGAAGACGAACGAGGTGACGACGCCGAAGTTGCCGCCGCCGCCCCGGATCGCCCAGAACAGGTCGCTGTTCTCGTCGGCGCTCGCCCGTACCCGGCGGCCGTCGGCGAGGACGACGTCGGCCTCCAGCAGGTTGTCGATGGTCAGCCCGCAGCTGCGGGTGAGGTGACCGAGCCCGCCGCCGGTGGCGATGCCGCCGACACCGGTCGTGGAGACGATGCCGCTGGGCGTGGCCAGGCCGTGCGCGTTGGTGGCGCGGTCCACCTCGCCCCAGACACAGCCGCCGCCGACCCGCACGGTGCGCGCTTCGGGGTCGACCCGGATGTCCTTCATAGGTGACAGGTCGGCGACCACTCCCCCGTCGACGGTGCCGAGTCCGGCGCCATGGTGCCCGCCGCCCCGCACCGCGAGGGGCAGGCCGTGGGCGCGGGCGAAGCCGATCGTGCGGGACACCGCGTCCGCGTCGCCACAGCGGGCGACGAGAGCGGGGCGTTTGTCGATCATCGCGTTGTAGACGGTACGGGCCTCCTGGTAGCCGGCGTCCTCGGGGCCGATCAGCTCCCCGGTGAATCCGGTCAGTTCACGACGTGCGGCCTGGACGGCTGTGCTGGACATGAGTCCCCCGTTTCCGAATCGGGTTGATTCGTCCGTTCTACTCGCGTCACACGGCAGCGGGTATCCGTGACCGTCACCCAGCTCGGCGCTCCGGGATACCTAGGTCGGGGGCAGCAGTCCGAGCTCCGCCGCGCGCACGGCGGCCTGGCGGCGGCCCGATGCGTCGAGTTTGTCGAGCACCGCCCGCACGTGGTTGTCGATCGTGCGGACCGACACGACGAGCCGGGCGGCGATCTCCGCGTTGGTGAGCCCTTCCGCGAGCAGCCGTATGACCTGGAGCTGGCGGTCGGTGAGGCCCGCGGGGTTCTCGCGGGTCGCGGCGAGGGGGCCGCGCGGGACGTGGCGCACGCCGAGCTGTCGTAGCTCGACGCGCAGCAGGTGGGCCGCCGGTTCGGCACCCAGTGCGTCGAAGGCGGCCAGGGCCTCCAGCTTGGCGGCGGGGTCCGGGCTCTCGGCGAGCGCGGCGGCGTGTTCGTAGGGACAGCCCGCGGCCTGCCAGAGTTCGGCGGCCCGGCGCCACTGCCCGCGCGCCTGCACGGCGTACGGATGGTCGGAGTCGTCCGGTGGGACGCGATGACCCGCCTTGGTGAGCCAGTAGCCGAGTTCGGGCCGGTGGGGGGCGCCGGGCAGCCGGCTCGCCTGGGCGTGGACGGACGCGGCCGCCTCGATCACCCCTTGCGTGTCCCCGCGCAGCCAGGCCGACTCCGCCCGTGCCACCGCCACCGGTCCGGTGCGCTGCAGTTCCTTCGTCCCTACGGCGATCTCCCAGGCCTCGTCGAGGAGTTCGTCGGCGCCGGGGCGGCCGCGGCGGATGCGGACCCGGGCCAGGACGGTCAGGGCGGGACAACGGGCCGGGATGAAGTCGTGCATGCCGTACTCGGCGTGCTTCTCGGCGTCGTCCCAGTCGGCGGCGGCGAGCCTGCGCATGGCGAGTTCGACGTGGAGGTAGTTGAGGAACCCCAAGTGCTCGGCGCGGTCGGCGAGTTCCATCGCCGGGGGCAGGAACGTGTCGGCCTCGTCGTACTGGAGGTTGTCGAGCAGGGTCCAGATGATGTTGGCGTAGGAACGGCAGGCGTGCTCGACCTCGCCGGCGGCGAGCGCGACGTCGAGGCTCTCCTCCAGCTCGGCCCGCCCGCCGGGGTCTCCGGAGCGCCAGCGGGCGGTGCCCACGTTGTTGAGGGCGTGCGCGAGGATCGCCGGATCGTCGGCCTTGCGGGCCAGGACGATGGCACGCTCGCCGTGTTCGACGGCCTCGGCGTAGCGCTCGGACAGCATGCGCAGCTGGGCGGTGTTGCTGACGGCGAGGGCCAACAGGCGGTCGTCGCCCGCGTGTTCAAGGACCGCCACCGCCTCTCGGGCGGCCTCCTGGGCCTGGTCGGCGTTGCCGGCCCACCAGTGGATGCGGGACAGCCAGCGCAGGTCGGCGCCGAGGGCGAGGGTGTCGCCGAGGGCGCGGCGCAGGGCGACGGCCTCGCGCTGGGCGGCGACGGCGGCGGTCGAGTCGGCGATGGTGTAGCTCTCGACGGCGTAGCGTTCGAGCAGGTCGGCGAGTTCGGCGGGGGCGTAGCGGTGCTGGTCGCGCAGGACGAGCCGGAGCTGGGCGGCGGCCTCGCGGTGGGCGCCCGTGGAGGAGGCGTCCTTCGCCGCGTCGGGGCCGTAGCGGGCGACGGCATCCTGGTCGCCGGACTGGGCCGCGTGGTGGACGATCCGGGCGGCGTCGGATCCGGGCCGGGCGACGAGAGCGGCGAGAACGGCCCGGTTGAGGCCGATGCGGCGGGCGGCGGGCAGGGAGTCGGCCACGGCCCGGCGGATCAGCTCGTGCCGGAACGCCACCCGTTCCGGGGTGACGGTGAGCAGACCGCGCTGCTCGGCGGCGGCCAGAACGGACACCCCGTCGGTGAGCGGGCCGTGCGGGTCCGCCGCCGGGGCGGACACCCCGGTCGCGAGCGGACCGTGTTCCTGCGGCACCGCCGCGACGGACGCCCCGTCCGTGAGCAGTGCGTCGACCAGCGGGCGTTCCACGGCGGAGGGAACGACGGCCAACTGCTCCAACGCGTCCACCGTGGCGCCGGGCAGACCTCGCAGCCGGGCGAGCACGGCGTCGACGACGGTCGGGGGCACCCTCCCGGTACCCCCGGCGGCGACGATCTCGGCGACGAAGAAGGGGTTGCCGTTCGTGACGGCGTACACCTGGGCGGGGTCGACGCGGCCGGCGCTGAGGGTGCGCACGGCGTCCAGGGACAGCCGGGCCAGCGGCAGCCGGTGCACGCGGGGCGCCCGGGACACCTGGCCGAGCAGCTGCCGCAGGGGATGCTCACGGCTCAACTCGTCGTCGCGGTAGGTCAGGACGAGCAGGGCGGGCAGGCGTTCCAGCCGGCGGACCAGGAAGCGCAGGGCGTCCAGGGATGCCTCGTCGGCCCAGTGGACGTCCTCGACGACGAGTACCGCTCCGCGTAGTTCTTCGAGCAGAGCCTCGTGGACGCGATGGCGGTCGCCGCCCTCCGTCACGGCACCGGCCAGTTCGCCGCCAACGCTGCCGATCAGGTCGCGGAAGGGGCCGAGGGGCCTGCGGGTGGCGAGGTCGTCGCACTCGCCGACGAGGATCCTGGTGCCGTCCGGCAGATGACCGGGAAGGGCCTTCACCAGGCTCGACTTGCCGATACCGGCCTCTCCGGAGACGAGCACCACGGATCCGGCCCCGTCCGCCGCCTCCCGCGCGGCCGAGGCCAGTCGCGCCAGCTCGGGCTCCCGCTCGAGGATCCCCCGATCCACGCGCCCGATTCTGCCACCGGGGACGCCGGAACGCCCCTGCTCCACCGACGGTCCGATTCCCTCGACGCGACTCCGAGCACGTCGTCGGCATCGGCTGTGGTTCGGCAGGGACGGAAGGGGGGCGGGCCTTGTCGGCGTACGGCTTTGGCGCGAGGGGGCGGGGCCCGAGGCGCGCGGGGGCGGGGGCGCGGGACGCAAGGCGCGCGGGCGCGGGCCGCGCGGAAGCGAGGCACGCCGGGGCGGGGCGCAAGGCGCGCGGGCGCGGGCCGCGCGGAAGCGAGGCACGCCGGGGCGGGGCGCAAGGCGCGCGGGCGCGGGCCGCGCGGAAGCGAGGCACGCCGGGGCGGGGCGCAAGGCGCGAGGGCGCGAGAGCTGGGCGCGATGTGCCGGATCCTGGGTGGCGGCCGGGTCGTTCACTCGGGCGAGCGGCCGGACCGTGGTGAACACGGCACAGCAGACGAGGTACCTCTCCTGACCTCCCCGAGGGAACTCCCCCAGGGCGCGGGCGCCTTACATGGCGCCGCCCGTCACCTTGGCGACGAAGGCGGCGAGGTTCGTGACCGTCCGCCGGATCTTCTCGTCCAGGGTGAGCGTCTCGTGCAGCCGTGCACCGGCGCCCGCGTCCTTCTTGCCCCGCACATAGAGCGAGCAGGCGAGGTCGTCGCACATGTAGGCGCCGACCGAGTTGCCCTGCTGCCCCGCCTTGCCCGCCCTCCGCGCGACCATCAGGGAGACCCCGCCGGAGTGGGTGGTCAGGCACAACGAGCACATGCTGCGCCGCGTCTGCCAGGAGCCGGCGGCGGAGCCGCGCAGCGCGAGGGCCGTCGGGCGGCCGTCCAGCACGGCCACCAGGTAGGCGCGGTCGGGGGCCTGCGGATCGCGCCAGCCGAGGAAGTCCAGGTCCTCCCACGGACGCTCGGCCAGGTCACGCGGCACGGACAGCCGCTTCGCCTCGCCCTTGGTGCAGTTCACGAAGGCGGCACGAATCTGTTGCTCGGTCAGCGGTTCCATAGCCTCACGCTAGATTGCCTAAAAGACTTAGGCAAATGCATAATGGCTTCTGGCGAACGAGAGGACTGCTATGGCACGAGTAGGGCTGAGCACGGAGCGACTGGTCCGGGCGGGCGCCGAGCTGGCCGACGAGGTGGGCTTCGAGCAGGTGACCGTCTCCGAGCTCGCCCGAAGGTTCGGCGTCAAGGTCGCGAGCCTGTACTCGCATGTGAAGAACTCCCAGGACCTCAAGACCCGGATCGCCCTGTTCGCCCTGGAGGAGCTCGCCGACCTCTCCGCGGACGCGGTGGCCGGACGGGCCGGCAAGGACGCCCTCACCGCTTACGCGAACGTCTACCGCGATTACGCCCACGCACACCCCGGCCGTGCCGCCGCCGCCCGGCTGAGGCTCGACCCCGAGACCGCGGCGGCCAGCGCGGGCGTACGGCACTCGCAGATGATGCGGGCCATCCTGCGCGGCTACGACCTGCCCGAACCCGACCAGACCCATGCCGTACGGCTGCTGGGCAGCACCTTCCACGGCTACGCGAGCCTGGAGGGGGCAGGAGGGTTCAGCCACAGCTCCCCCGACTCCCAGGAGTCCTGGACGCGGATCCTGGACGCCCTCGACGCGCTGCTGCGCAACTGGACCACCCCTCCATCGACAGGCTGAGCACATGCACGACTGGATCACCACACCCGTCACCGCCGACCTGCTGCGCGGCGCCCTCGACGTCGAGCACACCGAGCACGGGGTGCTGCCGCACCGGCTGCCCGCCCGGGCCCGAGCCCAGAACACCGACGGGCAGCTGGCCATGGCCGAGTCCCAGCCCTCCGGGGTACGGCTGGTCTTCCGCACCCGGGCCACCGCGGTGGAGCTGGACGCGCTGCCGACCAAGCGGACCTACGTCGGCGCGCCGCCCAGGCCCGACGGCGTGTACGACCTGGTCGTCGACGGGCGGCCGGCCGGGCAGGGCAGTGTGCTCGGCGGCAACGTCATCACCATTGACATGGCCGAGGGGACGTCCGAGCTGCGGTCCGGGCCGCACGGCACCATCCGTTTCGACGGGCTGTCCGGCGAGGTCAAGGACGTCGAGATATGGCTGCCGCACAACGAGACCACCGAGCTGATCGCCCTGCGCACCGATGCCCCCGTCGGGACCGCGCCGCCCGCCGATCGCCGGGTGTGGTTGCACCACGGCAGCTCCATCAGCCACGGCTCCGACGCGGCGAGCCCCAGGAACACCTGGCCCGCGGTCGCCGCGACGCTGGGCCGGGTGGAACTGATCAACCTGGGCCTGGCCGGGAGCGCGCTGCTCGACCCGTTCACCGCGCGGGCCGTGCGGGACACGCCCGCCGACCTGATCAGCGTCAAGATCGGTATCAACATCGTCAACCACGACGTGATGCGGCTGCGCGCCTTCGGTCCCGCGGTTCACGGCTTCCTCGACACGATCCGCGAGGGCCACCCGGACACGCCCCTGCTGGTCGTCTCGCCCATCCTGTGCCCGATCCACGAGGACACCCCGGGGCCCTCCTTCCCGGACGTCAGCGAGCTCGGCGAGGGCCGGCTGCGCTTCAGAACGCTGGGCGACACGGCGGAACGCGCGACCGGGAAGCTGACCCTCCAGGTGATCCGCGAGGAGCTGGCCCGGATCGTGAAGCAGAGGGCCGCCGAGGACCCGAACCTGCACTACCTCGACGGGCGCGAGCTGTACGGGGAGAACGACTCGGCGGAGCTGCCGCTGCCGGACGACCTGCATCCGGACGCGGCGACGCACCGGCGGATGGGCGAACGGTTCGCGGCGGTGGCGTTCGGGGCCGACGGGGTGTTCGGCAGCGACTGAAGCGGCGGGCGCGTGTCCGGGGCAGCCGAATCGCAGGGGCGGCTCGCATTCGCACGCCCGGGACGGCGCCGCCTGCGGGGACGACCGCGCCAGGTCCGCGGGGAGGAGAGGCCGCAACGCCGCGCGGACCCGGCTCCGGGCTCCTGACGCCAGGCCCCAGGCCCCAGGCCCCAGGCTTCGGGCTCCCCGCTCCGGGCTCCGGGCACCGGGCACCGGGCACCCGACGCCTAGCACCCGGCCCCGAGCCCCCAGCCCCCAGCCCCCAGCCCCCAGGAAAGCTAACCCCTGCGCTTCGGCTTCCCCCGCCGGGTGCCCGCGCCCTTTGAGCCGCTGGACCCACCGCGGAAACCCTTGGCCGCACCGGAAGATCCGCGCCCCGCGCCCCTCCCCGCACCCGCCGCGGGCTTGCGGCCGCTGCCCCTCTCGGGCCGTTCCCTGCGTTCCGGCTCGGGCTGGGTGCGCCCCCGTGAGCTGTTGACCGTCCGCCCCCGGACGATGCCGATGAAGTCCTCCACCATGTCCGTCGTGGCGTCCTCCCGCCAGGACAGGGCGATGTCGGACTGCGGGGCGTCGGTGACCGGGCGGTAGGTGAGGTCACGGCGGTGGTGGAGGCGGGCCAGGGACTGCGGGACGACGAGGACGCCGATGTTCGCCGCCACCAACTCGATCGCGTCCGCCGTGGTGGCGGGGCGTTCGAAGGCCGGCTCCCCCGGCGGCCGGTCCCAGCCGATGACGTCGTCGAGGGGATGGAGGACGACCTCGTCGGCCAGATCCTCCAGGGTCACCTCTTCCGCCGCGGTCACCACGTGGTCCTTCGGGACCACGACGACCGACGTCTCGCTGTAGAGGGGGATCGCGCTGAACACCGTACGGTCGACCGGCAGTCGTACGAGACCGGCGTCCGCACCGCCGTCGCGCAACAGGTCGGAGGCCTCCGCGGCGCTCACCTGGAGGAGCTCCAGGGGGATGTCCGGCAGCCGCTCGCGCCAGATCCGCACCCACTTGGCGGGCGTCACCCCGGGGACGTACGCGAGCCGGAAGGAGGGGGGTTCTGGCGAGTCTGTCACGCGGCAAGGTTACCCACTGTGGTCGGAGGTCTCGTGCGCGGCCGATAGTCTGGACTCCATGAAGTCGCACCAGAGCACCCAGACGATGAAGCCCGCGACCGCGGCGAAGAAGCTGGGTGTGTACCTCCCCGCCACCCCCTCGGAGTTCCAGGAGGGCGTGGTCTCACGCGCCGAGCTGAACGAACTCCAGGCCAATCCGCCGCAGTGGCTCCAGGACCTGCGCCAGAACGGCCCGCACCCCCGCCCGGTCGTCGCGGCCAGGCTGGGCATCTCCATCGCGGGCCTCGCACGCGGCGGGGTCACCGAGCCGCTCACCACGGAGCAGATCGAGGCGCTTCGGGAGGACGGTCCCGAGTGGCTGGAGAAGGAGCGCGCCACGCAGGCGGAGGTCCGCAAAGAAGCGGCGCGCATCAAGGAGAAGAAGCAGGGCCAGGAGTCCTGACCCAGGCCCGCGGAAGACCGCGACTCGCGGAAGACCGGGGCCCCGTAAAACTCCGGTGCGCCGGATCGAACACCTCTGCGACCATTCCGAAATGGTCCACCGTCTGGAACGCCTGGTCATCCGGCACACCCTCCGTCTCCCCTCCCCCGCGGGTCCCGTCGGGGAAGGCGCCGTCGTGGCGCGGCAGTTCGACGCCGCGCTGATGTCCGTCGGCTTCAAGCTGTCGGCCGACGCGCTGAGGACGATGTCGGGGCTGTCGGAGGCCACGGTCGTCGACACCGCCGTGGGTACGCTCGCCGCCGTCCGTGAGATGGCCGGCGACCATGTGCGGCACAACGTCTACTTCAAGGACTTCCCGGCCAACGTCCCGGACACCTTCGAGTTCTGGACGCGCTGCGTGCGCGAGGCCCTGGAGGACGGCAAGGCCCGCTCCGGCGTCCTCACCCAGCTGCGCAACGGCGTGCTCAACCTGCTCACGCTGCCGTCGTACGGCAACTACCAGCACACGTACGACGAGATGCTCTCCGCGCACGACGAGCTGACGGCCGCGGTGGGCGACCGGCTGACCGTCCTGCACCTGGGCGGCGCCCTGGACGACGAGGTCACCGCCCTGTACCTGGCGCTGGCCGGGAGCACCACGCCGCTCGGCGACGAGCACCTGGCCGACCTCAAGGTGCTCGCCGAGCACTGCGCCGACGGACCCCAGCCGGACGAGATCCCGGTGCGGGAGAACCGTGCCGTCGTGAACGAGGCCCGGCTGAAGGCGGGTTCGGGTCTGCTGCTCGACACCGTCACCGATGTGCTGCGGCTCGCCTGCGCGTTGTCGGACGGGGACGTGTCCCTCCAGGAGCCGACCCGGTTCCGCGCGCTGTCGCGGCCGGCCCGCCGGGCGCTGCTCGCGGGGCTCGACTCGGTCGTCGCGGCGGCTCCGGCCAAGCTCGCCGACGTCCTGGCGCACCGTGAGGCCTTCAAGCGGCTCGGTGAGCGTCTGCACCCGCACGAGTACCCGCAGTGGCCGCGTGCCGCCGAGGTGTTCGCCGTCGCCCGGGGCGAGCAGAAGGCGTACACCTTTGACGCGCGCATGGAGGCACTGCTCGGTGCGGACGACGTCGCCGGGGCGGCGGAACTGCTCAGGTCCGCGCCCGGCAGGCTCTTCCGCGCGCTGGACCGCCTGCTGCGCACCGCGCGCACGCAGGAGGAGCGGGACGCCGTGGTGGCCTCCGTCGAGCAGACCGCCCCGGAGGTCTCCGGGCGGGTCGTGCTGTCGGTGCGTGAGTACCTGCACAATCGGGCCGACGAGACGGGCCGGAAGCGGGTGTTCATCAACCGTCTCGGCCGCGCGCACGTCGCCGACGACACGCGTACGGCCGTACCGGAGGCGGACCGCGAGCGGCTGATCGCCGCGCTGGACGCGGAGATCAGTCGCCGACTCCCGTCCCCGGAGCGCCTGTTGGTGGGCCCCGACATCCTCGACGTGGCGCTTCCGCTCAGCGGGCGGGCCACCTCGGCCGGACTCGGTGTGCTGCCCCGCGGCTCCGTCTCGCCGGTCGACGGGGAGCTGCTGCGCTTCTTCGTGTACTGGAAGCAGGCGGAGCGGGTCACCGACTACGACCTGTCGGCGCTGCTCCTGGACGCGCAGTACGACACGGTGTCGTGGCTGTCGTACACCAATCTCCGCGAGGTGGAGGGCGAGCACTCGGGTGACATCACCAACGCACCCGACGGCGCCTCGGAGTTCATCAACCTGCGGCTCGGGGCGGTGCGGGGCACGTACATCGTCCCGCAGGTCAACATCTTCTCCGGGGAGGGGTTCGAGGAGGCCGAGGAGTCGTTCTTCGGGTTCATGCTGCGCGAGGGCGAGCAGCGGGGGCGGCCCTTCGAGGCGCGTACCGTGCGGATGAAGTCGGAGCTGCGCGGGCCGGGCCGGGTGGCGCTGCCGCTGGCGTTCAGGCGTGCGGAGGACGGGAGTTGGCACGCCAAGTGGCTGCACCTGTACCTGAAGGGGCATCCGGCGTACAACCGCGTCGAGGGCAACCAGGTGTCGGTGGCGACGCTGCTGCGCGCCGTCCTCGAGCGCGAGCAGCTCACGGTCGGGTATCTGACCGGCCTGATGGCGAACGGCGGTACGGACGTGGCGGCTTGGGACGCCGAGTCGGTGCCGGACGTGCCCGTGACCTACATCGGCCTGGAGCGGCCCGAGGGGTTGCACCCGGACTCTGTCGTCATCACCCCGGAAAATCTGCGCGACCTGATCCCCGAGTGACTGTTACGGTTCTCATGGCGAGGCCATGGAAGGGCTTCCTTCTCCATTCGAAGAGCCCCCATGGGGCTTGGATTCCCAGCCCTTCCGCTTTCCTCGCCCTCGACGTCACGCACGAGGCCATGAAGGGGCTTCCTTCTCACCGGTTGCAAACCGGCTTTCTCAGAGCTCCAGTCCCTTCGCTCTCCTCGTCGTCGGTGTCGCGAGCCCAGGCGGCCCGGACCGGTGTACTCACCGTTCCAGGGCCGCCTTCGCCGTGCTGAGGGCCTGTTCCGCGTATCCCCGCCCGAACAGCACGGCGTGCACCAGCAAGGGGAACAGCTGGTGGAGCCCGATGCGGTCGGACCAGCCGTCGGCGAGCGGTGCCACCTGCTGGTAGCCGCGCAGCACCTCGTCCAGGTGCGGGCAGCCGAAGAGATGCAGCATCGCGAGGTCGCTCTCGCGGTGGCCGCCGTGCGCGGCCGGGTCGATCAGCCAGGCGAGGCCGTCGGCACCCCACAGCACGTTGCCGTTCCACAGGTCGCCGTGCAGCCGGGCGGGCGACTCGGCGGAGCCCGCGAGGTCGGGCAGCCGCGCGCAGAGCCGCTCGATCACCTCTGCCTCCGAGCGCTCGATCGTGCCGTCGTCCACCGCGCTCCGCAGATACGGCAGCACCCGGTGCTCGGCGTACCACTCGGGCCATTCGGCGCCTTCGGCGTTGCGCATCGGGGCCCGCCCGATGTACGCGTCCCGTGGGCCACCGGGCGGCGCCGAGCCGAAGGCGGGTGCCCCGGCGAGGTGCATCCCGGCCAGCGCCCGGCCCAGGTCGAGCGCCGCCTCCCGGTTCGGCCGTCCCCGCGGGATCAGGTCGGTGACCAGCCAGTGGCCGTCCTGGCCGTACACGATCGGCACCCGGACCGGGCCGGCCCCGGCCAGCCAGCGCAGCCCCGCCGCCTCCGCCCGGGCCTCCTCAGGACTGTCGGCGCGCTTGACCATCACCGTCCGGCCGTCGTCGAGGACCACCTCGGTCAGTGCGCCGGACAGCGGGCGCTCCTCCGTCGCCGTACGGCCGGTGAGTCGCTCGGCCGCCGCACCCGGGCCGTCGCTGTCGTCGTACACCTGCGTCTCCCTGATCACTCACACCACTGCTTTCGCACCAGCCTTCCCGAAAGGCTCCTGCACAGCCTCTGTGAAGACTCCCAGCCATGTCTTGACATACGGAAGAAACGATCCGTAGCTTGGCCGATCATTTAGATGCGTGAAGCGAGTTCACGCATATGAACGGAGTGTGCCCATGGGCGATCGCCGACGACGACGCCGCCTGGCCGCGGCGGCCACCGTCGCGGGAATGATGTTCGCGACGGCCGCCTGTGGCTCCGGCTCCGACAGCGCGGGCAGCAGCGATCCGAACACGCTGGAGGTCTGGACCCGGAGCAATCCGGACTCGGCCGCCACCTACGACCGGGTCTTCGCCGCCTTCACCAGGAAGACCGACATCAAGATCGACTACCAGCCGGTCATCAACTTCGACCAGCAGCTCCAGAGCCGGGCGTCCACCAAGGACCTGCCGGACGTCATGATCAACGACACGGCGCTGATGGGCAGTTACCAGAGCCAGGGCCTGCTCAAGCCGATCGACCCCGCCTCGATCGCTGGCGGCGACCGGATCACCGACAAGTCCTGGTCCTCCACGGTGGGCATCGACGGGAAGCACTACGGCATCCCGTACTCGCGTCAGGCCCAGACCTTGATGATCCGCAAGGACTGGCTGAAGAAGCTCGGGCTGAAGGCGCCGACGACCTGGCAGGAGATGCTCTCCGTCGCCAAGGCCTTCGCCACCGAGGACCCGGACGGCGACGGCAAGGCCGACACCTACGGCATCGTCGCACCGGCCAGCGCCCAGAACGGCTACGCCGCCTGGTGGGGCGCGAGCTTCCTGTGGCAGGGCGGCGCGCAGATCATCGCGCCGGACGGCAAGGGCACATACACCCCGGCCATGGACTCGGCCGCCGCCATCAACGCCGTGACCTGGATGAAGGAGAACCTCTTCTGCGGCAAGAAGGGTGTCGTCCAGCCCGGCGCGATCACCGCCGTCACGGCCACGGCGACCAACTTCCAGGACGGCAACGCCGGGATGTACATGACCGGCCCGTACAACATCACCACCTTCGACGCCACGCCCGGCAAGGACACCTACGAGGTCGTCCCCGCCCCCGCGGGCCCGGCCGGCGGCGATGTGCTGGCCGACGGCGAGAACGTCTACCTCGGCGCCAAGACCGGCAAGGACAGGCAGGAGCTGGCGCTGGCCTCCTTCCTGGTCTCGGCCGAGGGCCAGAAGATCGCCATGACCAGCGTCGACGGCCACCAGCCGGTCGTCCGCATCCCCGTCAACTCCACGCTGGACGCGGCGAAGGTCAGGAACGACGCCCGCTGGAGTGTCGTACAGAAGGCCTACGAGGACGCCTCCGAGCAGTTCCCGAACGCGCCGGACTTCGCCCCGATCAAGCAGGACACCGCCGACGCACTGAACGCGATCTTCACGTACTGCGGCGGTGACGTCCGCTCGCAGCTCAAGGAGCTGAACGACACGCTCGCCGGTGACCTCAAGGACCAGGACCTGCTGAAATGACCGCTACCGTCCCCGCCCCCGCGGCGCGCCGAAGCACCGGCAGGAGGGCCTTCGACAAGAAGGCCGTCGTCCCCTGGCTGTTCCTGGCTCCGGGCCTGCTGCTCGCCCTCGTCTTCAAGTTCTGGCCGATGGCCAAGGGCATCTGGCTCAGCTTCTTCGACGTCAGGCCCTTCCTCGGCGACAAGTGGATCGGCCTCGAGAACTACAGCCGGGTCCTGACCGACCACCGCTTCCAGGACGCCATCGGACACACCCTGATCCTGGGCATAGGTCAGTCGGTCGGCGCGATCCTGCTCGGGTTCGCCCTCGCCCTGCTCCTGGAGGGCCAGGCCCGTTCCCTGAAGTTCCTCCGTACCGCCGTCTTCCTGCCCGCCGTCACGGCCACCGCGGTCGTCGGCGAGCTGTGGCGGCTGATGTACTACCCGACCTCCGACGGCCTGCTCAACAGCGGCCTGCACTTCTTCGGACTCGGTCCGGTCCAGTACCTCGACAACCCGGACATCGCTCTGTACTCGACGATGGTGATGGGCATCTGGATCTGGGCGCCGTACAACATGGTGATCTTCCTCGCCGGCCTCGCGGGCGTGGACCGCTCGCTGTACGAAGCGGCGGCGATGGACGGGGTCTCGCTGTGGCAGCGGCTGCGCTTCGTCACGCTTCCCGCGATCCGTCCGGCGCTCATGATCGTGCTCACGCTCGCCACGATCCGCGGACTGCGCGTGTTCACCGAGGTCTACGTCCTCACCGGCGGCGGTCCCGCCGGGTCCACCGACGTCTGGATGACCCGCGCCTACACCCTGGGCTTCACCCGCAACGACATCGGCGGCGCCTCGGCGGCCTCGGTCGTCCTGCTCTGCGTGACGCTGCTGCTCACCGTCCTGGTCAACCACCTCCGCACGAGGGGAGAAGCGCGATGAGCGCCCCCGTCATCGACCCCGTCCGGCCGGCGGCACCTGACACCCCGGCCGGACGGACCGCCAAGGAGCGGCGGACCACGCCGGCCCGCTTCGACACCGCCCTCGGCTGGAACGACAAGCCCGGTCTCGCCTGGGGACTCAGGGTGCTGCTCTGCGTGATCGCCCTCGCGATCTTCGCGGCGCCGTTCCTCACCATCTTCTCGGGCGCCTTCACCACCAACCCCAGCGGATCCTCGCTGTCGTTCCTGCCGCACGACAACACGCTGTCGAACTTCACGGTGGCGGGCGAGCGTGGCATCTGGGACTACCTCGGCAACTCCCTCGTCATCGCGGGCGGCGGGCTGCTGCTGCAGCTCGTGGTGTGCACGCTGGCCGCGTACGCGCTGGCCCGGCACCGGTTCCGGGGCCAGGCGCTGATCATGATGCTGTTCATGATGACGCTGATGCTCCCCGAGGAGGTCATCGCGATCCCGCTGTCCCTGGTCCTCGGTGACGTGCCCGTGGTCCACCTGGACCTGAAGGGCACAGTCTGGGGTGTCATCCTGCCGCTGGGCGCCTGGGGATTCTCGGTGATGATGCTGACCGAGTTCATGCGGGACATCCCCGCCGAGATAGAGGAGGCGGCCCGCCTCGACGGCGTCGGCGAACTGCGGATGCTGTGGCAGATCATCCTGCCGCTGTGCAAGCCCGCGCTGGGCGTGGCCGGGGTGCTCGGCTTCATCATGATCTGGGACCAGTACCTGCTGCCCCTGATCGCCGCCAAGGACCCCACCGACTACACGGTCACCGTCGCCCTGTCCATCCTGCGCACCGACCCCGAGGTCGGCTCCGGGGTGGTCCTGGCCGGCGCGGTCATCGCCCTGATCCCCAGCCTGATCGTCTATCTGCTCCTCCAGCGCTCCCTGGTCACCGGCATCGCCGCCGGTGCCACGAAGGGCTGACCCCGACCCCCCACGTTTGAGGGAGACATGAAGTTCCAAGGAGTGCTGTTCTTCCCGGTGACGCCGTTCGCCGTGGACGGCTCGCTGGACGAGGAACGGCTCGCCCGGCACATCGCCGGCGGCGTCGCGGCCGGTGCGGGCGGCGTGTTCGTCGCCTGCGGCACCGGTGAGTTCCACGCATTGACGCCCGACGAGATCGAGCGGGCCACCCGGGTCGCGGTCGAGACGACCGCGGGCCGGGTGCCCGTCCTGGCCGCGGCCGGCGGCCCCACCCCGGTCGCCCGCGACCAGGCAGCCCGCGTCGCGCGGGCCGGCGCCGATGGCATCCTGCTGCTCCCGCCGTACCTCGTGACGGCCCCGCAGCGGGGCCTGGTGCGCTACGTCGAGGAGGTCACCGCCGCGAGTGAACTCCCGGTGATCTTCTACCAGCGCGGCACCGCCCGCCTCACCGAGGAGACGGCCGCCGAGATCGCCGCGCTGCCCAGGGTCGTCGGCCTCAAGGACGGCCTCGGCGACATCGAGCGCATGCACCGGATCGTGCGGGCAGTCCGGGCCGTACCCGGCACGGAGGACTTCCAGTTCTTCAACGGCCTCCCGACGGCGGAGATGACCGCGCCCGCCTACCAGGGCATCGGCGTCCCGTTGTACTCCTCCGCCGTGTTCGCCTTCGCGCCCGAGATCGCCCTCGCCTTCCATCGGGCACTCGCCGCGGGCGACCGACCGCTGCTCGACACCCTCCTCGACGAGTTCTACGGCCCCCTCGTCCAGCTCCGCGACGAGGTACCGGGGTACGCCGTCGCGTTGGTCAAGGCAGGAGTGGCCCTGCGTGGCCTGGACGTGGGTGGCGTACGGGCGCCCCTGGTCGACCCGACCCCGGAGCACGTCGCACGGCTGTCCAAGCTCATCGACCACGGCCTGGAGGTGGTCGGCGCATGAGCGACCCGACTCGGATCAGGGAGCTGATCGTCACCCCGATCGCCTTCCGCGACCCGCCGCTGCTCAACTCCAACGGCGTGCACGAGCCCCTCGCCCTGCGCATCATCCTCCAACTCGTCCTGGACGACGGCACGGTGGGCCTCGGGGAGTCCCCCGGCGGCGTCGCCCGCCTGGAGCGACTCGAGGCCGCCGCGAAGGTCGTCGCGGGCATGGACGTCTTCGACACGACCGCCGTCGGCGCCGCGATCGACGCCGCCCTGCTGCCCACGGTGCCTTCGAGTCACGAGCGCGGCTGGACCACCTCCGCCGTGGAAGTGGCCTGCCTGGACGCGCAGGGCAAGCTGCTCGGCCGCCCGGTCAGTGACCTGCTCGGCGGGACGGTCCGGGACTCGGTGCCGTTCGCCGCGTACCTCTTCTACAAGTGGGCCGAGCACCCGGCCCTCGACGGCCGCGCCGCCGTCGGCGACGACTGGGGCGACGCCCTGGATCCGGCCGGCATCGTGGAGCAGGCCCGGCTGATGCAGGAGCGGTACGGGTTCAGGTCGTTCAAGCTGAAGGGCGGTGTCTTCCCGCCGGACGAGGAGATCGCCGCGATCAAGGCGCTCGCGGAGGCCTTCCCCGGACAGCCGCTGCGCCTGGACCCCAACACGGCCTGGACGGTGGAGACATCGAAGTACGTCGCCCGCGAACTCGACGGTGTCCTGGAGTACTTGGAGGACCCGACCAGGGGCATCGAGGGCATGGCGGCGGTGGCGAAGGACGCGCCGATGCCGCTGGGCACCAACATGTGCGTGATCGCGTGGGAGCACCTGAGGCCCGCGATCGAACAGAACGCGATCCAGGTCCTGCTCACCGACCACCACTACTGGGGCGGCCTGCGCCGCACCCGTGAACTGGCCGCGGTGTGCGAGGCGTTCGGGCTCGCCCTGTCCATGCACTCCAACTCGCACCTGGGCATCAGCCTGGCCGCCATGACCCATGTGGCGGCGGCGATCCCGAACCTCGACCACTCCTGCGACACGCACTACCCGTGGAACCCGGCGGACGACGTCGTCCTCCCCGGTGTCCTGGAGTTCCGCGACGGCGAGGTCAAGGTGCCGACCGGACCCGGCCTCGGTGTGGAACTCGACCACGAGGCCCTGGACCGACTGCACCGCCTGTACCTCGACTCCGGGGTACGCAGCCGCGACGACACCGGATACATGCAGCGATTCCAGCCCGACTACGAGCTCACGCTTCCCCGTTGGTGACAGGCCCCCATGAGACAAGGCGCCCGGCGAACCCGGGCGCCTTGTCTTTGCCGCCCCCTTGGGAGCGGGCACGGGGACGGCGGACACTGGTCCGAGTCACCCCCAGTCTCATGCCGGAAGGAGAGAACCAGTGCGCACGGGACTCCGGTGGGAGAGTTTTCTGCGGGGTGTGGTGACGCGGGTGCTGGCGGGAGACGAGCCGCAGCCGCGGTGGATGCCCCGACGCGTACTGACCGTGGTCTCGGCCGATGTCGACGACAACGCCGGGGTCGGAGCCATATGGCTCGAGTGGCGTCCGAAGTCACCGCGGATGCGTGAGCACCTTGTGCTCCTGGAGTGGTACGGCGAGCGGTGGCGGTCCGTGGGGTGCGGCAGCGGCTCCGGAGACGATCCTGTGGACGTCGACGTGCTCGACGTGTGCAACGGCGCGGGCGCCCTCAGTCTCACCCGCGGCCGCGACCTTCCGCACTCCCTCACCACGGCCCCATGGATCAGTTGCGCCAAAGTGCGACTCGGGCGGGACGTGGATCACGTGCTCATCGGTGACCGCCGGATCGACGCTCCCGAGCGACGCACGCTCATCGCTGCGTGGACGTCCCCCCGCCGCAGCCACGGCCTGCGTCCCGTCATCGTGGCCCTGGGACGCGACGGCGCCGAACTCTCCCGCATCGGCCCCCACGACAGCCTCGACACCCACACCTGGGCACGATTGCGAGAGGAGCAGTAGCCGGGCTGCTTGCCGAGTCGGATCACCTCCCGCTGGAGATCCGCCGGTGCTTCAATGTCACTCCCTGGCTGGAGGAGTGACGCATGGGTGCGGAGTCGGGCAGCGTCCTGGTGACCGGCGGCAGCGGTTTCGTCGGCAGCCATCTGGTGCGGCGGCTGCTGGAGCGGGGTTACGAGGTGCACGCCACCGTGCGCAGTCTCGCGAACGCGGCGAAGGTGCGGCCGCTGCGGCAGATGGAAGCGGAGTTCCCCGGCCGGCTCACGTTGTTCGAGGCCGACCTCCTCGATGAGGGCTCCTTCGACGAGGCGATGGCGGGCTGCCGCGTCGTCTTCCATGTCGCCTCGCCGTTCTTCATGCCGGAGAAGATCAAGGACGGCCAGAAGGACATGGTCGACCCGGCCCTGACCGGCACCCGCAACGTCCTGGCCGGCATCGAGCGGACGCCCACGGTCGAGCGGCTGGTCTTCACCTCCACGGTCGGCGCGATCTTCGGCGACTACTCCGACGTGCGGGACATGGACGGGCAGGTCCTGTCGGAGAAGTACTTCAACACCAGCAGCACGGTGGAGAACAACCCGTACCACTACGCCAAGACGGTCGCCGAGCGCGCGGCCTGGTACGCCGAGGCCGCGCAGGACCGCTGGCACATGGTGTCCGTCAACCCCGGCCTGATCCTGGGCCCTTCGCTCGCGCCCGCCTCCGAGTCCGGCAGCCTCTTCCTCCTGGAGGAACTCTTCAAGGGCTACTTCTTCTACGGCGCCCCCGACTTCAGCTTCACCACGGTCGACGTCCGTGACGTGGCCGACGCCCACCTCGCGGCGGCGGAGAAGCCCGACGCGAAGGGCCGCTACATCCTGGCCGCGCCGACGATGACGTCGTTCCACGAGATGTCCCGCATCATCCGCACCCGGTACCCCCGCGTCCTGCGCATCCCGCGCACCGCGCTCCCGCACTGGCCCGTGCGCGTCCTCGGCCCGGCCTTCGGACTGACCCAGGACTACATCCGCAAACACCTCGGCATCCGCTTCCAGGTGGACAACAGCCGCAGCGTGAACGAACTGGGCCTCGTCTATCGCCCGGTCGAGGAGACGGTCCTCGACCACTACGAGGCGTGGCTCTCCCACCAGGGAAAACGCTGATCCGCACCGGGAGAACCGGCTCGCACGCGACGAAGGTCACAGGTACATCTCACGCTTTTCACACTTCAACCTTCACGGGAGCCACACAAGTTGGCTAAGTTGACGGCGAGCAGCACGACGGAAGGGGCATGTCTTTCATGGCGCCGGATCGAACATCGCGCAATGGAGGGTTCAGCCTCCCGGCCAAGCGCAACTCCGCACTCGCGACGGCCGCCATCGCCTCCGCGGCCCTCCTCTCGCAGACCGGGAACGCCGCCGCGGACGAGGGGCCGAGCCCCGACGAGGTGAGCCGACGGGTCACCAATCTCTACGACCGGGCCGAGACCGACTCCGGTACCTACAACGCCACGCGCGCGGCCGGAACGGCGTCGAGCACCCGCGGCCGTACCGGTCCGGCGACCGGCGGCGGCCGCAGGACCGGCGGAGATCCCGCCCTCGACGACATCGCCAAGCAGTGGTACGGCGCGGCCCGCGCGAAGACGGGCCCGATGGTCGCGGCGACCCTGCCCTCCGACCGCGTTGCCGCCCGCCCTGCCGAGTCACGTCGCCAGCGCCCGCCATCGGACGCTCCCTCGGCACGCGATCCGAGGCCGGCCGAACGCGCCGTGCCGGAACTGACCGCCGCGCCCATGCTCGCCCTGCCCAGCGCACCGGAGTCGGCACCGGCGGCGCTCACCGCCGCACCGCCCCAGTCACCTTCGTGGACACCGGAACCGGCCTCGCAGAACCTCACCGGCACGGGCGAAATACCCGCGTTGGGCAGCTCCCCACTCGTCACCCCCGGGGTCCCGGAGTACGCGCCGCAGCTCGTCACCGGCGTTCCTGAGTACGCGCCGCAACCCGTCACCGAGGCCCTCGAGTACACCGCCCAACCCGCCACAGGCTTCCCGGAGTACGTCCCGCAGCCCACCGCCGCGATCCCCGACTACACCCGGCAATCCACCACCGGGGCCCCCGAGTACACCCCGCAGGTCAGCGCGGGATATCCCGAGTACAGCCCGCAGATCAGCACGGGGTTCCCCGACTACACCGGGCAACTCGGCACGGTACAGCCCGAGTACACCGCGCAAACCACCACGGGGTTCACGGACTACAGCAGCCAACTCGGCACCGGGATACCCGAATACGCCACACAAGCCACCCAGGCTTTCCCCGAGTACGCCGCGCAGACCACCACAGCCTTCGCCGAGTACTCCGCGCAACCCACCACGGCTTACCCCGAGTACGCCACAGCCCTCACCGCCCCCCTCGCGACGATCGCACCTCCGTCGGCCGCCCCCGTCCCGAGCATCCCGGCCATCCCGGCCCCCCGCGCCCCCGAACCGGACTGGCTGGCACCGCAGCCGGCCGCGGCCCCGAGCGTCGAGCTCCCCACCGTCGACCCCGGTTACGACTCGAAGGTCATCCAGGTGCTGGCCTTCGCCCGCTCCCAGATCGGCAAGCCCTGTGTCTGGGGCGCGGCGGGCCCGGGTTCGTACGACAACTCCGGTCTCACCCAGGCCGCCTGGAAGGTCGCCGGTGTCTCCCTCCCCCGCACCGCCCTCGGCCAGGCGAGCACCGGCACGGCGGTATCCCTGTACGCCATGCAACCCGGCGACCTCGTCTTCTTCCACGACGACTTCAGCCACGTGGGCCTGTGCACCGGCAACGGCATGATGATCCACGCGCCGGGCCCGGGTGCGTCCATCCGCGAGGAGTCGATCTACCCGACCGGCGAGTCGATCATCCGCGGCGCGATACGGCCCGTCTGACACACCACGCGCGCACACCAGGGCACTCCCTTCACGCACACCTCTGGACGCCCCGCGAACGCCTCGCCTAGGGTTTCCGAGAAAGCGCTTTCTGGCCTGACCATGCCAACCAGGGGGAGCGTCTCGTGCCGCACCAGCAGTGGACCCGCAAGTCCTTCCTCCGAGGAATGGCCGCCGTCGGCGCGGCCCCCTTCCTCCCCGGACTGATCCCCACCAGCGCCCACGCGGTCGCCTCGGACCGCCCCGCCTTCCCGCTGGCGGCGGGCGGCACGGCCGTCGGTATCTTCGTGGACGCGGCGGACGACCCCGCCGTCGTCCGCGCCGCGGGCGACCTCCAGTCGGACGTCGAACGGGTCTCCGGGACGAGACCCGACCTGCTGCACACGCTCCCCCGAAGCGCCCCCTTGCTCGTCCTGGTGGGCACCCTCGGCGCGAGCCCCGCCATCGACCGCCTCGTCTCGCAGGGCCGCCTGGACGTCTCCCGGGTGAAGGGCCGCTGGGAGGCGTCCGTGACGCAGGTGATCGAGCGTCCGCTGCCCGGCGTGGACCGCGCCCTGGTCATCGCGGGCAGCGACCGGCGCGGCACGGTCTACGGGATCTACGACACCTCGGAACGCATCGGCGTCTCCCCCTGGTACTGGTGGGCCGACGTCCCCGTCGAGCGCCGCGACACGGTGACCGTCCCCGCGGGACCCTTCACCCGCCATGAGCCCTCGGTCCGCTACCGCGGCATCTTCATCAACGACGAGCAGAATCTGACCACTTGGTCCCACCGCACCCAGGAGACCGACAAGAACATCGGCCCGGAGACGTACAAGCGCGTCTTCGAGCTGCTGCTGCGCCTGAAGGCCAACTACCTGTGGCCGGCGATGCATCCGTACTCCGACTTCTTCAACAAGTACCGGGAGAACCCCGAACTCGCCGACCGCTACGGCATCGTCGTCGGCTCCAGCCACCCCGAGGCCCTGCTCCGCAACGGTGTCCACGAGTGGGAGCCGTGGATCGCCGAGCACCCGAACACCGACGGCAGTGCGCCGGTCTACGACTACACGGTCAATCCCGCTGTCATCTCCGACTACTGGAGAGCGCGGGCGAGACAGAACGCGGCGTTCGAGAGCAGCTGGACGCTCGGCATGCGCGGCCTGCACGACAGCGCGCTGGAGACGAAGTACGCGACGACGATCCCGGAGAAGGTCGTGGTGATGAACGACATCATCGCCGACCAGCGCCGGATCCTCGCCGAAGAGGTCGGGGCGGCTGCCGAGCCGCAGATCTTCATCCCGTACAAGGAGGTCCTGGACCTGTACAACGCGGGCGTCCAGGTCCCCGACGACGTCACGCTGATCTGGCCGGACGACAATCACGGCAACATGCGCCAGCTGCCGAACGAGGCGGAGCGGGCGCGGTCGGGCGGCAACGGGATCTACTACCACCTCTCCTACTGGGGGCGTCCGAAGAGCTACCTGTGGCTGGACACGACCCAGGTGGCCAAGGTCTGGCAGGAGTTGCGGCGGGTCTACGAGCACGGCACGGACCGCATGTGGATCTTCAACGTCGGTGACCTCAAGTCGATCGAGACCGGCCTGTCCTTCGCGATGGACATGGCCTGGGACGTGGACCGCTGGGAGGCCGACGAGGTCGAGGGCTTCCTGGCGGAGTGGGCGGGGAGGCAGTTCGGGCGACGCCACGCCGGGGAGATCGCCGCGATCCGCACGGAGTACTACCGGCTCGCCGGGGAGCTGCGCCCCGAGTTCATCGCCGCGGGCCTGGTCTCCGTCGTCCACCACGGCGACGAGGCCGGGCGCCGGATGGCAGCGTACGACCGACTCCTCGCGCAGGTCCGGGCGGTGGGCGCCGAGCTGCCCGACGCATATCGGGACGCCTTCTACGAGCTGGTCGAATATCCGGTGCACGGCGCGTACTTGATGAACCTCAAGTACTACTGGGCGGACCGCAACGCGCTCGCCGCCCGGCAGGGCCGTGGGGCCGGCACGAACCGCTTCGCGGACCTCGCGCTCGCCGCGCACACGGCGGAGGCTGCTCTCACCAGCCGGTACAACACCGAGGTGGCGGGCGGGAAGTGGGACGGGATCGTCAACCCGTACCCGTCCCAGATTCCGAAGGCGCCGGGGCGCCCGACCGTCACCAGGGTGACCCGGCAGGAGACCAGCGGGCTCGGGGTGGCGGCGGAGGGGAACGAGACCGGGGCTGGCCGGCCGCTGTCGTTCTCCTCGTACACCCGCGACCGGCGCTTCGTCGACGTCTTCAACACCGGGTTCCTGCCCCTGGACTGGGCGGCCGAGGCCAGTCACCCGTGGGTGAGGCTCAGCACGGCCGGTGGCTCGCTCACCGAACAGCGGCGGGTGTGGGTGGAGATCGACTGGGAGCGTGCGCCCGAGGGTGCCCAGGAGGCCACGGTCGCCTTCACCGGCGCGGGGCAGCGCTTCGACGTGCCGCTTCGGGTGGTCAACGGCCGCCGCCGGGCCCGTGGCTTCGTCGAGGCCCACGGTTACGTGTCGATCGACGCGGCGCACGCCGACCAGCGGGTGGGCCGAGGCGGCTGCCGCTGGCGGACCGTGCGGGGCCTGGGACGTCGTACGGGAGCCGTCGAAGCCGTTCCTTCCACGGCGGCTCCGATCACCGGTGACGTCGCCTCCCGTGCACCGGAGTTGCGGTACCGGGTGCGGTTCGGCAGCACCGGTACCTTCCCCGTCACCGTCTTCCGGCTGCCCTCGCTGGACGAGCGCGGGCAGCGGCGGGTGGCCGTCGGACTCGACGACCAGCCGGTGACCGTGCTGTCCGGGCAGGCCGTCGCGACCGGCAACCGGGGGGACGCCTGGGCCCGCCAGGTGGAGGACGGCGTCGAGCGGCTGACCGCCACCGTGACGGTCGCCGAGGCCGGGGAGCATGTGCTGAGGGTCTTCATGGTCGATCCGGCGATCGCGGTGGACCAGATCGTGATCGACACGGGCGGCCTGCCCGCCACCTACCTCGCGCCGCCGGAGAGCTACCACCCGGCGTTCAACCCGGAGCCCGCGCCCGGTCCGGGCCTGGAGGCACCGGACCAGTAGCCCGAGGACTTCGTGCGGGCCGCCGGTCCCCCGTGCCGGCGGCCCGCACGCGTCGCGGCCGGCGCTGTCGTCCCCGCGGGGAGACAGGCGTATCCGACGGGCCGCCCTCCCCCCACTGCGGCCCGCCGGAGCTTCGATGTGCTGGAGTACATCCGAGAACGTCGATGGTGCTCGGATGAAGTGTGGGTCAGCGAGGTACTGGGCCGGTATGGGTACAACTGCGTATGAGCGGGTGCTGTCGGTCGCCGTGGCCGCGCTCCACGAACGCGACGCCGATCGACTGTGGCCCCTGCTGGCGGCCGAACTGCCGGTCCTGTGCGGTGGCGACGCCCTGATCTACAAGCTGGACAACTGGAACGAGAGCGAGGGCACGCTCGGTCTGTCCCCCGGTGCCGCCACGGAGTTCGCCGCGCTCGGGGCCGAGGACACCGCGCTGCTGCGCGCGGGATATCCGTTCGCCCGGCACTACGCGGACAGACCCGACCGGGCGCCGGTCACGGCCCGTCGGGTGGCCGGCCGTTGCTGGGCGGGAAGCCCGACCGCGCGGCTGCTCGACAGCGTCCTGGACGTCGACCATGTGCTGGGCGTTCCGCTGCCGCAGTCGACCACCCCGGTCACCGGGTGCATGGTGTACCGCTCCGGGCGGGACTTCACCGACGACGAACTGCGCCTGGCCGAGCAGTTGCAGCCCCTGCTGGCCGCCGTCGAGCAGCAGCGGCAGCTCCTGCGGCGGCTCAGCACCCCGTCCGAGGAGGCGGCCGACGTGTCGCTCACGCCCCGGGAGACGACCGTGCTGCTCCTGCTCGGCGACGCCCTGACCGCCGTGTCGATCGGCCGCAGACTCGGCATATCCGAGCGCACGGTCCACAAGCACATCGCGAACATCTACCGCAAGCTCGGCACGCACGACCGCGTCAGTACGGTGCTGCACGCCCAGCGGCTCGGGCTCGTCCCTAGGAGCGTGTCCCAGTAACCGGCAACCTGCATGGGTGCGGCTCGTTTCGAGTGACGGTCGCGATCAAGCGGTGAGGGCGTAGTTCTCCTGGTTGGGGTAGAGGCGCTCGTGCTCACGGGCGGTATGGAAGCGCCAGTAGGGGTCGAGGTCTCCGTTGGAGACGATGGCACGCAGTCGCAGGACGGCTTCGGCTCCGGGCAGGCCCCAGCGGGCGCCGGTGATGTCGAGGCGGTCGGCGATCAAGTGGCGGCAGGCGCCCTCGACCGCGCCGGTGGCAATCGGCCACCCGCTCGCAAGTGCCGTGTCGTAGCGGAGCTGGTCGAGGTGGCCGGTCAGGTAGCGGTGGCAGGCATCGACGGCCTCGCGCCGGGTGGTCGACAGTCGCTCCCGGGTGGCTTGTGCGGTCATGGCGTGGGCGGTGCGGGCGGCGTGGCCTGCGAGGATCGCGGTCAGATGGTCGGCTGCCCAGGCTTCGGCCTCGGTGGTGCCCGGTTGTGGAAAGCGTGGGCTGCGGCCCAGACGTACTCGGCGACGTGCACGAAGTCCAGCAGCACGTGCACCGTGACGCCGCGTCGGTCGGTCTCGGCGGTGATCAGGTCGAGCTGGTGACGGGCGCCGTCGACCAGGACGACCCACGGCCGCAGATGCCTCGGATCGCGCGCCTCGGCCTGGTCGAAGGCATCGGCGATGACCTGCTCGGGCGGACGGATCAGGGAGGCGGTGCACCACTTGTTCTCCGCCCTCGGCCCCGGGCGAGCGGGACGTTCGCCGCTGCGCCCGCCGGGCGGGTGGATCACATCGTGCGGACGCCGGGGAGCCGGGCGGGTGTCGAAGACGCAGGCCACGGTCGCCATCCGCTTGCGGTTCGGCTTCTCGCCCGGCGCGAGCCGGCCGCGATGACCGGTCGCGGCCTTCGCGGCGGCCCGGCGGGTGGCCTCGCGCAGAGCCTCGGGCCGCATGACCACGCCCTTGCCGTCCACCTGGACCACCAACGGCATCTCGCGGCTGCAGGGAGCCGGAATCCTGGTCCGGTAGAAGTCGTCGACGTCGACCGCGGCGGCGACCACGAGCTCTTCCGGCCTGCGCTTGCCGAGCACTTTCCCACAGCCGCGCTCGACCGCATCGTGCGCCTGGTCGAACGAGCCGCGGACGGCCTCGGTGACAGCGAGCCGACGCAGGCCCATCGAATGCCGGCCAGCCGGCAGCGACAGCGCGACGTCGGCGGGATGGACATTGCCCAGGCCCCGGCCCCGGTGGGCGACCCGCGTGACCCGGACCAGTCCGAACACGCTGGCCAGCCAACGCGAGTGTCCTGTCTCCCGCCAGCGCCGCACCTGTCCCTCCGGCCCGGTCACGGGCGGCCCGCCGCTGCCACGGACCTCTTCCTCCTGCAGCCTCGCGCGCAGGTCCAGATGGTCCTGCAGCAGTTGTCGTAACAGCTCCCGCCCGGCCACGTCGAGGCGTTCTTCCAGCTCGGCGTGGGTCCACGCGCTCGCATCGCTGCCCGACAAGGTGCACATCAGGGTCTCGAAGGCGCTGACCGAGCGCGCAAAGGGGTCAGTGGTGGCACGAGTGTCGTACGGTTTCATCTCCGGGGCTCTTCCCGTCCTGCTTCGATATGGGTCGCACCTTCGAATGTAGGCGCGGAAGAGCCCTGCTGTTAACGGGAGTTGGGCGAAGCAGCCATCCGGCGACGGGCCGGGGTGAACATCCCCGGGGTGTCCTCGTCCAGCCAGCCCCGGTCCACCAGCCGCTTCAACTTCGACCGCGTGCCCTCGATCTTCCCGGTCTCGGCCGGCAGGCCGATCCTCGGCACGATCTGCTTGGCGCGGACCGGCCCTGGCGCGTCTGCCACCACCTCCAGGATGTCCCGATACGCCCGCGGCAGGACCTCCGAACCTATGCCGGGCTGCCAGTTCGGCACCGTCAGCACCCCGATGACCTGCCGCTCGGCCCCCGCATACGCCGACGCGAGCCGCTCACCCGCAGCCGGCTGTCCAGCATCGACGGCCGCCGCCGACTTCTCCGGGGTCATCTCCGCGAGCACTTCGGCGACCGTCTCCCGCGCGATCCGCAACCGCTCCAGGCTCTCCCGGGCCAGCTCCAGCTTCCCGGCCAGCTCGGCGACCTCGGCCTCCAACTCCTCCCCCCGCACCCGGGCAGCCACCTCGCGTGCTTCCAACTCCTCAAACAGCGAGCCCATCCGCCACCCTCCTTCACCACCACGGTAGAGAGGAGCAGCCCGGGACACAGCCCGTCCGCATCGTCCACGCCCTGGCTCCGGTCGGCTTTCAAACGCCGGCAGGCCGACGGTGCGGAGGGGACTGCGCTCCGAAGAGAAGATCTTGAGGTTTGCGCGATGAGTTCCGAAAGGGACGCCGGTATGTACTCACGGGCCCCTTCGGTCCCGACCAAGTGCAATGACTGGAGAGAATGATGTCCGACAACCGCGCGAACGACACGGCCGCGATCACTGCTGTCCTTGAGAGCCTCTACAAGGCATGGGACGACGGCGACGCCGACGCCTTCGTCGCCGACTACACGCAGGAAGCCACCGCGATCATGCCCGGCTCCTACCGCGCCTCCCGCGAGGAGGTTCGGCAGGGCATGGCGGCGGGGTTCGCCTCTTTCCTGAAGGGCACCACAACGAGCAACCGGCAACTGGGGATCCGGTTCCTGGGTCGCGACGGCGCGATCGTCGTGAGCGAGGCCGGCATCCTCTTCCCCGGCGAGTCCGAGGTTCCCGCCGACCGGGTCGTGTACGCGACCTGGGTGTTGGAGAAGCGCGACGACGCCTGGCTGATCGCCGCCTACCACAACAGCCCGGCCAAGTCCGCCAGCTGATCCAGAGTCAGTCCTGCACGGGTCCGCCCGCACCTGTCGGGCGGGCCCGCGCCGACGGGCGGATCAGCCGTCGACCTTCTGCGCCAAGCCGAAGGTGGCGAACACGTCGGCGTCCTGGAAGACCGAGACACGGCTGATGCCGCCGGCCGTGACCGTGAAAACCTGCAGGGTGTGCAGCTCGAACACGCCGGCGTCCCCGCGCCGATAGGCGGCGAAGCCGGCCTGCCCGTTGGCCCGCACCGGCAGCAACCGCCAGGCCTTGCCGGCCTCGGCGAACACCCAGCCCATGAAGCTCGCGTAGTTCTCGCGGCCGGTGAACCAGTTGACCATGGGCGGCATCTCCATGAGGACGTCCTCGGTCACCACCCGCAGCAACCCTTGGATGTCCGCCCGGACGAAGGCCGCCATGTACCGGTCCACCCACGACCGTTGCTCTGCGTCGGAAGGCTCAGCGACCTGCTCCTGCAGCACTCCCGCGGCCCGGATCCGGGCGCGAGCCCTCTGCAGCGAGCTGTTCACGGCCGCGACCGAGGTCTCCAGGATGTGCGCTGCCTCCGCCGCCGGGTAGTCGAGCACGTCGCGCAGGATCAGGACGGCGCGCTCTCTCGGTGACAGCAATTGCAGTGCTGCGACGAAGGCCAGCCGCAGGCTGCCCCTGTCGATCGCCGCGGTGGCCGGGGCGCCCAGGCCGAGCAGGCTGTCCGGGAGTGGCTGCAACCAGGTTGCCTCCCCGCCGTGGACGAGCGGGCCCAGCGGTTCGCTCTCGGTGACCAGACCCGAGGGCATGGGGCGGCGGCCAAGCCCGTCCAGCGCGGTCAAACACGCATTCGTGGCGATCCGGTACAGCCAGGTCCGCAGGGAGGCACGCGACGAGTCGTAACGGTCCCGCGCACGCCACGCCCGCAGACACGTCTCCTGCACGAGTTCCTCGGCGTCGTGGACCGAGCCGAGCATCCGGTAGCAGTGCGCCAGCAACTCCGGCCGGTGCCGCTGCACCAAGGTCTCGAAGTCCCCCGTCGACGTCATCCCCGCGCTGCCGCCCTTCCGGTCCGCTCATCCGCCCCTACGGTATCCGCCTCACGGGGCCGGTAGCAGCCGTTCTGCTGCCGGGAACATCGGTCGGGCGGACGCTGTGCTCTCGCCGCGTCCTGCGCGGAGCAGGCGGGTACGTGAGGAACCGGGCTTCCACGCCGCCCACGAGCACCCGCGCATCTACCCACCTTGACCAGCAGGATTACGACCTCACCGCTTGCTCGCGAGCTTCACTCGAAACGAACCGCACCCAACCTGCATAGGCTTCACGCTCGTTTGCGGGGATGATCCCGGTGTGCGTGGGGGTGGTCATCACACCATGTGCGAATGCGCCATAACGGTTGGCCAGCGCATGGTTCACTGCCGAGGTGGCTGATGACTTGGAAATCATTCTGTTCGAGTCTGGCGAGGCATTCGAGTGCTGGCTGGGCGAGCATCACTCTTCCTCGCCCGGGATCTGGCTGAAGCTCAGGAAGAAGGCCCGCGGGGTCGTGGCTCTGGACTACGCGCAGGCCCTCGATGTGGCACTTTGCTACGGCTGGATCGACGGACAGAAGCGCAAGTTCGACGACTGCCATTGGCTGCAGCGGTTCACGCCGCGCAAGCCGAAGAGCAAGTGGTCCAAGATCAACCGCGATAAAGTCGCGGCCCTGCTCGAACAGGGACGCATGCGACCGCCGGGACTTGCCGAGGTCGAGCGTGCCAAGGCGGATGGCCGCTGGGATGCCGCGTACGACGGGGCGAAGAACGCCTCGGTGCCGGACGATCTGGCCGAGGTCCTCGCGGCGAACCCCGCCGCTGCGGAGTTTTTCGCGGCACTGGACGGCCAGAACCGATACGCGATCCTGTACCGCGTCCAGGACGCGAAGAAGCCCGAGACCCGGGCGCGGCGGATCCAGAAGTATGTAGCGATGCTGGCCGACCAGCAGAAGCTCCACCCCTGAAAACGCCGCCCGTGGCGTTCACCCCCTTGCTGATCCCGTCCACTTTCCGAAAGCAGCGTGAGATGACCGACGACGTACGAGCCGTCGCGCAGCGCATGTACGAGGCGTTCAACGCCCGTGACCTCGCTGCGGCGCAGGAACTCTTCTGCGCCGACTTCGTGAGCCACCCGCTGGGCACCGTTGGCGTCGACAGCGTCGTGAAGGCGTGGAGCGGGCTCCACAGCATGTTCCCCAACATCCGGGTCATCGTCGAGGACATGCTCGTGGATGCGGACAAAGCCGCGGTTCGCACGACCTTGCACGGCGTCCGGGCGGGCATCGAGGAACCGTCCCCTTCGATGATGGAGATCTTCCGAGTACAAGACGGCCGCATCACCGAGCTGTGGGGCATATCCACACTCAACCGCTCCGCGGACAGCAGCGCGAACCCGGGCTGATCACATGCGGGATGACTGCGGTATGCGTGGCAACGATGGGCTGTTCGAGGTCGAGCCGGTCGAGACGAAGCAGCCGCAGGGTCGTCCGGCGGCGGTGGGCAAGACGTTCCGGGCGTTCGAACCGCACCAGGTCCTGCTGCTGCCGCCATCGCTGGACGACTGGCTGCCCGAGGACCACCTGGCCCGGTTCGTCTCCGATCTGGTCGACGAGGTGCTCGACTTGTCGCCGATTCTGGCGGACTACACCGAAAAGCGCGGCTACCCGCCGTACGATCCGCGGCTGATGGTGCGGCTGCTGATCTACGGCTACACCACCGGGGTGCGCTCCTCGCGGGCGATCGCGCGTAAGTGTGTCGATGACGTCGCGTTCCGGTTCCTGGCCGCCGACCAGGCTCCGGACTTCCGCTCGATCTCACGGTTCCGCCGCCGCCACCTGGACGCGCTCGCCGACCTGTTCCTGCAGTCGCTGCACCTGGCGCGGAAGCTGGACATGGTCAAGATGGGTCGCGTCGCGCTGGACGGCACCAAGCTGGAGGCCAGCGCCTCCGAGCACAAGGCGATGAGCTACGGCCGCCTGATCGGCAAGGAAGAGCAGATCGAAGCCGAGATCGCCGCCCTGGAGTCCACGGCCCGGTCCCTGCTGGACGACGCCGAAGCAGTCGATACCGCCGAAGATGCCCGGTTCGGCGTGGACGGCAAAGAGGCCGACCTGCCCGCCGAGCTGGACCGGCGTGAGAAGCGCCTGGCCAGGCTGCAGGCCGCCCGCGCGCAGATCGAGGCCGAGGCCGCCGACAAGGCCCGCGCTCACGCCCAGGACAGGAACGCCGCCGTCAGGAGCGCGCCGGGACCAGCGACGAGCGGGCCGTCACCGACGCGGGCGAGCAGACAGCAGCCAAGGCCCGGCCCAAGCCCAAGGCGCAGGCCAACTTCACCGACCCCGACTCGCGGATCATGAAGAACAGCGACGGCGCCTACATCCAGGCCTACAACGCCCAGGCCGTCGTCGATGAAAAGCACCAGGTCATCACGGCCGCCGACATCACCACCAACGCATCGGACGCCCGGAACTACACCCCGATGCTCGACCAGTCCGCGCACAACACCGGCGTCCACCCCAAGCAGGCCCTCGTCGACGCCGGCTACTGCTCCGGGACCAACCTGCAAGCCGCCCAAGAGCGCCAACTCGCCTGCGGCACCGACACGTTCATGGCCACCGGCCGACTCGGCCACGACGAACAGGTCCCGCCCGCACCCCGCGGACGCATACCCGCCAGCGCCACCCTCAAGGAGCGCATGGCCCGCACACTGCGGACCAAGCCCGGCAAGGCCGCCTACAGCCGCCGCAAAGCCATCGTCGAACCCGTCTTCGGCCAGATCATGACCTGCCAGAACGGCCGCCAACTCCTCCTACGCGGCGAGGACGGCGCCCGCGGCGAGTGGCGACTGCCGGCCGCCTGCCACAACCTCCGCAAGATCTTCCGACACGCCGGAACCGTAGGACTCGCCGCGGCGATCGGCTGACCAGCCCGGCCAACGGCCTCAGCGGGCCACACCGGCCTCAGCGGGCCGCAATCCCCCTCCGACCGACCCGCCCATCGGCCCCACAGGCGCTGACCGGGCGACCACGACCGATCCCGCCCATCACGACCTCCCGGCCAGTTGCCCGTTACCGAGACACGCTCCTAGGGCACCGGCGGCCCGCCCTTGAGGCGTTCCAGGTCGGAGGGGCGGACCTGGATGACCACGACGGCGATGAGCGCGGCGACCACCGTGAAGATCGCGGCCATCACGAAGGCGGCCGAGACGCCGGCGGTGAGGACCTCGTCGCCCCAGGAGCCCGGGAGCTGACCGGTGCGCTGGAACAGACGGCGCTCGGCCGGGGTGGCCTGGGCGAGGAAGCGCGGGACCTGCTTCTCCGCCTCGTTGGTGCTGGCCGTGCCGAACATCGTGACCAGGATGGACAACCCGAGCGAACCGCCCACCTGCTGGGTGGCGTTGAGGAGCCCGGAGGCCGCGCCGGTCTCCGCGGTGGGCACGTTGGACAGCGCCATCAGGGTCAGCGACACGAACTCCATGCCCATGCCGAGGCTGAAGACGAGCATCGGCCCGAGGACACTGCCCGCGTAGGTGGAGTGGACGTCCGTCTGGGTCAGCCAGCCCAGCCCGGCCGCCGCGAGGATCGCGCCCCCGACCATGAAGGGCTTGGGCCCGTACACGGGCAGGAAACGCGAGGCGAGACCGGCGCCGATCGCGATGACCGCGCTGACCGGGAGGAACGCGAACCCGGTCGCCAACGGGCTGAAGTCGAGCACGTTCTGTGTGAAGAGGGTCAGGAAGAAGAACATGCCGAAGATCGCGGCCGCGAGGCACAGCATGATGCCGTAGGTGCCCGCGCGGTTGCGGTCGGCGAACATGTGCAGCGGGGTGATCGGCTGCCGGGATCGCTTCTCGATCAGCACGAACACCACGAGGAGGACGACCGCGGCGGCGAACGAGGCCAGGGTGAACGCGTCCCGCCAGCCTTCCTGGGCAGCGCGGATGAAGCCGTACACCAGCAGCACCATGCCCGCGGTGGCGGTCAGCGCACCGGCGATGTCGAAGTTGCCGGGATGCCGCTCCGACTCACGGATCCAGCGGGGCGTGGCGAGCGCGATGAGCAGTCCGATGGGGACGTTGACGAACAGCACCCACCGCCAGTTGAGGTACTCGACGAGGACCCCGCCGGCCAGCAGTCCGATCGCTCCGCCGCCCGCCGACACCGCGGCGAAGACGCCGAACGCCCGGTTGCGCTCGGGGCCTTCACGGAAGGTCGTACTGACCAGGGAGAGGGCGGTCGGGGACGCGATGGCGCCGCCTACGCCCTGGAGGGCACGTGCGGCGAGGAGTTGGGCCTCGTTCTGCGCGAGCCCGCCGAGCAGGGACGCGAGCACGAACAGCAGTACTCCGAAGACGAACACGCGGCGTCTGCCGAGGATGTCGCCGGTCCTGCCGCCGAGCAGCAACAGCCCGCCGAAGGTGAGGGTGTACGCGTTGACCACCCAGGCCAGGCTGGTGGTGGAGAAGTCGAGGGAGCGCTGGATGTCCGGGAGCGCGATGTTCACGATGGTGATGTCGAGCACCACCATGAGCTGGCAGGACGCGATGACGAGAAGGGCCATGGCGTTTCCGCCGCCGCCGGAGTCCGGTGGGGCCGTCCGTGGTGCAGAACTCGCCTGCGGGTCGCTGCTCATGGTCTCCGTTCGACCGTACGCCCCCGCCGTGGCCGTCACCACTTGAGGACGTGGTACCCCCAGCCCCCCAGGGACACGAACAGACCGCAGTCGGCCAGTTCGTCCCCGTCACGGTCGTACACCTCCCCGGTGAGCAGGTCGGTCGCGCGGCACACGCGGCCCCGCAGGTCGTCCCACGGCAGCGGCAGCCTCGCCCGGGCCGGGCGGTCGGAGTCGTTCACGACGACCAGATGGCGGGCGTCGGCGTGGGTCCAGGTCCAGGCGAGCAGGTCGCGGTGCGTGTCGTTGTCCGGCCGGCCCGTCGGTGTCAGCAGCCGCCAGTCTCCTCGGCGTACGGCGGCAGCGACGGGCAGCAGCCGACCGTAGAAGTCGCGCAGGGGCTCGTCGACGGGCTCCTCGGGCCTGCGGCTCAGGAACACGGGGAGGCGTACCCGGCGGCCCTCGAACTGGCCCTCGTGCCAGAGGGTCGCGCCCGGCAGGGTCGCCACGGCCACGGCCGCCGCCCGGCCCCGGTCGCCGGGCAGGGTGGCGGCGGCCCGGGGCTCGTCGTGGTTCTCCAGGAAGCGGACGAGACCGCGCTGGTGGGCGAGGTCGGCGCCCAGGTGGTCGCGGACGGAGCCGGCGCTCTCGTGCAGCAGACGGTCGTAGAGGCGTTTGTCGTAGCAGTGGTCGAAGCCCTGCTGCCGGAGGGCCCCTTCGAGGTCCCAGTAGGCCTCGGCGACGAAGAGGAGATCGGGGTGCCGGGCCCGCACACGCGGGATGACGTACGGCCAGAAGTCCTCGGCGGGGGCCGTGCCCGCGCGGTCCCCCCAGGTCTTCCCGAAGATGTCGTTCATCAGCAGCATGGCCATGTCGCAGCGCACGCCGTCGGCCTGGTCGCCGATGGACACGAGGGTGTCCACGGTCGCCTCGCGCAGCGCGTCGCTGAAAGCGTTCAGCTGGACCACGTCCGGCCAGGGCGGGAAGTAGGGGTCACGGCCGCGGGCGTAGACCTTTCCCCCGGCCTCGATGAAGTCGGCCGGTGCGCGGGCCAAGTCGTCGGCGGTGCCCCGGACGAGACGCTCCGGGCTCGACGTGAGCCAGGGGTGGTCGGGGGCCACGTGGTTGGGGACGTAATCGAGGATCAACCGCAGTCCTCGCGCGGCGAGTTGGGTGCGGGCGGCGGCCAGGCCTTCGGGTCCTCCGAGGGATGCGTCGACGACATAGCCGCGTACGCAGTACGGCGATCCGGCGATGTCCGCGTCCGTGACGTCGGGCAGGGCCTCGCGGAAGGCGGCCCTGAGCCCCTCGTCGCGCAGGGCGATCTCCCGCCCGGCCGGACTGCGCTGCCATACGCCCATCAGCCAGACGGTGTCGACGCCGGGCAGCGCCACGGAGTCCCAGACCTCGCCCGGCACGTCACCGAGGGTGACGGGACGGCCGTAGCGACCGCTCAACTCGCTCAGCCACACGAGGGTGTTGATCTCGTGGATCACTGCCATGACAAGGGCTCCTCCCTGTCACGTCCGCACCGCTGGTGGGCTCAGGCGATCTCGACCAGCAGGTCGCCGCCCTCCACCTGCTGGATCTTGTTGATGGCGAGCCGGGACACACGACCCGCCTTCGACGCGGTGATCGCTGCCTCCATCTTCATGGCCTCGATGGTGGCCACGGTCGCCCCGGCGTCGACCTCGTCGCCCTCGGCGACCGCCAGCGTGACCACACCGGCGAACGGGGCGGCGACATGCCCGGGGTTCGAGCGGTCGGCCTTCTCCGTGGTCGGGATGTCGGAGGAGGCCGCGCGGTCGCGGATCTGGATGGGCCGCAGCTGACCGTTGAGCGTGGACATCACCGTGCGCATGCCCCGCTCGTCGGCCTCACCGATCGCCTCCAGCGCGATGAGGAGCCGGACACCGGGTTCCAGGTCGACGGCGTACTCCTTGCCCGGCCTGAGGCCGTAGAAGAAGTCCTTGCTGTCCAGGAGGCTGGTGTCGCCGTAGGACTGCCGGTGTGCCTCGTACTCGCGGGTCGGGGCGGGGAACAGGAGCCGGTTGAGGGTCGAGCGGCGGTCCTTCTCAAGGCCGGTGCGGTCCTCGGCGTTCAGCTCCTGGACGGGCTTGGCGTCGGCGCGGCCCTGCAACGCCTTGGTGCGGAACGGCTCGGGCCAGCCGCCGGGCGGGGTGCCCAGCTCGCCGCGCAGGAAACCGATCACCGAGTCGGGGATGTCGAAGCGGTCCGGCGTCTCCTCGAACTCCTTCGGGGTGACCCCGGCGCCGACCAGGTGCAGGGCGAGGTCGCCGACCACCTTGGAGGACGGGGTGACCTTCACCAGGTGGCCGAGGATCCTGTCGGCGGCCGCGTACATCGCCTCGATGTCCTCGAACCGGTCGCCGAGCCCGAGGGCGACGGCCTGGGTGCGCAGGTTGGAGAGCTGGCCGCCGGGGATCTCGTGGTCGTAGACGCGCCCGGTCGGGGAGGCGAGGCCCGCTTCGAAGGGCGCGTAGATCTTGCGGACGCTCTCCCAGTACGGCTCCAGGTCGCCGACAGCCCTGAGGTCGAGGCCGGTGGGCCGGTCGGAGTGGTCGGTCGCGGCGACGATCGCGGAGAGGGAGGGCTGCGAGGTCGTACCGGCCATGGAGGCCACGGCACCGTCCACGGCGTCCGCGCCCGCCTGGATCGCGGCCAGGTAGGTGGCGAGCTGGCCGCCCGCGGTGTCGTGGGTGTGGATGTGCACCGGGAGGTCGAACTCGCGGCGCAGGGCCGACACCAGCTTCGCCGCGGCGGGGGCGCGCAGCAGGCCCGCCATGTCCTTGACGGCCAGGACGTGGGCGCCCGCGTCGACGATCTGCTCGGCGAGGCGCAGGTAGTAGTCGAGGGTGTAGAGGCGTTCGTTCGGGTCGGACAGGTCCGAGGTGTAGCAGAGGGCGACCTCGGCGATCGACGTGCCCGTGGCCCGTACCGCCTCGATGGCGGGGCGCATCTGGCTGACGTCGTTGAGTGCGTCGAAGATGCGGAAGATGTCGATGCCGGTCTCGGCGGCCTCCTGCACGAAGGCGTCCGTGACCTCGGTGGGGTACGGGGTGTAGCCGACGGTGTTGCGGCCGCGCAGCAGCATCTGGAGGCAGATGTTGGGGACGGCCTCGCGCAGGGCGGCCAGCCGCTCCCAGGGGTCCTCGGCGAGGAATCGCAGGGCGACGTCGTAGGTGGCACCGCCCCAGCACTCCAGGGAGAGCAGTTCGGGCAGGGTGCGGGCGACGGCCGGGGCGACGGCGAGCATGTCCTTGGTGCGCACGCGGGTCGCCAGCAGCGACTGGTGGGCGTCGCGGAAGGTGGTGTCGGTGACGCCGATGGTCGGCGACTCGCGCAGCCAGCCGGCGAAGCCCTCGGGGCCCAGCTCGGTGAGCCGCTGCTTGGAGCCTGCCGGCGGCTCCACCGCGGTGTCCACACGGGGCAGCTTTGTGACCGGGTCGATCACGTCGGGCCGCTCGCCGTGCGGCTTGTTCACGGTCCGGTCGGCCAGGTAGGTGAGCAGCTTGGTGCCGCGGTCGGCCGAGTGCCGGGAGGTCAGCAGGTGCGGGCGCTGCTCGATGAACGACGTGGTGACGTTGCCCGCCTGGAAGTCCGGGTCGTCGAGGACGGCCTGGAGGAACGGGATGTTGGTGGCCACGCCCCGGATGCGGAACTCGGCCACGGCACGCCGGGCCCGGTTGACCGCGGTGGTGAAGTCCCGGCCCCGGCAGGAGAGCTTGACCAGCATCGAGTCGAAGTGGGCGCTGATCTCCGTACCGGCGTGGGTGGTGCCGCCGTCGAGGCGGATGCCGGAGCCGCCGGGCGAGCGGTAGGCGCTGATGCGGCCGGTGTCGGGGCGGAAGCCGTTGGCGGGGTCCTCGGTGGTGATACGGCACTGGAGGGCCGCGCCGTGCAGCTGCACCGTCTCCTGGGACAGGCCGAGCTCGGCGAGGGTGGCGCCGGCGGCGATGCGCAGCTGGGCCTGGACGAGGTCGACGTCGGTGACCTCCTCGGTGACCGTGTGCTCGACCTGGATGCGCGGGTTCATCTCGATGAAGACGTGGTTGCCCTCGCGGTCGAGGAGGAACTCCACGGTGCCCGCGTTGCGGTAGCCGATCTCGCGGGCGAACCGGACGGCGTCGGCGCAGATCCGGTCGCGCAGGTCCGGGTCGAGGTTGGGCGCGGGGGCGAGCTCGATGACCTTCTGGTGGCGGCGCTGCACCGAGCAGTCGCGCTCGTAGAGGTGGATGACGTTGCCGTGCCCGTCGGCGAGGATCTGCACCTCGATGTGGCGGGGCTCGACGACGGCCTTCTCCAGGAAGACGGTCGAGTCGCCGAAGGCCGAGGCCGCCTCACGCGCGGCCGCCTCGATGGACTCGCGCAGCTGGGCGGGGTCCTCGACCCGCCGCATTCCGCGTCCGCCGCCGCCGGCGACTGCCTTGACGAACAGCGGGAAGCCGACATCCTCGGCGACCCTGACCAGCTCGTCCACGTCGTCGGACGGTTCCGAGGAGCCCAGGACCGGTACGCCTGCGGCACGGGCGGCGGCGACCGCGCGGGCCTTGTTGCCGGTCAGTTCGAGGATGTCGGCGCTGGGGCCGACGAAGGTGATGCCCGCTTCCTCGCACGCGCGCGCGAGCTCGGGGTTCTCGGACAGGAAGCCGTAGCCGGGGTAGACGGCATCGGCACCGGCCTGGCGGGCGGCGCGGATGATCTCGTCGACGGAGAGGTAGGCCCGCACGGGATGGCCCGGTTCGCCGATCTCGTAGGCCTCGTCGGCCTTGAGCCGGTGCAGTGAGTTGCGGTCCTCGTGCGGGAAGACGGCGACCGTCCTCGCGCCCACCTCGAATCCAGCGCGAAACGCGCGGATCGCGATCTCACCACGGTTGGCGACCAGTACCTTGCGGAGCATTCCCGTTCCCTTCGGCCTGCCGGTGACGCACCCATGTTCTCGGCAAAGGCTGTCGGTGGCCATGAGAGTCAGGTCACGTGTCGCGGACGGTTTTGGGGGTAATTCGCGCAGGTGCGGCGGTGGCCGCTCGGGACGATCACTTCACGGTGCCGGTGAACGGGGTCACCGGCCGCTCCAGGCGCTCTCCGTCCACGGTGATGTCGACGGCTTCGTTGTAGAACGCGAGCAGCCCCTTGACGGCGGCCACGGCGGGGAGCGGGTCCGGGTAGCTCCAGAGGATGTTCGCGTGGCCACCCGTCGACCAGTACGCGGCGGTGCCCTTGTAGGGGCAGTCGGTGTGGTGGTCGGTGGCGTCGAAGAGGTCGAGGCGGACGTCCTCGCGCGGGATGTAGTAGCGCGTGGGCAGGCCCGTCTCGAAGAGCAGGACGGGACGGCGGGTGTCGGCGACGACCGTCCCGTCGATCTCGACCCGGACATGGCGGCTGCTGGGCATGGCGTCGACGCGTTTGTGCGGGTCACGGGGGTGGACGAAGATCTCTTCCTCCTCCTCGTACCAGTGGTCGAGGCCGGTGCCCCAGCGCCGGAACCACGCGAAGGCGATGTGGTCGGCCAGGTCGGCGGCCGGGAAGGTCCAGGCGGCGTTCTCGACGAGTTCGCCGTCGGCCTCGAGGTCGTAGAAGATCCGCGAACCGGTGTGGGTGCCGGTGGCCGGGTTCTTCGCGGGCCGGAGCAGGTCCTCGCGGACGTCGGCGCGCGGGAAGGCGTACAGCGGTACGGGGACGTCCGGTTCCCAGACGAGGACGGGGTGCCGGCTGTCGACGACGGTGATGTCTCCCTTGCGGCCGCGCACCCAGCGTTCGCTGGGCTCCCACAGCAGTCCTTCCGGTGTGGTCCGTACGTCTCGTGCGGTGGGGAAGGTGGTCATGAGCGTGTCTCCTTCACCTCTTGAGGAAGTCGGTCAGTCCCGTCAGGAGCCGGTCGACGTCCTGTGCGTCGTTGTAGGGGGCGAGGCCGACGCGCAGGCCGCCGGTGTCGCCGAGGCCGAGGTGGCGGGAGGCCTCGATGGCGTAGAAGGAGCCCGCCGGGGCCTGGACGCCGCGTTCGGCGAGGAAGCCGTACGCGTCGGCCGTGCTGTGCTCCTCGAAGGTCAGCAGGACGGTCGGGGTGCGGTCGGCGGCCCTGGAGTGGACGGTGACGCCGTCGAGCGCGGCGAGGCCCTCGTCGATCCGGGCGCGCAGGACCCGTTCGTGGGCTTCGAGCGCGGCGAACCCGGCGGCGAGCCGCTCCCGCCGGGTGCCGGTGGCCGCCGGGTCCAGCCGCTCGGCGAGGAAGTCGACCGCGGCTGTCGTGCCGGCGAGGAACTCGTAGGGCAGCGTGCCCAGTTCGAAGCGCTCCGGGACGGCGTCGGTGGAGGGCAGGAGCTTGTCCGGGTGCAGGGTCTCCAGCAACTCCGGGCGGGCGGCGAGGACTCCGTGGTGCGGGCCGAGGAACTTGTACGGGGAGCAGGTGAAGAAGTCCGCGCCGAGCGCTTCGAGATCGACCAGGGTGTGGGCCGCGTGGTGGACACCGTCGACGTGGACGAGTGCGCCGACCTCGTGTGCCGCCCGGGCGATCGCGGGGATGTCGGGGCGGGTGCCGATCAGGTTGGAGGCCGCGGTGACGGCGACGAGCCGGGTCCGCTCGGACAGGACGGCCCGGATGGCGTCGACCGTCAACTCGCCTGTCTCCGGGTCGAATTCGGCCCACCGTACGGTGGCTCCCGACTGGATCCAGGGGCGGATGTTGGCGTCGTGGTCGAGGCGGGTGACGATCACCTCGTCACCCGGTGACCAGGTCTTGGCGAGGGTGCGTGCGACGTCGTAGGTGAGTTGGGTGGCGCTGCGGCCGAAGACGATCCCCGAGGGACTCGTCCCGAGCAGGTCGGCCATCGCCCGGCGGGCCCCGGTGACGAGGGCCTCGGCGTTGCGCTCCCCCAGCGTCACCTGCCCCCGGTTCGACAGGGGCTGCGCCAGGGCGTCGGCGATGGCCCGGATGACGGGCTCGGGGGTCTGGGTGCCGCCGGGGCCGTCGAAGTGGGCGATACCGGCGGCCAGGGCCGGGAAGTGGGAGCGGAGTGCGGCGATGTCGTACGTCACGTGGGGCTCCTCGGTCCGACCGGTTCCAGGTGATCTCAGCCTGTCACGCCGTCCGCAGGGTCTCGCGGTGAGCCCGGTTCGTGGCCATCAGCCCGTCCAGGGCGTCCCGGGTCCGGATCAGCTCCTCGATGTGGTCGGAGAGCCGGTCGCGTTCCTCGGCCATCCGCTCCAGGGCGGCGTCGGACGTCTCCTCGCTGGGCGAGTCGACGCACGGCAGGAGTTCGGCGATCGTACGGCTGGACAGACCGGCGGCGTACATCCGCTGCAGGAAGCCCACGCGCTCGACCGCGTGCGGTGTGTAGTGCCGCTGCCCGCTCGCGCTGCGCGTGCTGGTGAGCAGGCCCTGCTCCTCGTAGTAGCGCAGGGCCCGGACGCTGACCCCGGCCCGTGCGGCCACTTCCCCGATGCGCACGCGTTCCTCCCTCATGGACTTGACCCTCACGTCGACGTCAGGTTTTAGCGTACCTGCG
This sequence comes from Streptomyces sp. NPDC050759, assembly GCF_044456945.1. Classification (NCBI taxonomy): domain Bacteria; kingdom Bacillati; phylum Actinomycetota; class Actinomycetes; order Kitasatosporales; family Streptomycetaceae; genus Streptomyces; species Streptomyces sp. NPDC050759. The sequence continues at coordinate 358,813 of NZ_JBITGI010000006.1, read as the reverse complement.
TGCCCGGGATTCGGGCGCGACGGATCACGAAGGAGACATGACGTGACGACCCTTTTCACCGGCTTCCGGCTCGGCGGACTGCGGCTGCCCAACCGCGTGGTCATGGCCCCGATGTCACGGGTGCGGGCCGCCGAGGGCGGTCTGGCGACGCCGTCGATGGCGCGCTACTACGCCCAGCGCGCCACGGCGGGCCTGATCGTCACCGAAGGGGTGCAGCCGAGCCTCATCGGGCAGTCCAATCCGGGCACGCCGGGGCTGCACACCGACGAACAGGTGGCCTCCTGGCGCCCGGTGACCGAGGCCGTGCACACCAACGGGGGCCGGATCTTCGCCCAGATCATGCACGGCGGCCGCGTCTCGCACCCGGACACCAACGGCCTGCGGCCCGTCGGGCCCTCCGAAGTCCCGGCCACCGGCGAGGTGTTCACGCCCACAGGACCGCAGCCCGCGCCGGTTCCGCGCGCTCTCGGCACGGAGGAGGTGCCCGAGCATGCCGAGTCGTACGCCGGGGCTGCGCGCCGCGCCGTCGACGCCGGGTTCGACGGGGTGGAACTGCACGGCGCCAACGGCTACTTGATCTCCCAGTTCCTCTCCACGAACGCCAATCTGCGCACGGACCGTTACGGCGGCTCGGTGACCAACAGGATCCGGTTCGCCGTCGAGGCGGCGGCCGCGACCGTCGACGCCGTGGGTGCGGAGCGGACCGGGATCCGTCTCTCACCTGGCGGGACTTTCTGGGGAGTCGAGGAGACCGAGGTCGTGGAGCTGTACACCGCGCTGCTGACCGAGCTGTCCGGTCTCGGACTGGCCTACGTCCATCTGGAGGCCACCGCCCCCGAGGAGACGCTCCTGACCCTGCGGCAGGTCTGGCCCGGCGCCCTCGTCATGAACCCGGTGCTGCCGCTGGGCGCCAAGCAGGCCGGCCGCTCCGAGGCCGACCACTGGCTCGGTCTCGGCGCCGATCTCATCAGCTTCGGCCGTGCGTTCATCGCCAACCCGGACCTGGTCGAGCGGCTGCGCACCGATCTGCCGATCGCCCCCGCCGACGAGGCCACCTACTTCCAGGGCGGCGACAACGGCTACCTCACTTATCCCACATACCAGTACACGGCGTGACGTCCAGGCGGCGAGGACACCACGAAAGGGTAACGAGGGTCAACCGCAGGCAATGTCGAGTGGTCTAGCCCAGCATGAAGATCTCTTTCCTGCTGCACAACGCCTACGGGATCGGAGGCACCATCACCACCACCTTCAATCTGGCCCAGGCCCTGGCCGAACGGCACGAGGTGGAGATCGTCTCCGTGCTGCGGCACCGGGAGCTGCCCAACTTCGTGCTGGATCCGAGGGTTTCGCTGCGGCCGCTGGTCGATCTCAGAGAGGAGAAGGAGCACCCTTTACATCTGAGACCGGCGCGGGTGTTCCCGCGCTCCGAGTACCGGTACGGGCAGTACAGCGAGTTGACCGACCAGCGCATATCCGAGGCCCTCGCCGCCATCGACGCGGACGCGGTGATCGGCACCCGGCCGGGGCTCAACGTGCATCTCGCGGGTCAGGCGCCACCCCATGTCGCCCGGATCGGACAGGAGCACCTCACCCTGGACAACCACTCGCCCCGGCTGCGCACCGCGCTGCGGCGGGCCTACCGGGGGCTCGACGTGCTCACCACGGTGACCGAGGCGGACGCGGGCGCCTACCGGCGCCGGATGCGGCTGCCCGGCGTCCGGGTCGAGGCACTTCCGAACAGCGTGCCGGATCCCGTACTGCCCGCGGCCGACGGTTCGGCGAAGGTGGTCGTCGCGGCCGGTCGGCTGGTCCCGGTGAAGCGGTACGACCTTCTGGTCGAGGCCTTCGCCGCGGTCGCCGCCCAGCATCCGGACTGGCAGCTGCGCATCTACGGCAAGGGGGACGAACACGACCGGCTGCGGCAGCTCATCACCGACCTCGGTCTGTGGAACAACGTCTTCCTGATGGGCGCCGCGGCTCCCATGGAGGCGGAGTGGGTCAAGGGCTCGATCGGGGCGGCCGCCTCCGACTTCGAACCCTTCGGCATGACCATCGTCGAGGCGATGCGGTGCGGGTTGCCCGTGGTGAGCACCGACTGCCCGCACGGCCCCGCCGAGATCATCGCGGACGGGGTCGACGGGCGGTTGGTGCCGGTCGGGGACCGGGACGCCATGGCCGCGGCCCTGCTGGAGCTGGTCGGCGACGACGAGCTGCGCCGCCGTATGGGCCGGGCGGCCCTGGAGAACGCGCGGCGGTTCGCTCCCGGACCCGTGGTCGAGCAGGCCGAGCGGCTCATCACCGAGGCGGTCTCGGCGCGGCGGGCGGGACGGCCTGTCGTGCGGGAGCGCCAGGGCGGAACTCTGACCGCTCGGGGCTCCGCCGCCAGGGACACCGCGCTGATCGCGGCGAGCGGCGCGTTGCGCCTCGTACGGAAGGGGCGGTCATGACCACGCCACGCGCCGGATGCGCGGTCGACGCGGAGGGCCGGATCACCTTCGAGCTGCCGTCGGTCCACCGAGAGGGGTTGCTGCTGCGGCTGCGTCCGAAGAAGGGGCTGCCCGAGGAGACCCTGCACGTCCTCGACCTGAAGCCGGCCGACGAGGGGCGCGCGCGTGCCGTGCTCGGCGCCGATCCCGTGCTCGCGGAGGGCCGTTGGGACGTGTATCTGCTGGACGGGACCGAGCGCACACGGCTGCGTCCGGGCCCGCGTGACCTGCGGGTCCTGGTCGACGGACACCTGCGGGACCGGCGCGCGCCGCTGGCCGTCCGGGTCCCCTATGTCACCAAGGACGGCTTCCTCGCGGTGCGGACCTGGTTGCGGCCCGCGCACGCGGAGGCCGACCGCGTGGACGTCACGGGCGGGGCACTGACGTTCTCGGCCCGGCTGCACGGTGCCTCGCTGCCGGCCGGTGCCGAGGTGCGGTTGCGGCTGCGCCGGGACGGAGAGACCGTGCGCACGCTCGAGCCACTGGTAGCGGAGGACGGCCGGAACTTCTCGTTCACGGTCGCCGACGAGACCCTGGACATCGGCATCTGGGACCTGTTCGTACGGCCCGCTCCCGGAGCCCCGATGATCCGGCTCGCCCGGCTTCTGGACGACGTGGCGGACCGCAAGCATGTCTTCGTCTACCCGGGCGCCAGGGCCGGGGGAATCGTCGTGCGGCCGTACTACACGGTCGACAACGACCTGTCCCTGGAGGTGAGGCAGGCCGGCTGAGCGGTCACCGCGCCGTAGGTCATCCCCAGAGCACGTGCAGGGTGGGCGGCTTGCGGAAGACCAGGCCGTACGGGGCGGTGGGGCGGTCCGGGTCGAGGCGGAGAGCGGGGAGACGGTCGAGCAGGTGCCGTAGGGCGATGCGGGTCTCCAGACGGGCCAGGTGGGCGGCGAGGCAGTAGTGGGGGCCGTGGGCGAAGGCCAGCTGGAGGCGGGCGTTCGCGCGGCGGACGTCGAAGCGGTCGGGGTCGGGGAAGACGGCGGGGTCCCGGTTGGCACCCGTCAGGGAGACGGTGACGAGGTCCCCCTTGTGGATCGGGGCCGGGCCGAGGGTGATGTCCCGGGTGGCGTAGCGGTCGACGACGGCCGCGCCGGGTTCGAGACGCAGGGACTCCTCGATCGCGCCGTCCAGCAGGGCGGAGTCGGCCTTCACCAAGGCGAGTTGATCCGGATGCCGGAGGAGATGCAGCAGTGCGTTGGTGATCATCGCCTCGGTGGTCTCTATGCCTCCGAACATCAGCACCGCGGCGTTGGAGGCCACTTCCGGCAGCGTCAACCGGTCCGCGGCGGAGGTCAGGAGCGAGGTGGTGCCCCGTTCCGCGACCGTCGCCTCGACCGCTGTCCGAAGCTCGGCGTACGCCTCCGGGCCCGCAGGCCCTGCCGTACGGCCCGCCGTGATGTCCGAGACCGTCCGCACGATGGCGTCGTACCAGGAGAGCACCGTGTCCGTACCGGCGCCGACCAGCCCGAGGGCCTCGGTGACGACGGCGACAGCGAGCGGGCCTGCGAAGGTGCGGCGCAGTTCGCCGGCGCCCGCCGGTTCGAGTGCGGTGACGAGACGGTCGGTCTCCCGCTCGATGAACTCGGCGAAGCCGTCCCGCACTTCACGCGGGCGGAAGGGCGCGGTGAACGGCTCGCGGTGGCGGGCGTGTGCGTCGCCGTCCAGGGAGAGCATGCTCGGGCCGACGACCCGGGAGGTCGAGAAGCGGGGGTCGTCCACGGTGAAGGTCTCGGCGTCCCGCATCACGTCGAGCGCGAGATCCCGCCGGGTCACCAGCCAGCCGTTCAGTTCGGGCAGCCAGGACACCGGTTCATGCGCACGCAGTCGGGCCAGCCGCGAATGCGGATCACTGGCGAGTTCGGCCAGCGTGGTGGTGGCGCCGAGCGGGAATCCGATCACGCTCCAGGCTAACCCCGCGGAAAATACGTGGCAGAGGGGCGTGGGTGGCCCTTACGCTGCTCCACGATGACGACTCACACTCCTGAACGATTGGGGGTCCCGTCCGCGCAAGGTGAGCGCTGATGCTCACGTCGACCGCGAACGAGGACATCCGTACATCCTTCTGGCCGCGCGTGCGCGAGTTCGCCGTGCCGGCCTCCATGATCGAGACCGCGACCGCCCGTCGCCTCGCCGGGGACTGGGCGGGGGCGTGTGCCGCCGCGGGCTTCGACGTCGATCTCAACCTCCGCGCCGTGGCACGCGATCACGGCCGCGAGCTGGCGTCCCGGGTCCGCTCCGATCTCCGCGCCCTCGCTCCCGACCTGCTGCGCTGGCACATGCCGAGGATCGCCCCGGACGGGCTGCTGCGGCCCGGGGTGACCCTGACACTGGCGCGGTACGACGCACCCGAGGGCCCTGTGCATCTCGTGGCCCGGACCGCGCCGGCCTGGGCTGACGCCGGACAGCGCATCAGCCTCGCCCTGTGGTCCCGGTCCACGACCGACGCCGCAGGGCATCCGCACCCGCGTCCCAACCGACGGTTCCGGCTGGATCTGCACCGGCATCTGTGGGATGCGGGCAGGGGCGGGGAGTTGGGGGCGCGGTCGGGGTCCGGTGAGGGCTCGATACGGGCCGGGTTCCGTCAACGTTCCCTTCGCGGACCGGAGTTGATCCTGCCACCCGCTTGTGCCGTCGACCGGTGGGCGGCCGAGGCGCGGATACTGCTCGCGGCCGAAGGGCGGACCGGCGGAGTCCTGCTGGTGCGGCTCGGTGGGCGGCAGCGGCTGGTGCTGGAGCTCGCCGCGGACGACGACCTGATACGTCCCGTGCCGACTCCCCCGGCCGGTACCGTCTCCGCGCTCCCCGTCCTGCCGGACGCGGCGACCTGGGTGCTGCCCGACCTCCAACTGCTGCGCGTCGGCGCGATCGAGGCGGAACGGCTGCACCCCCTGGTCGCCGCCGCGTTGGCACCGGACCGGGCGGCCACCGGACCACCCCGCACCCCGGACCGGCCAGGACGACCGCGTCTCGTGGAGTGCCGGGGAGCCCGGCACCGGATCGGCCTGGTCGACGGGGTGCTGGCCCCGCTGGACCACGACCCGGACGAGATCCGGCGGGAGGAGCTGCTGGTCGCGCTGACCGGCACCCCGCTCCCCTGCCTCCAGGCGATCGACGAGGCACACCGCCGTCCGCACTGCCTGGCCGGCGTCCGCGAACGTCTCGTGCACGGCGACACCGCCGGCGCCCTGGCCGTCGTGGAAGGACTGCTCGGCCCCGAGGCGCTGCTGCGCACCGGACCCCTCCGGGACGAACTGGAGGCGGCCGCGCAACGGCGCATCACCTACGGCCTGTTCAGGGCCGGCCTGACGGGACCCGGGCCCACCTGGTTCCGACCGCGTCCGAGCGGTCGCGACCCCCGGAACCGGCGTACCCATCCGCGTCACGCGACCTGAGTCCTCCATCGGGGACACACACCGTCCCCTCCCCTTGCCCCACTCCTAGCCCACAGGTGATCACTCATGCCCATGACCGCCCCTGCCCCTGTCTCCCAACTCGACGTCGCCGCCGACCTGTTGGCCCTTCTGCGCGACTCCACCACCGAACCGCGCCCCGACTCCCAGCTGGAGGCCCTCACCCTGGCCGTGGCCGCCGATCTGCCCGTACTGCTGTGGGGTGAGCCGGGCATCGGCAAGACCGCGGCCCTGACCCAGCTCGCCGCCGCCCTGGACCTGCCGCTGACCACGGTGATCGCCAGCGTGCACGAGCCGTCCGACTTCTCGGGGCTGCCCGTGGTCGGGGACGATCCCGCCACCCAGGGCGTGCCGATGGCCCCGCCGGACTGGGCGGTACGGCTGGTGCGGGCCGGCCGGGGGCTGCTGTTCCTGGACGAGCTGTCCACCGCGCCGCCCGCCGTCCAGGCCGCGCTGCTCCGGCTCGTCCTGGAGCGGCGGATCGGCGCACTGCGACTGCCGCCCGGCGTGCGGATCGTGGCCGCCGCCAACCCCAGGTCCTCGGCGGCCGACGGCTGGGAGCTGAGCCCGCCGCTGGCCAACCGGTTCGTCCATCTCCAGTGGACCCACGACCACGAGACCGTCGTACGCGGACTCGGCGGGACCTGGCCGCGGGCCACCCTGCCACGGCTCGACCCGCGCAAGCTGCCGGAGGCCGTGGACTTCGCCCGCCGCGCGGTGTGCGGGCTGCTCGCCGCGCGGCCCACGCTCGTGCACCGGCTACCCACCAATGAGACCGGGCGGGGCGGTCCCTGGCCGTCGCCACGGAGCTGGGACATGGCCCTGTCCCTGGTCGCCTTCGCGACCGCGGCCGGTTCCGCGCGGGACGTGCTCTCCTCGCTGGTCCGGGGCACGGTGGGCGACGGCCCGGGGCTGGAACTGCTGGCGAGCCTGGACCGGCTGGACCTCCCTGACCCGGAGGACGTGCTCGCCGATCCCGCGGGGGCCGTCCTGCCCGAGCGGGGAGACCTGCGGCAGGCCGTGCTCGACGGTGTGGTGGCGGCCGTGCGGGCACGTCCGGACCGGGCCCGCTGGGATTCCGCGTGGGCGGTGCTGGTGCGGGCGCTGGAGACCGGGGCCCCGGACCTGGTGGTCGTGCCCGCGACCACGCTCGCCTCGCTCCGGCAGCAGGACTGGGACGTGCCGGCGGCGATCGAGAGGCTCGCCGGGGCGGTGGCGCTGTCACGGCGGGCGGACCGGGCGGCCGTCGCCTCCAAGGCCCGCCGATGAGCACGAACACCCCTGAGAAAGGGGGCCGTCTGGACCGCGACAAGCTCTTCGCCGCCCGTCTGCATGCCGCCAGGGCCCGCCCCTATCTGGCCACCGCGCTGTTCGCGCTGCACACGGTCGAGTCGAAGCAGGTGCCGACGATGGCCGTCGACCGGCACTGGCGGTGCTATGTCTCACCGGCGTTCGTGGACCGCATGCCGGTGGAGGAGCTGGCGGGCGTGTGGGTGCACGAGGTGTCCCATCTGCTGCGCGACCACCACGGGCGCGGGGACCGGGTGGCCCGTGAGCGCGGGCTGACCGGTATCGGGGACCGGCTGCGGATGAACATCGCCGCGGACTGCGAGATCAACGACGACGTGTACGGCGACGGACTGGTCGCACCCAAAGGCGCCGTCCGGCCTGGGCGGTTGAGGCTGCCCGTGGGACAGCTCATGGAGGAGTACCTGAGCCAGATCAGCTTCGGGCCGCTCACCCTCGACCTGTCCTGGCTGGACTGCGGCAGCGGTGCCGACGGCCTGGAACGCGAGTGGGACCTGGGCTCCGAAGGGGCGGACGGCCTCAGCGAGCAGGAACGGGACGCGGTGCGCTTCCGGGTGGCGCAGGGCATCAAGGCGCATCCGGGGGACACCCCGCAGGGCTGGCGGCGGTGGGCGGAGGACGCGTTCCATCCGCCGCAGCCCTGGCGGGACCTGCTGGGCGCAGCGCTTCGGTCCGCGGTCTCCGGCTCCGGCGCGGGCGACGACTACAGCTACGGCCGTCCGTCGAGGCGCTCGGCTGGGGTGCCCGGCGCGGTGCTGCCGAGCCTGCGACGCCGGCCGCCGCGGGTCTGCGTGATCATCGACACCTCGGGCTCGGTCAGCGACGGCGAGCTGGGCAGCGCACTCTTGGAGGTCGCCGCGATCTCCCACGCCGTGGGCGGCCGACGTGATCTGGTCACCGTGCTGTCGTGCGACGCGGCGGCCGGGATCGTGCGTCCGTTGTGCCGGGCCGAGGGCATTCCCCTGGTCGGCGGCGGGGGTACGGATCTGCGCACGGGTTTCGAGAAGGCGCTGCGCTCGCGGCCCCGTCCGGACGTCGTCGTCGCCCTGACCGACGGGCAGACACCCTGGCCGAGCGCGCGGCCCGCATGCCGTACCGTCATCGGTCTGTTCCCCCGTCCGGGGAGGAGCCGCGCGCGACGCGAGAACGACCCCGAGTACATGCCGGACTCACCGCCCGCCTGGGCCCGCGTGGTGGAGATCGGCTCGGCATCCGGAGCCGGGTGAGCCACGAAGCTCCGAGCGGGCCTTCTGGCCTCACAGTCGCCGCGGGGTGGACGCGGGGGTGGTCGGCCACGAGATCATGGGGGTCGGGGAGTCCGGAGTACCTCGCGGGCCTGGGTGGGAGGAACGACATGACCAATGTCGACGTACACCAGCATCTGTGGAGCCCGTCGCTGGTGGCGGCCTTGAGGGCGCGCCGCGAGCCGCCGTATCTGGACGGCTGGACGCTCTATCTGGACGGTGAGCCGCCCTACGGCCTCCCGCCCGCCGACCACGACGCGGCCCGACGCGCGGAGCTCGCCACCACCGACGGCCTCGGCCTCGCCCTCGTCTCCCTCTCGGCGCCGATCGGCGTGGAGTGGCTGCCCGCGGCCGAGGCACGGCCGCTGCTGGACGCCTATCACGAGGGTGCGGCCGCGCTCCCCGCGCCGTTCGGGGCGTGGGCCGCCGCCTGTGTGCGGGACATCGACGCCAAGGCGACGGCGGACTGCCTCGACCAGGGGTTCGCCGGCCTCCAGCTGCCCGCCGACGCCCTTGCGGACGCGGCCGGTTACGCCCGGTGCGCCCCTTTGCTCGAGCTGCTCGAAGAGCGCGATCTCCCGCTGTTCGTGCACCCGGGGCCCGCGGCCGGTGGCTCCGCGGGGCCCGGGTGGTGGCCCGCGATGGTCCCCTACGTCCAGCAGATGCACGCCGCCTGGTTCGCCTTCCGCGCATACGGCCGTCCCCGCCATCCCCGGCTCCGCGTCTGCTTCGCACTGCTTGCCGGGCTCGCCCCGCTGCACGGGGAGCGGTTCGCCGCGCGCGGGGGCGGCGGGACAGCCCACGACCCGCTGGTCTTCGTCGAGACGTCCTCGTACGGGCCGCGTGCCGTCGAGTCCGTCGTGCGTGCGCTGGGCGTGGACGCCGTGGTCCAGGGTTCGGACCGGCCGTACGCGGAGCCGCCGCAGCACCCCGGCCACGGGCTCGGCGGAGCGGCGGCCTACGCCTTCCGTATCGCCAACCCGCGGCGCCTGCTCACCGGGAAGGAATGACGGCACGGTGAAGGGGCGCGTGCTCGACGGGAGCGCGCAGTTCCACCCGGGAGACGCCGTGGTCCCGGAACCAGGCGAGCAGGCCGCCGATGACCGTACGGCTGTGGCCGTGCCGCCGGTGGTCCGGATCGGTGACGACTGCGATGACGTGCCCGGTCCAGCCGCCGGGCACGCCCGGTCGGGGCGGGCGCCGGTCGATGGCGCCGATGCCACAGGCGGCGAGCCCCTCGTCCTCGGCGTCCACCACCAGGACGCGCACGTCGTCCGCGGTGAGCTGCTCCCACAGCGCCACGGCCAGTGAGTCCAGCGCGTTGCCGTCGAGATCCCCGGATCGCAGGGCCTGCAGACGTACGAGCTCCACGAGGTCGTACTCCACCGCCCGCCGTACGGCCGTCGAGCTTCCGGTGCCTTGTCCCATACCGACCACACTGGTGTAATGCCCTTGTGCATCTCAACCCTTACGGCGAGGACCCCGTGAAGTTGGCCGCGGATCTGGCCAACCGGCGTCCGGCCGACGTCACGGAGCTCGCGGACCGCTGCCTCGCCGCCGGGGTGGTGCTGGACGGCCCGGTCACCCCGAGGGATCTGGTCCGCACCGGGGAGGTGCTGGACGCATGGGAGAAGGTCGTCGACGCCACGGACGAGGAGGAGCGCGCCGGGCTGCTCAACCGCATGCTGGCGACGGCCGCCGCGTATCCGCGGATGACCAACCACGTGGGCACCGGCTGGCATCTGCACTACCGCGACGAGGGCCAGTCGCTCGGCGACGTGCTGTACTCCCTGATCTCCGTCGGCACCGCCCTGCACCTGGCGGGACGCGGCATGCACCGCCTGCGGCGCTGCGAGGTGACGGAGTGCGCCACGATCTTCGCCGACACCTCCCGCACCGGCCGGCAGCGGTACTGCTCCCAGCGCTGCGCCAACCGGGACGCGGTCCGCCGCCACCGGGCCCGCAGCGCGTCCTCGGGCCGGCGGACGGCCCCCGGCCAGGGCTGAGTCAATTATTGGCAACGGTTTTCACATAGCGACCACCTGACCTGTTTACGACAATCATTTCCATCTAGCGTGAGGGGGCAGTCAGAACCGCACTTGGAGGATCCATGCCCACGTCCCCGTCATCCCGCCGCTTGGTGCTGCTCGTCGGCGCCTCCGTCACCCTGCTGGCAGGCTGCGGCAGTTCCTCGGACTCCGGGAGCGACGGGAGCGCCTCCGCGGCCCCGGCCGCCTCGTCCAAGGTCGCCGTCGTCGCCTCCACCAACGTGTACGGCGACATCGTCTCGCGCATAGGCGCCGACAAGGTCTCCGTCACCTCGGTCATCAGCGACCCCGACCAGGACCCGCACTCCTACGAGGCCAGCACCCAGAACCAGCTGGCCCTGTCGAAGGCGAAGGTCGTCGTCGAGAACGGCGGCGGCTATGACGACTTCGTGGACCGGATGCTCAAGAGCGCCGGCAACTCCTCCGCCGAGGTCATCAACGCGGTCCAGGTCTCCGGCCGGACCGCTCCCCAGGGCGGCGAGCTCAACGAGCACGTCTGGTACGACTTCCCCACGGTCGCGAAGATCGCCGACCGCATCGCGGCCGCCCTGGGCAAGGCCGATCCCGCGAACGCCACGACGTACACGAAGAACGCCGACGCCTTCAAGGCCGACCTGTTGCCGCTGGAGGCCAAGGAGGCACAGATCAAGAAGGAGCACGGCGGCGAGGCGATCGCCATCACCGAGCCCGTGCCGCTGTACATGACCGGGGCGAGCGGGCTGGTCGACAAGACGCCCACGGAGTTCAGCGAGGCCATCGAGGAGGGCGACGACGTCTCCCCCAAGGTCCTCCAGGAGACCCTCGCCCTGTTCACCGGCAAGCAGGTCGAGGCACTGGTCTACAACGCGCAGACCTCGGGCCCGCAGACCGAGAAGTCCGAGCAGGCGGCCAAGGCGGCCGGCATCCCCGTGGTCCCGGTGACGGAGACCCTGCCCAGCGGCAAGGACTACCTCGCCTGGATGACCGGCAACGTCGACGCGCTCGCGAACGCACTGGCCAAGTGAGCGCGGTCATCAGCCTGCGCGGGGCCGGTCTCGCCTACGGTCCGCGCACGGTCTGGAGCGACCTCGAACTCGACGTACGCCCAGGGGAGTTCCTCGCCGTGCTGGGCCCGAACGGAGCGGGCAAGACCAGCTTCGTCCGGGCCCTGCTCGGCCGGCAGCCGCTGTCCGCAGGGGAGTTGACGGTTCTCGGCCGCTCTCCCCGCGAAGCCGCCCGGCACATCGGTTACGTCCCCCAGCAGGCGGCCCTGGCCCCGCAGGCGATGCTCCGCGCCCGTGACCTCGTCCGCTTCGGCATCGACGGCCACCGCTTCGGGCCGCGCCTGCGAACAGCCGCCGTACGCAAGCGAGTTGAGGAGATCCTCGCCTCGGTGGGTGCCTCGGCGTACGCCGACGTCCCGCTCGGACTGCTGTCCGGCGGCGAGCGTCAACGCGTCCGGATCGGACAGGCCCTCGCGACCGATCCCCGCATCCTGCTGTGCGACGAGCCGTTGCTCTCCCTCGACCTCCACCACCAGCGCGCCGTCACCGAGTTGGTGGACGCCCGCCGCCGTTCCCACGGCACGACGGTGGTGTTCGTGACCCACGAGATCAACCCGGTGCTCGGTCTGGTGGACCGGGTGCTGTACCTGGCGCCGGGCGGCCACCGTGTCGGCACCCCCGACGAGGTCCTCACCTCCGCGTCCCTGTCCCGGCTGTACGGCACCCGGGTCGACGTCGTCCGTGTGCACGGCCGGGTCGTGGTGGTCGGCGCCCTCGACGACCCTGCGCACCACGTGCCGGAGGAGGTCCACCCATGAGCGTCTGGCACCAGATGTTCGACTTCGACAACTACGGCGAACTCCTCGTCCTGGTCCGCAACTCGCTCATCGCCGGCGCGGCCCTGGGCCTGGTCGGCGGCCTGGCCGGAGTGTTCGTCGCGATGCGCGACCTGCCCTTCGCGGTGCACGGCATCAGCGAACTGTCCTTCGCCGGCGCCTCCGGAGCCCTTCTGCTGGGCATGAACATCGTGGCGGGCTCGATCATCGGATCCCTCCTGGCGGCCGGCGCGATCGGCCTGCTCGGCACGCGCGCGCGTGACCGCAACTCGGTGATCGGCATCCTGATGCCGTTCGGACTGGGTCTCGGGGTGCTCTTCCTCGCCCTCTACAAGGGGCGCGCGGCGAACAAGTTCGGCCTGCTCACCGGACAGATCGTCGCCGTGGACACCCCGCAGACGACCTGGCTGCTCGCCACCTCCGCGGTGGTCCTGATCGCCCTCGCGGTGATGTGGCGCCCGCTCACCTTCGCCAGCGCCGACCCCGACGTTGCCGAGGCCCGCGGGGTCCCGGTGCGCGGGCTCTCCCTCGCCTTCATGATCGTGCTCGGCCTGGCAGTCGCCCTGTCCGTGCAGGTGGTGGGCGCCCTGCTGGTGCTCTCCCTGCTGATCACCCCGGCCGCGGCCGCCGCCCGCGTCACCGCGTCGCCGGTCCTGCTGCCCCTGCTCAGCGTGGTCTTCGCCATGGCGTCGATCGAGGGCGGCATCCTGCTGGCCCTGGGCAGCAGCATCCCGATCAGCCCGTACGTCACGACGATCTCGTTCGTCCTCTACGTCGTCTGTGGCGCGGTCGGCAGTTACCGGACCCGGCGCTGGGGCACCCGGCGTACGGCTCCGGCCTGAGCCACGCTCTGTCCGTACCCCTCCCGCACGGCCCGCGGCGACGCGCCCAGCTCCTTGCGGCAGGCCTTGTTGAAGGCCTGCAGGTCGGGGATGCCGACGGTCGCCGCGATCGCCGGGATGGCCAGCGTGGAGGCGATGAGCAGGTGCCGGGCGCGTTCCGTGCGACGGCGCCGGATGTAGGCGACGACCGTGTGTCCGGTGTCCTCGCGGAACAGCCGGGTCAGATGGGTGTGCGAGACCCCGGCGGCGCGGGCGATGCCGGGGACGCTCAGGGGTCCGGCCAGATGCTCCTCGATGTGGGAGATCGCCGTCCGCAGCGCGGGGTGCCGGGCCCGGTCCTCGCCGGCGCCGGCCAGGCCGGTCGTGCGCCACAGCACCGTCCACAGTTCGGCGGAGGCCCGGATCGAGGACTGCGTGCCGGCGGCGACCGTCTGCCGCAGCAGTCCGGTCAGCACCGCCGCGTCCGCACCGGCGTCCTGCATCACCGGGACCCGGCGCCGCTCTCCGTCGCCCGGCAGCCGGAAGTGGGCGTACAGGTGCTCGCAGCGCGTGGCGTCGTAGTGGAAGTGCACCTCGGTGTCGGGCGGGACGAGGCTCACGTGTCCCGGGCGGATCGGGTGCCGGGAGCCGCCCAGCTCGAGGGTGCCGGAGTAGCCGTAGAGATGGAGCTGCCACAGCCGTGGGAGCCGGAACACGTCGTGCGGGCCCGCGGAGCCGTGCACGCCGACGCCCGCGTTCTCCACGTGGGGCGGCAGGTCGAGGCTGAGGTCGACGTGCCGGGTCATGGTGGAAAACTACCAGTGGTCGCCGATTACAGCCCACTACTTCCCGGGTGACTGTTCCTACGGTTGCCGTATGCCAACCACACGACAGCTGCTGAGCTCCGCCCAGGTGGCGCGGTTCGTGGCCCACGGTTTCCTGCGCCTGGACGGCATCGTGCCCCGGGAGATGAACGAGGAGGCGCTCGGTGTCTTCGCCGCCGGGCTGCCCTCCGTGCCGTACGGCACACCCGTACCGAAGGCGTTCCCCGACGGCTCCTTCGCCCGCCGACTCGTCGAACTGCCCGCCGTCGCGGGGGCGTTGGAGAGTCTGGTGGGCCCGGATCCGACCGTGGACCACCACTTCGTGCACATCCGTGAGCCGCGCGAGGGCAGCGCCCAGCCGTTGCACGCCGACGCCGTCATCGATCTGCGGTCCGACGCGTTCGACGTCCAGCTCATGTACTACCCGCAGGAGGTCACCGCGGAGATGGGCGGCACGCTCATCGTCCCCGGCAGCCATCTGCGCCGCACCAACGAGACCGACACCGGCCGCTACCAGAACCTGCGCGGCCAGACCCGGCTGACCTGCCCGGCCGGCACGGTCGTGCTGCTGCACCACGGGATCTGGCACGGCGGCCGGCGCAACGACAGCGACACCGTCCGCCACATGTACAAGATCCGCTTCAACCCGACGGTGCCCCAGGTGCGGCTGTGGGACACGGCGGACCTGGACGCGCCTGCCGTCCGGGAGGAACTGGGGCGCGGTTTCCCCTGGTACGAGCAGGCCACCGGACGGCTGGAGATCCTCAACCGGGTCAGGCTGTGGCGTGCCCTGTCCGGCGATCCCGCGTTCGACATCGAGTACTGGGCCACCCGTATCGCCAACCGGCCCGCCGCACAGAGGAGCAACGCGTGACCCTCTCGACCACCCTGCGCCAGCAGGTTCTCGTCCTGTACCTGGACACCTCCGCGCTCGACTCGCGGGTCGTCGGCTGGGCCCGCTACGACGGCACGGGCACCACCCGCCCCACGACCGGGGACAGCGACGAGCCGCCGTACGAGACGGGCGTCGCGGCCCTCCAGGACGGCTGGCGGCTCTTCCAGGCGGCGCAGCTCGTCCCGCCGTATCCGGGGACCGAGCACGAGACGTCGTTCCTCAAGCACGAGTTCTTCTTCGAGAAGCTGGTGAGCGGCGGATGAGACCCGGCTCATAGCTTCACCATCTCGAAATGTGGTCCAATACTCAGCAAGTATGACGAATCGGACTCCGGCTCTTCGAGGAATCACACCAGATGACCCACCCCCGTCTGTCCGCGCCCTCCGCCCCCTTCCTCCCCTCGGAGACGTTGCGGGAGCTGTCGGAGGCGGCCCGGGCGGCGGGGACGGGGCGGGTCCTTGACGAGTTCTGGACGGCCCGCCGGTTCCTGGACGGGACACCGGCGGCCGTCGCGGTCCTGGACGCGGACCTGCGCTATCTGTACCTCAACGACACCCTGGCCAAGTTCAACGGGCTGCCCGTCGAGGAGCACCTCGGCCGTCCCATGCCGGAGGTGATCCCCGGTTCCGGGCCCTCGGCGGAGGTGGCCCGCGAGGTACTCCGTACCGGACGGCCGCAGACGGTCGTCTTCGACGGGCGGCCGCCCGTCGACACGGTGGACGTGCCGCGCTGGTGGCTCGGCGCCTTCCACCGGCTCGAGGGTGAGGACGGCGAGATCCTCGGTGTCGCCGCCGTCGTCATGGAGATCACCGACGGCATCCGGCAGCGCGAGTCGCTCACCCGGGCCCAGGAGCGTCTGGAGCTGCTGGCGGAGACCGCCGCCCGGGTCGGCGGCACGCTCGACGCGGCCGAGGCCTGCCGGGCTCTGACCGGCCTGCTGGTGCCGCGGTTCGCCGACTACGCCGCCGTGGACGTGCTCGACCCCGAGGGCACCCGCAGGGCCCCGGCCACCCCCGTCCCGGTGCGGCTGCGGCGCATGGCGGTGGCCGCCGCACCCGGCACGCCCGAGCCGTTCACCCCCGTGACCAGGAGCGGCGAGGTGATCTTCCACCAGGCCAGTTCGTCGATGGCCCAGGTGCTGGCCGGACACAGACCCGTGGTGCTCAACCGGCCCGACGACGACACCGTGCGGCTGCTCGCCCCCACCCGGCAGCGGCTCGAGCGTTACCGGGCTCTGGAGCTGCATTCCGTGGCCTACCTGCCGCTCATGGTCGGCGGCGAGCCCGTCGGGGCGGTCATCGTCGGCCGCAGGGCGGACTCCCCCGAGTTCACGCCGGACGACGCCGAGCTTCTGGAACTGCTGACCGCGCGGGCCGCGACGGGCATCGGCCACGCCCTGCGCTACACCCACGAGCACGAGACCGCGCTGGAGATGCAGCGCGCCTTCCTGGCCACCCCGCACACACCGGGGCCGGGCGTGGAGATCGCCAGCCGCTATCTGCCCGCCGGGCGGGGTGCCGAGGTCGGCGGCGACTGGTTCGACGCGGTCGCGCTGCCCGCCGGGCGCACCCTGCTCGTGGTCGGGGACGTCATGGGGCACGGGGTGCGGGCCGCCGCGGCCATGAGTGAGTACCGCTCCCTGATCCGGGCGCTGGCCCTGCAGGGGCTCGCTCCCGACCGGCTGCTCACCGAGGCGGACCGCACCGCCGACGCGCTCGACCTGGACCGCGTCGCCACATGTGTGCTGGTCCTCCTGGACCCAGGCGCCGAACTCGCCGTCCTGGCCACCGCCGGCCATGTCCCGCCCCTGGTGGTGCGGCCGGGCACCGCCCCCGAACTCGCGGACCTCCCCGTCGGGCCTCCCCTGGGCACCGGCTTCGGCGGATACGAGAGCCGGCACTGCCCGCTGCCGCCGGGCACCCTGCTGCTGGCCTACACCGACGGGCTCGTGGAGCGGCGCGGCGAGGACATCGACACGGGCCTCGCCGCCCTCACCCACGCGCCCGTCGCCGCCGGGAACGCCCTGCCGGACATCCTGAACACCGTCCTGGACCGGCTGGCCCCGGCCAACTCGGAGGACGACGTCACGCTGCTGGCGGCACGCACCCTGCGGGAGCCGCCCGGACCCCGGTGACCTTCCGCCTCCTCACCGATCGGGGCAGCCCTCGTCCGACGCCGTGACCTGCCATCTGCCGCCGTCGGTCACTTCAGCGGGGACCGTGGCATCGGACGGACGCGTGAGGCGGTACGCGGCGGCAGCCGTGCAGACGACCTGCCGTACCCCGGTGACCTTCCGCCTCCTCACCGGTCGGGGCAGGCCTCGTCCGACGCCGTGACCTGCCATCTGCCGCCGTCGGTCACTTCAGCGGTGACCGTGGCATCGGACGGACGCGTGAGGCGGTACGCGGCGGCAGCCGTGCAGACGACCTGCCGTACCCCGGTGACCTTCCGCCTCCTCACCGGTCGGGGCAGGCCTCGTCCGACGCCGTGACCTGCCATCTGCCGCCGTCGGTCACTTCGGCGGTGACCGTGGCATCGGACGGACGCGTGAGGCGGTACGCGGCGGCGGCCGTGCAGACGACCTGCCGTACCCCGGTGTCGCTCAACCTGTCCATGCCCGGGGGGAGCCGGATCGTCATCGCGTCGCCCTTCACCGTCACCGTCGGGGTGTCCGGCGAGGGCGGGTCGGGGTTCCCGGGCTCGTCGGTGGCGGGTGGCAGTGCCATGGCGGTCGGCACGCCCGGTACCTCGCTGGAGAGCCTCCCCGAGCGCCCCTCCCCGGCCAGCGGACCGGCCATCAGCAGTCGCAGCGCCGCCTCGGGATCACCGGGCAGCTCGGTCGTGCGCGGCATCGCGACGAGTGCGCCGTTCTCGACGAAGTAGACCCGCGTCATCGGGAGGGTCCCGCTCGCGGGACCGCCGGCCTCCACCACTCCGGTCGCGGGGATCCCGCAGGAGGTGAGCGCGAGGAGCGTCAGCAGCGGGACGCTGCGCAGGGCCTTCATGACGGGTTCTCCTCGGGCGACTCGTCCCGCCACAGCGGAAGTTCTACGGTGAAGACGGCGCCGCCCGCCGGGTGGTTGGCCGCGCGGACGGTGCCGCCGTGGATGCGGACGTTCTCGGCGGTGATGGACAGACCGAGGCCGCTGCCCTCCGAGCGGATCCGGGCGGTGTCCGACTTGTAGAACCGCTCGAAGACATGGGGCAGGACCTCGGGGGGGATGCCGGGGCCGCTGTCCCGTACCTCGATGACGGCCCCCGCCTCGCCGACGCTCAGCCGCACCTGTACCGGGCGGGCGCCGTGCTTGAGCGCGTTGCCGACCAGGTTGGCGACGACCACGTCGAGGCGGCGCGGGTCGACGCGTCCGCGTACCGCGTGCGGCGGCGGCAGATCGGTTGCCACCGTGTCCGTCCAGCCGCGGGCGGCGAGGGTGCGCCGGATCGACTCGGCGAGGTCGATCTCGTCCAGGTGCAGCACCGCCGCGCCCGCGTCGAACCGGGAGATCTCCATCAAGTCGTCGACGAGGCGGGCGAGTTTGAGAGTCTCTTCGCTGATGAGTCTGACCGCGGTGGCCGTGTCCGGGTCCAGCCGGGCGGCGTCCTCGTCGAGGACGTCGGTGACGGCGGACATGGCGGCGAGCGGGGTGCGCAGTTCGTGCGAGACGTCGGCCGCGAAGCGGCGGGCCCGCGCCTCCATCTCGCGCAGTTCGGCCACCGATGTCTCCAGCGCGGCGGCCGTCTCGTTGAACGTGTGGGACAGGTCGGCGAGTTCGTCGGAGCCGTTGACCGCGAGCCGGGTGTCCAGACGCCCTTCGGCGATCCTGCGGGTGGCGAGCCGCAGCTTGCGCACCGGCACCAGCACCCCGCGGGCGGCGAGGAGCGCGAGCACGACAGCGAGCGCGAGGGCCACCACCATGGCCCGTTCGACAGCGGTGACCAGGGCGTCGACGTACGCCTGTTCCGTGGTCTGCGGAACGACGAGGAACACGTGGACCCCGGTGACCGTGGCGGCGCTGTCCGGGGCGCCGAAGAGGATCGACATGCCGACGACCAGGGAGGTGCGTCCGTCGCCGCGCACTCGTTGGAAGACGGTGGCCCGGCTGGCGCCGACGGCCTCGCGCACGCCGGGCGTGACCTCGGTGAAGGCGTCGCCCGGGACGGAGGGAGCGCTGAGGTCCCCGTACGTCACCAGCACCCGCCAGCTCCCCTGCGACTCGGTGGCCGCCATGTCCTGTGCGAACTTGCGCAGCGCCGATTCGTCGGGTGGCAGGGCGAGTTCGGCGGCGTGCTGGTTGAGCTGGGCCCGCAGTTGTCTGATGGTGGCGTCCTGGCTCTGCTGGAGTATGCCGGTGCGCGCCTCGCGGAAGGTCAGGGCTCCGGTCGAGATGGCCGCGACGGCGGCGACGAGCCCGAAGGCCACCACCAGACGGGCTCGCAGGCCCCGCAGCCGGCGCTTTCTCACGGCGCCGCGAAGCGGTAGCCGAAACCGCGCACGGTGTGGATGTAGCGGGGTGCGCGGGGCGGCTCGGACATCTTGGTACGCAGTCGTTTGACGCAGGCGTCCACGAGGCGGGCGTCGCCGTGGTAGTCGTGCTCCCAGACCGCCTCCAGGAGTTGCTGGCGGCTGAACACCTGGCCCGGCGAGGCGGAGAGGGTGAGCAGGAGCCGTAGCTCGGAGGGGGCGAGGGCGATCGGCTCGCCGTCCAGCGCGACGGTCAGTCCGGCCCGGTCGACGGCGAGGTCGCCGTAGGTGTCGATCTTCGGCAGGCCCTCGGTGCGGGGTGTGCTTCCGGCCGCCCGGCGCAGGACGGCGCGTATGCGCGCGTCGAGCACCCGGGCCAGGACGGGTTTGACGACGTAGTCGTCGGCGCCCGCCTCCAGGCCGACCACGATGTCCACTTCGTCACCCCGTGCGGTCGCCATGATGATCGGCAGGGTCTGGTCGACGGCCCGTATGCCCCGGCACACGTCCAGGCCGGTCATGCCGGGCAGCATCAGATCGAGGACGACGATGTCCGGCCGGAAGGCCCGCAGCCGGTCCATTCCCTCCTCGCCGGTGGCGGTGGCGGCGACGTCGTGGTTCTGGCGGCGCAGGGCCAGGGCCACGCCCTCCCGCACGGCGGGGTCGTCTTCGATCAGCAGTACACGTGACATGCGCACAGTATCCACACGACCATGACCACGAGGAGGGTTATCGGTTCGTTATCTTCCGGGCCAGGTCCGATCACATGGCGATCACATCGTGAACCACCGTGACAGCGCACAAACGAAACCCCGCCGGCCGTCGTCGCCGGAAGCGCTCCGAACGGAGCGTGAAGAGCCAACTGATGGGCGGCCTGGCCGCGTTGGCGGTCTTCGCGGCCGTCGGTGGCGCGGTGGTGGCGTGGCTGCCGTCCGACGCGGGACGAACGTCCGCTGCTCTGGCACCCGTTGAGAGTCCGGTGCCTCAAAGGACCACCACATCGCCGGAGTCGGAACCGGAACCTGAACCGGAAGAGTCCAGCGCGTCTCCCAGCCCCTCCACGACTCCCCTCCCCCAGAGCGGTCCGGGGACCTTCGTCACCGCGCCCGGCGGGAGCGGGCGGGTCGGCAAGGGCACGCCCCTGCGCTACCGGGTCGAGGTGGAGAGGGGCATCACGATCTCCCCCGAGGACGTCGCCGCGCAGGTGGAGCGGACCCTGGCCGACCCGCGCGGCTGGACGGCCGACGGCCACTCGGCGTTCCAGCGGGTGTCCAGTGGCCCCACCGACTTCCGGGTCCGCCTCGCCACCCCGGCGACCGTCGACAAGATCTGTGCCGAGGGCGGGCTCGACACCGGCGGCAAGGTCAACTGCAGCGTGAACCACGACGTGATGGTCAACCTCAGACGCTGGGTGCTGGCGACCGAGTTCTATCCGAAGGACGTCGTCGGGTACCGCTCGCTGATCATCAACCACGAGGTGGGCCACTTCCTCGGCCACGGCCATGTGACCTGCCCCGGCAAGGGGCAGCCGGCCCCCGCGATGATGCAGCAGATCAAGGGCCTGCTCGGCTGCGTCCCCAATGTCTGGCCGTACGACAGCGACGGCCGTCTCCTCACGGGCCCCTCCGTCCCGTGACGCATTGATCCCCCAACTGTCAGGAGTTCTGATGGAGTTACGCGTACGCCACAGACATGCGGCCATGGCCGCGGGAGTGGCTTCCGTGACGCTGGTCCTCGCCGGTCTCCCGGCCGGCGCGGGAGCCGTCGACACCGGGGGCGGTCGTACGGCCGCCGCGGTACGGACGGTCACGCTGGTCACCGGCGACCGGGTCCTGGTCGGCGCCAAGGGGCAGGTCTCCGGAGTGGAGCGGGCGCCGGGCCGAAAGGACGTGCCGTTCTCGGTCCGGGAGGTCGCCGGACACACCCGGGTCGTTCCCGGCGACGCCGAACTGCTGCTCGCGCGGGGCAAGTTGGACGCGAGACTGTTCGATGTGACCCAGCTGCTCAAGGACGGCTACGACGACGCGGGCCGCTCCGACGTCCCGCTGATCGTCACGTTCAAGGGCAAGAAGACGCCCTCGATGAGCCCGTTCACCGAGGCCGGGGCCCGGATGGGCCGTACGCTGCCGGTGGTCAACGGCAAGTCGATGCGTTCCGTCAAGAAGCGGACCACCGACTTCTGGGACACCGTCACCACCGAGGAGTCCGGGACCGTCGAGAAGGTCTGGCTGGACGGCCGCCGCAAGGCCTCGCTCGACAAGAGCGTCCCCCAGATCGGCGCACCCACCGCGTGGGCCGCCGGATACGACGGCACCGGAGTGAAGGTCGCCGTCCTGGACACCGGAGTCGACACCTCCCACCCCGATCTGGCGGACCAGGTGGTCGAGGAGAAGGACTTCTCGGGCTCCGACGGCACCGGCGACAAGTTCGGACACGGCACACACGTGGCGTCCACGGTGGCCGGCACCGGCGCCAAGTCCGAGGGCAAGTACAAGGGGGTCGCGCCGGGCGCGAAGATCCTCAACGGCAAGGTCCTGGACGACACCGGCTTCGGCTCGGACTCCGGGATCATCGCCGGCATGGAGTGGGCGGTGGCCCAGAAGGCGGACGTCGTCAACCTCAGCCTCGGCGGCACCGACCTTCCGGGCTCCGACCCGATGGAGGAGGCCGTGGACCGGCTCTCCGCCGAGTCCGACACGCTCTTCGTCGTGGCGGCGGGGAACGAGGGCGAGTACGGCGAGGGCACGGTCGGCTCGCCCGGCAGCGCGGACGCCGCGCTCACCGTGGGCGCGGTCGACAAGTCCGACGCGCTCGCCGACTTCTCCAGTCGCGGCCCGCGGGTCGGGGACAGCGGCGTCAAGCCGGACCTGACCGCGCCCGGTGCCGAGATCACGGCAGCGGCGGCGGCCGGCAGCATCGTCGAGGAGCAGTTCCCCTCCGGCGTCCCCGGCTACGCCACCCTCGACGGTACGTCCATGGCGACCCCGCATGTCGCGGGCGCCGCCGCCCTCCTCGCCCAGCAGCACCCCGACTGGAGCGGCGAGCGTCTCAAGGCGGTCCTCACCGGCTCCGCGAAGCCGGGGACGTACAGCTCCTTCCAGCAGGGCACCGGCCGTACCGATCTGGTCCGGGCGCTGGAACAGAACGTCGTCACCGAGCAGGGGCCGCTCGACTTCGGCGAGCAGCAGTGGCCGCACGACGACGACAAGCCGTCCACCAAGCAGCTCACCTACCGCAACATAGGTACCGAGCCGGTCACCCTCGACCTGTCCGTCGACGCCTTCGCGGTGGACGGGAAGCCCGCCGCCGAGGGCATGTTCAGTGTGTCCCCGCAGCGGATCACCGTTCCGGCGGGCGGCACCGCCGGCGCCGAGGTCACGGCGGACACCCGCGCGGGGAGCGCCGACGGCAGCTTCGGCGGTTCGGTGCAGGCCACGTCGGCCGACGGCAAGGTCCAGGTGCGGTCCGCCGTAGGGGTGGCGCGCGAGGTGGAGTCGTACAGCCTGACCCTCAAGCACATTGACGAGAGCGGCCGGCCGACCGGGGACGCCGCCACCGCCGTCGCCGATTTCGACGGCGACTTCTACGCCGAGTACGCCGACGAGCAGGACGGCGAGCTGACGGTACGGCTGCCCAAGGGCGACTACATCCTCAGCGGGGTCGTCCACCCGGCGACCTCGTCGCCCGTCCACGGCGTTCTGGTGGAGCCGAGGTTCCGGCTGGACGGCGACAAGACCGTCACCGTGGACGCCCGGCAGGCGAAGCCGGTGGACATCACCATGCCGGACCCGGCGGCCGAGAACACCGACGCCACCGTCGTGATCGGCTTCGGGCGCGGCGAGGGCGAGCGGGACGGTTCACTCCAGTACCTGATGCCGACCTTCCAGGGCTCGCGGTTCGGGCGGCTCGGCGGCGGAGAGCCCGTGGACGGTCTCAACGCCCTGTATTCCGGCGGCTGGAGCGGCAAGGGCGCGGACGACGACCGGGTCAACTACCACGCGGCCTGGTTCCGGGAGGGCAGCGTGGACGGCTTCACCGCCAAGGTCGGGCGGAAGCAGTTGGCGAAGGTGGACCTCGAGGTGGGCGAGGCGGTCGACGGCCGACGCGTCCAGGCCGAGGTGAGCCCGCACCTGCCCGACGGCGAACTGGTCTTCGGCTTTACCGACATGCGGGGCGACCTGCCGTTCCGGAGCACCGAGTACCTCCTCGACAACGGTGTGCAGTGGTCCATGCGCACCTGGCAACTCTCGGGCGACGGCCGGGAGTCGGTCTTCGAGAACTTCCTCATGAGGATGCCGCAGACCTGGAAGGCCGGTCACCACTACCAGGAGCGCTTCAACGTCGGCGTCTTCGGCCCGGCGCTGGGCGGCACCGGACAGCTCGGGCCGGCCAGGGGCTTCCCGGGTGTCGCCCGCACGGGGAACACCGTCCGGGCGTATGTCCCGCTGTTCGGCGACGGCGGCGGACACTGGGGCATCAGCGACACGACCGCGGTGACGACCAGGCTGGAGGCGAACGGCAAGGAGATCGCCGACGACTACGACACCCCTCCGACCGACGGGGTCACCGAGTACACGGTTCCGGCAGCGGACACCACGTACAAGCTGACCGTGGACAACTCCCGTGACCCGGCCGTGTATCCGGTCAGCACCCGGGTCCGCGCGGAGTGGACCTTCCGCTCGGCGAAGACCCCCGAGAGCGAGTTCGCCTCCCTGCCGCTGTCGACGGTCCGCTTCAGCCCCGACCTGACCCTGGCCAGCACGGCCAAGGCGGGCAAGCGGTTCGAGGTGCCCTTCACCGTCGAGGGCGCGGCGGCGGGACAGCGCCCGGCGAAGCTCGCCTTCCAGGTGTCCTACGACGAGGGGAAGACCTGGCAGGCCGCCAAGTCCGTCGGCGGCACGCACCTGTCGCTGAGGCACCCGGTGACGGCGGGCTCCGTCTCCCTGCGCGCGGAGCTGACGGACCGGGCGGGCAACACCCTGACCCAGACGATCGAAAGGGCCTACCTGACCACTCCGTAACCCCCTGTACCCACCTGCCCGGGACGGCCTCGCCGCTGTCCCGGGCAGCCGTGTCCACCTGGGCGACGGTCGGTCAACAGGCAGCAGATCAAGCCCTGTTGGGGCCGATGATTCACATGAGGTGGCCCTCGGGGACTAACGTGAACGTCCACGACCGGTGTCCGACCGTTCGGCGGGTCTCCCCGTCGCGCACACGCAGGAGCGTCCATGGCTGATCAGGCAGAGAACTCCGAGCAGTCCGAACAGGAGGCCTTGCCCAAGATCGACACCTCTGTGCCGCAGTCCGCCCGGATCTGGAACTACTGGCTGGGAGGGAAGGACAACTACGAGGTCGACCGGGTGGCCGGTGACGCCTTCCGCGAGATCTTCCCCGGCATCGAGACCGGCGCCCGCGCGGCGCGGTACTTCCTCGCCCGCGCCGTCCGTCATCTGGCCGGTGAGGAAGGCGTCCGGCAGTTCCTGGACATAGGCACCGGGCTGCCGAACGTCGACAACACCCACCAGATCGCCCAGCGGGTGGCCCCGGAGTCCCGGATCGTCTACGTCGACAACGACCCGCTGGTGCTGGCCCACGCCCGCGCGCTGCTCACCAGCACCCCGGAGGGGGTCACCAACTACGTCGACGCCGACCTGCGCGACCCCGCCACGATCCTGCGGGAGGCCGGGAAGACCCTGGACTTCGACAAGCCCGTCGCCCTCATGCTGATGGGCATCCTCGGCCACATCGAGGACCACGACGAGGCGTGCTCGATCGTGCGGGAGCTGGTCGCCGGGCTGCCCTCCGGCAGCTTCCTCGTGCAGTACGACAGCACCGCCACCAGCGAGGCCTACGTCCAGGCCATCCAGCAGTACAACGAGGGCGGTTCGATCCCCTACATCCTGCGCAGCCCCGAGCAGCTCGCGCGCTACTTCGACGGACTGGAGCTGCTGGAGCCGGGCGTGGCGTCGTGCTCGCGCTGGCGCCCCGACACCGAGGCGCTGGGACTTCCCGCGGAGGTGCACCAGTACGGCGGTGTCGCCCGCAAGAGCTGAGACCGCTCCCGGCGTGGGGTCAGGTCTCCTGGAGGATGCGGTGCAGGATCGTGGGCGTCTCGTCCGGTGACTCGGCCTCGACGGCCAGGCGGTTCATGGCGTCCCAGTAGCACTCGATCTCGGCGGGACGGTCGGGATAGAGGCCGGTGGCGAGTTGTTCGAGGTAGACGACGTCGGGCAACTCGCTGCCGGGCAGCCGCACGATGGTGATCGGGCCCCCCTCCGCCGAGTGTCCGCCGGAGAGGAACGTCAGGACCTGGATCGTGACCTGCGGGAGCCTGCAGACCTCGATGAGATGCCTGATCTGGGCCCGCATCGTGGAGCTGCCGCCCACGGGCCGCCGCAGCGCCGCCTCGTCGAGCACGGCCCAGAGCCTGGTCGCCGGCTGCCTGTGCAGGATCCGCTGCCGGGACATCCGTAACGCGACACGTCGTTCGATCTGCTCCGGGGACGCGTCCGCGTGGGCGAGCCGGAGGGAGGCACGGGCGTAGTCGGGGGTCTGCAGCAGGACGGGGACCCGCTGGACCTCGAAGCAGCGGACGAGACTCGCCGCCTGTTCGGCCGCGAGGTAGGTCTGCGTCCAGGCGGGCACCACATCGTTGAAGTACTGCCACCAGGCGGGGGTGTTGGACTCCTCGACCAGGGTCAGCAGGGTGGCGCGTTCGGCCTCGCCCGTGACGCCGTAGAGAGTGAGCAGATCCTCCACGTCCCGCGGCTTGAAGCCGTGACGGCCGGCCTCCATACGACTGATCTTCGACCGTGAGCCGCGGATGGCATGCCCCGCGTCCTCACGGGAGACCCCCCGCTCCTCCCGCAGCCTGCGCAGCCGCGCGCCGAGCAGTAGTCGCGGCACCATGGGCCCGGCCGACCGCCCGCCCAGGATCCCGCTGTCGATCGGTGTTCCTGCGGACTTATGGGCACCCATGGGCATTTCTCCCTGCGGCGGAATGCGACTGTGCACACGTACAGGCACTGCGAGTTGCCATCGTAGGGGCTGACGACCCGGCTCGGATCCGTACGCGGAAGCGGGCCTACGCGCTGTCGGCGGCCGCGGTGCTCGGGGCCGGGCCGCCCGGGGTGCCCGCGGCGCCCGAGCCGCCGAACCGGATGCCCTTGGCCTCCTTGCCGACGGCGCTCAGCACGATCACCACCGCCAGGGCCGGCACCACCGTCCACGCCATCGCCGCCGGATAGCCGTGCCGTTCGGCGAGGGCTTCCTGGATGGGCAGGTTGAGGGCGGCGATCAGGTTCCCGAGCTGATAGGTGACACCGGGGTAGAAGCCGCGGATCGCGTCCGGGCTCATCTCGGTCAGGTGCGCGGGGATGACGCCCCAGGCTCCCTGGACGCACATCTGCATCAGGAAGGAGGAGAGCATCAGCCAGCCCACGGTCGTCGACAGCACGAAGAAGGGCACCACGACCAGACCACCGGCGGCCGCGATCATGATCGTGCGACGGCGCCCCAGCCTCTCGGAGAAGGCACCGAGCAGCGCGCCTCCGATCATGGCGCCGATGTTGTAGACGACGGCGATGGCGATGGAGGTGTCCGGGGACAGACCCAGGCCCTTCTTGACGAAGGTCGGGTAGATGTCCTGGGTGCCGTGCGACATCCAGTTGAAGGCGGTCATCAGCGCCACGAGGTACACGAAGCGCTTCAGCACGGCCGGGTCCCTGAACACCTGGTACGCGGGGGTGCGGTTGAGCTTGACGCTCTTCTCCCACACCTCGCTCTCCTCCACCCGGCTGCGCACCCACAGGGCGACCAGGGCGGGCACCAGACTGAAGGCGAACAACCCGCGCCAGCCGAAGGCGGGTTCGATGACGAAGAACGCCACGGCGGCGAGCAGATACCCCAGCGAGTAGCCGCTCTGCAGGAGGCCCGACCAGAAGCCGCGCCGCTCGGCGGGGATCTTCTCCATGGCGAGCGCAGCGCCCAGGCCCCATTCGCCGCCCATGCCGATGCCGTACAGCAGACGCAGCACCAGCAGAACGGCGTAGTTGGGCGCGAAGGCGCAGGCGAATCCGACGATCGAGTAGAAGACCACGTCGACCATGAGCGGGAGCCGGCGGCCCCTGCGGTCCGCCCACATGCCGAAGACGAAGGCCCCGACCGGCCGCATCACGAGGGTGGCGGTGGTGAGGAAGGCCATGTCGGTGAGGGAGACATGGAAGTCGTCGGCTATCTCGCTGTAGACGAGGACCACCAGGAAGTAGTCGAACGCGTCCATCGCCCATCCCAGATAGGCGGCGACGAACGCGTTGCGCTGGTCCTTGGTGAGCCCCTTCGCCTGTTCCCGAACGGTATTCAGCATGCCGGCCCTTCCCACGGTTCCGCAGGTGAGGCTAGGTCCGAGTGACGACGCGAACAACGCATGACGAGCAAAGCGAGACCCACAATTGCGCCAAGCCGAGGGCCCGTTCGTCGGCCGAAGGCCGTCTACCGGCGCCGGGCGGGGCCGGGCACACTGAAGCGTCGGCCGCGGCCTTGCGCCCTCACGTGTCCCCCTCACCAGCCCTACCGCACTCGGGAGGCTTCAGTGATCAGAGCACGCCGTACCGGCACCGGACGACCGCGGCTGATCGCCTCGGTGGTGAGCCTGCTCGTGGTGACCGCTCTCGCGGTGTCGGGCACCAGCGCGGCCGCGACGCCCGAGGCCGACGCCGCACCAGCCTCCGCCTCGGTGTCCGGCGCGGCTTCGGCCGTCGAGGCCCTGGCAATCGCCGGGACGAGCTGGGCCGTCGACACGCGCACCGGGCAGCTGCGGATACGCGCCGACTCCGCGGTCGCCGAAGCGGACCTGGCCAGAATCCGCCGGGCCACCGGGCACTTCGCGGGTGCCGCGACCCTGGAACGGGTCGAGGGCCGGCTGCGCACCCTCCTGTCGGGCGGCGACGGCATCTACGCGGCCGGCTGGCGCTGCTCGGCGGGGGTCAATGTGCGCAGCGGCTCCACCTACTACTTCGTCACGGCCGGTCATTGCACCGACGGCATGCCCACCTGGTACACCAGCTCTGCCATGACCACGACGATCGGCCCCACGACCGGCACCAGTTTCCCGGGCGACGACTTCGGTGTCGTGCGGTACTCCAACCCGGCCGTACCGCACCCCGGCACCATCGGAACCGTCGACGTCACCGGGACCGCGACCGCCTACGTCGGCCAGAGCGTCTGCCGCCGGGGAGCCACCACCGGCGTCCACTGCGGCAGGGTCACCGCGCTGAACGCGACCGTCAACTACGGGGACGGAACCGTCGTCACGGGGTTGATCCAGACCAACATCTGCGCCGAGCCGGGCGACAGCGGCGGCCCGCTCTATGCCGGCGACAAGGTCGTCGGCATCCTCTCCGGCGGCTCCGGGAACTGTGCCACCGGAGGGACCACCTATTACCAGCCGATCCAGGAAGTGCTCAACACTTACGGGCTGTCCGTGTACTGACGAGACGGAGCCCCCAGGGAACAGTGGTTCACCAGGGTCGCGGTGTCCGCCCCGGCGGGCAGGCCCACAGTCCGGGAGGCGGGTGGCCGCCGACCGGTGCCGAGCCAGCGTTCGAGAGCCGTGAACGCCGTGCGGTAGCAGGGCGCGAGGGGACGCAGCCGGTCCGGGAACACGTCGGCCAGGGCATCGGTGTGGGTGCCGCCCTCGATGCGGTAGTAGCGGTACAGACCGCCTCGTCCGGCGTCGCGCACCATACGGGCGTAGACGTCGGAGTCCTGACTGATCGGCAGCAGGACGTCCAGGGTGCCGTGCAGGGTGATCAGTGGCTTGCCGATCCGTCCGGTCAGGGCGATCCTCGCCACGGCCCGCCTCACCTCGTCGGGACGCGTCGCGTAGTCGTAATCGGTGTCGCAGGCCGGTGTCCCCGCCGCGCAGTACGGCGTACCCGCCTCCGTCGCCCCGTCGAAACCAGGGTCGAGTTCCTCACGGTAGATGCGCTGGGTCAGGTCCCAGTAGACCTGGTGGTGATACGGCCAGAGGAACTCCGACCCGGCCGGGAACCCCGCGGCGTGCAGCGCCTCCTGCGCCTCCCGGGCAGGTCCGCCCCCGGCGGCGTACACCGGGTAGTGCCGCAGCGCCTCGGGCAGGAAGTCCAGCAGGGTGGGCCCGTCGGGGCGCCACAGCGTGCCTTCCCAGTCGACTCCGCCGTCGTAGAGCTCGGGACGGTTCTCCAGTTGCCAGCGCACCAGGTATCCGCCGTTGGACATGCCGGTCACCAGGGTGCGCGAGGGCGGACGGTGGTAGCGCCGGGCGACCGTGACCCGGGCGGCTCGGGTGAGCTGGGTGAGCCGGGCGTTCCACTCGGCGATGGCGTCGCCCGGCGCCTTCCCGTCCCGGTGGAAGGCGAGGCCGGTGTTGCCCTTGTCGGTGGCGGCGTACGCATAGCCGCGGGACAGTGCCGAGTCGGCGATGGCCCGGTCGTTGGCGTACTGCTCACGGTTGCCGGGGGTGCCGGCGACCACCAGGCCGCCGTTCCACCGGTCGGGCAGACGGATGACGAACTGGGAGTCGTGTCTCCAGCCGTGGTTGGTGTTGGTGGTGGAGGTGTCGGGGAAGTAGCCGTCGATCTGAATGCCGGGGACGCCGCTGGGGACGGTCAGGTCCTCAGGTGTCAGCCCGGCCCAGTCGGCCGGGTCGGTGTGCCCCGAGGCAACCGTACCGGCCGTGGTCAACTCCGCCAGACACGCGGCCTGTTGACGTTCGGCACCCGGTACGCGGACCTGCTCGCGGTGCGCGCAGTGACCGCCCGGATCCCCCGATACGGCGGTGGCTTCCACGGACGTGGGAGTGAGCACGAGAGCAACCACGGCGAGGGCGACGGGAAGGCGGTGTTGGTGTTGCCGGGAGCCTGGCGGAGAACTGAGGGACAGACGCATCAGATTGCCTCCGAGGACGCTGAGGGATGCGCGGGAGACTAGGGCGCCCCACCCGCCTCAGACATGGGTCGGCCAACCACCGTCAGCCTGCCGGCGATGGTGCGGGACACCACCCCGAGCCGCGAGGCAGGTCCTGCACGAGCGACTATGGGCGGCCATCACACAGCACTCCCCTCGGTCCTGGCTGTTCAGCCCATCCCAAGGCCCGCGGGTACGCCCCGATGATGCACGGCACCCCATCCCCCAACGGGCCCCGCCCGTGCATCAGGAGGCAGTCGTCATGGGACCGTCGCACCCTCCGTTCCGCTTCACGAAGAGCCGCCGCCTCGTCAGAGGCATCCGCCGCCGGATCGCCGCCGCCGCGGGCACCCTGGCCCTCACAGCCGGCCTGGTCGCCATGGGCCCGCAGGCGTCCGCCGCGGGCCTGACGCAGGTCACCGGCTTCGGCACCAACCCCGGGAACCTGTCCATGTACACCTATGCGCCGGACACCCTGCCGCCCGGCGCCCCGCTCGTTGTCGCCCTGCACGGCTGCACACAGAGCGCGAGCGACTACTACGCCCACTCCGGCTGGCCGAAGTTCGCCGACCGCTACGGCTTCGCGCTGGTCCTCCCCCAGACGAGCAGCGCCAACAACGCCAACTCCTGCTTCAACTGGTTCGAGCCGGGGGACAGTTCGCGTGGTCGGGGCGAGGCACTGTCGATCAGGCAGATGATCGACAAGGCCGTCTCCCAGTACGGCAGCGACAGCCGCCAGGTCTACGTCACCGGCCTGTCCGCCGGCGGCGGCATGACCGCGAACCTGCTGGCCGCGTACCCCGACGTCTTCGCGGGCGGGGCCATCGACTCCGGTCTGCCCGCGTCCTGCGCGACCACCGTGTCCGCGGCGTACACCTGCATGTACAGCCCGCCGGACAGGACCCCCGCCCAGTGGGGCGACCTGGTGCGCTCCGCCGCGCCCGCCGGCGTCACGTCCTGGCCGCGCATCGCGATCTGGCAGGGCTCCGCCGACACCACGGTCCGGCCCGCCAACGCCACCGAGCTGCGCGACCAGTGGACCGACGTGTGGGGCATCGGCCAGACACCTTCACGCACGGAGAGCCTGAGCGGGGGCACCACGCTGACCGCCTACGACGACGCCTCCGGCCGACCCGCGGTCGAGGTCTACTCGGTCGCGGGCATGGCGCACGGGCTCGCGGTCGACCCGGGCAGCGGCGACGAGCAGTGCGGCGCCACCGGCACGTACTACCTCGACACCATCTGCTCCGGCTACCACACCGCCCGCTTCTGGGGCCTCGACGGCCACGACCAGGGCAACGGCGCGCTCCCCGCGCCCACAGGTCCGACGGTCACCGGGACCACCGACACGACCACGACCCTGAGCTGGAACGCGGTGCCCGACGCGGCCTCGTACACCGTCTACCGAGACGGCACGAAGGTGGGCACCACCGGGTCGACCACCTACACCGACACCGGCCTGAACTCAGGCACGACATACGCCTACACCGTCGCGGCCGTGGACGCGGCAGGCGCGGCAGGCGCGGTGTCCGCCGCGGTGACGGCGTCCACCGGGTTCACACCCACGTGTCATACAGCGAGCAACTACGACCACACGGTCGCCGGACGCGCCCATCACATCGACGGCCACACCTATGCGAACGGCTCCGACGAGCCCATGGGGCTGTGGAACACGTTCACCGGGCACACCCTCGAGCAGGCCGCGCCCGGCTACTACGTGGTGGCGGACTCCGGCTGTCCGGCCTGAGCCCGGACGGCCGATACATCGGGTGTATTGGGGAGACACGTACGCGTTTCACTCACACGAGAACCAACCCTGCGCGGACGCGATGCGGTCGAAGTCATTGACTCCTCCGATGTATTGGTGTTGCCTCCGACCGGATCGACCTCCACTCCCGCAACGGAAGGACACCCGATGAACAGGAGATCCGTCTTACGGACAGCGGCCGGACTGCTGGTCGGCGGCCCCGTACTCACCCTCCCCCGGACCGCGGGCGCGACGGTGGCCGCCGACCCGACCGACGGCTGGCGGCAGACGTCGTTCACCTACAGCTGGCAGAAGCCCTGGAACCTCGACCTGAGCGAGCGTCACAGCTACAGCGGCGGAGTCCACCGGATGTGGGTGTACGCCACCGACGAGCCCTTCGAGGAGGGCAGCTCCACCGATCCGCGCACGGAGATGCGCTGGAAGGCCGACTACACCACGGGCGATCACATGTGGGACGCCGATGTCTACCTCCCTTCCGGCTCGGACGGCGCCTCCTTCGTCCAGATCCTGCGGAGCGTCCACCCCTCCGGGACTCCGGCCACCGACATCATGCTCAACGTCTACGACACGGGCGGGGGCACCGTGCGCCGCTACGACGGCACGGCCCTCAGGACCGGGGCCTACGACACCTGGTTCAACGTGAAGATCGCCCACCAGGCGAGCACGGGAACGGGCACGGTCAAGGTCTACTTCGACGACTCCCTCGTCCTGACGGTCGCCGACCGGGGCCCTGCCACCCGCTACTTCAAGAACGGCGTCTACAACCACGGCTCCGGGCGCGCGGAGGCCCGCTTCCGCAACATCCGGTACTGGACGCGATGACCGCGACGAGCCGACAGAGCTGACAGAGCTGACCCAACTGTCCGTTCTGGTCCGCTTTCAGGCTTTCCGGGGCGCTCCCGCACCCACGACGCACCCACTCCGCCTCGCTCAGGTCGGTTCATTAGGATCCAACCGCACTGTATGCGCGGTTGAGGGGGTACGCAGGATGCGCGCATGGATGGTCAGAGCCGGCAGCGACGGTGAACGTGAGGAGCCCGATCTGAACGGCGGCATCATCGCGGCTGGATGGCCGGAGCTCACCGCCGACATCAGGGATGTCACCACCCGCGAACAGCTGCGCGCCATAGTGGAGGCGACCTATCCGGGTTACAACCCCAGGGTGATCGGCAACTGGGTCGGTCAGCTGTGGCGCTTCCTCCACGAGATGAGCGTCGGCGATCTGGTCGTGCTGCCACGCCGCTCAAGGCAGCTGGCGCTCGGCCGGATCACCGGCGAATACGCGTTCCATCGCAACGTCGAATCCGGACTTCAGCACACCCGGCAGGTGGACTGGGTGCGCACCGACCTCGACCGCTCAGCAGTTCGACAGGACCTGCTCGACAGTATGGGCTCGCTTCTGACGATCTTCGAGCTGCGGCGGTACGACGCCGCCCGACGCATCGCCACGCTGCTCGAAACAGGCGAGGATCCCGGCGGCGGGGAAACCACGCCAGTCAGCCTCTCCTTCGCCTCAGCCGCCAAACTCCTCGATGCGGCCACCACTGCTCCGACCGATCAGCCGCTGAACATCACGATCCGTAACCTTCTCGAGGCGTGGGGCGCCACCCGGCGAGGCTCCACCATCGTCGACCAGATCGAGACGGACCTGGCGGACAAAGGGCTGACCGCAACCCCTCCCCTCACCACCGGGAGCATCGACACCACCGTCACACTGCTGCGCACCGGCGCCGAGCCGGGCCCGGACCAACCTCTGTTGACGGACGAGGACGTCCCGGACGAAGAGGTGGAGCTGGCGCCACTTACCTACCGCATCAGCCATCTCGCCTCGGCCAACGGCGGCGTGGTGTCGGTGACCCTCGACGACACGCTGCAGCGCGCCATCACCAAGATGGTCTACCACGACTTCTCGCAACTGCCGGTACTTGATGAGCAGGGACGACTGTGCGGGGCCGTGACGTGGGAGTCGATCGGAAAAGCCCGCATGTCCGGAAGGCCGCTGACCCTCGCAGATGTCGTTGTCCAGTCTCCGCTGGACCTGCACGGCCAGGCCGAACTCCTCCCCTGGATTCCCCAGATCCAACAGCATGGCTACGCCTTCGTCCGCAACGACCAGCACGCCGTCACTGGCATCGTCACCGCAGCCGACCTCACGAGCCAGTTCGGGGTCCGCGTCGAACCCTTCGTACTGCTCGAAGAGTTGGAACAGCGATTGCGGCGGCTCCTCAACCGCGCACTGGGCGCCGCCAGAATCACCCTTGAGGCGGTCCATTCCCAGCTGAGGCCCCACCGCAGGAACAGAGTTCGCGGCGCGGACGACCTTACCCTCGGCGAGTACCGTTTCGTTCTTGCCCCGGAGGATCACTGGGTGGCCTTGGAGTGGGACGCGGATCAGGACCTCGTGCTCGAGTCACTCAGAGAATGTGCGGACTTCCGGAACAGACTGATGCACTTCAGCCCAGATCCTCTTCCGGACACGGAGTTGGCTCCGGTGCGCGGACTGCTGGAGGTTCTGCGTTCCTTGGACCCGATTGCCTGATCACTGGTCGACCAGGATCAAGGTCAGGAACCCGCAAGGAAGGTGATACGAACCTTTCGCTGCGAGTTATCACGATTTGTGTCCACCAGGCACACCGACTGCCAAGTCCCCAGCTCCAGCTGCCCGTTCACCACCGGCAGCGTCGCGTGGGGCGGGACGATCGCCGGGAGGACGTGGTCGCGGCCGTGGCCGGGGCTGCCGTGGCGGTGCTGCCAGCGGTCGTCGGCGGGGAGGAGGGTATGGAGGGCGGCGAGGAGGTCGTCGTCGCTGCCGGCACCGGTCTCGATGAGCGCGACACCGGCTGTCGCGTGGGGGACGAAGACATTGAGGAGTCCGTCACGGCCTGCGGCGACCTCCCTGAGGAAGGCCTCGCAGTCGCCGGTGAGGTCGACGATCCGCTCCGACGAACCGGAGGCGACGTTCAGGACTCGGGTGGTGAAAGCGTCTGCCATACCCCCATCCTCACCCCTGAGCCCGAATTCACTCGTCATTCCGGGACCATCCTGCGATACGGCGGGTCCAGTCCGCGAGACGCCATTGACCGTGGACACGCCGAATGGCTAGCTTCGGCCCCATGTTGCGTTCAGTCCTGCTCACCACGCGCGGTCACATCGACCTGCTGCGGGTGGCCTCCGCCGCGTGTCGCCGCGGCTGCTGACGCCCTTCTCCCCACTTTTCCCGCACCCTCGTTCCGCCGACCGGCGCGCACGGTGATCCGCGCCGTCCTCAGGCGGCGTCGAGGCGTGCCCCTCGCCGGTCGCTCTCCCCCTCCGTGGAGCATCATGAGCATCAGCCACGCCCCGCCAGGTTCCCCTGAAACCGACATTCCGGAAACCTCCCACCCGGACTCCGCCGAGCCCACTGCCGTCGGTCCCGTTCCCGACCTCGAACCCATCGTCCCCACCTCCTCCCACCGCACCCGCGTCCCCCGCTGGCTGCGCCGCACCACCGGTCCTGTCCTGCTGCTGGTGCTGTGGCAACTCCTCAGCAGCACGGGTGTGTTGACCGCCGACGTCCTCGCCTCCCCCGGCCGTATCGCCCAGGTCGCGGGTGATCTGATCTCCGACGGTTCGCTGGCCTCGGCGATGACGACCTCGTTGCAGCGGGTCGCGGGCGGACTGCTCCTCGGCGCCCTCATCGGCACCGGACTCGCCCTCGTCTCAGGTCTGTTCCGGATCGGCGAGGACATCGTGGACGCCCCGGTGCAGATGCTGCGGACCGTGCCGTTCGTCGGTCTGATCCCGCTGTTCATCATCTGGTTCGGCATCGGCGAGGCACCGAAGATCGCCATCATCACGCTCGGCGTGACCTTTCCCCTCTACCTCAACGTCTACGCGGGCATCCGTGGCGTGGACGCCCAGCTGATCGAGGCCGGGGAGTCCCTCGGTCTCTCTCGGTGGGGGCTCGTACGGCATGTCATCCTGCCCGGCGCGCTGCCCGGCGCCATGACCGGTCTGCGCTACTCGCTCGGCATTTCCTGGCTCGCGCTCGTCTTCGCCGAGCAGGTCAACGCGGACTCCGGCATCGGCTTCCTGATGGTGCAGGCGCGGGACTTCCTGCGCACCGACGTCATCGTGGTCTGCCTGATCGTCTACGCCTTCCTCGGCCTGCTGGCCGACCTCGTCGTCCGTTCTCTCGAAAGGCTGCTGCTGCAATGGCGACCGACGTTCACCGGCCGGTGAACCACCAGGTGACCGGGGAATCCACGGCCGAGGCATCCACGGCCAGGGAACCCGAGGTCGAGGCATCCAGGACCGAGGCACCCCGCCCCGCGCAGGCCGTGCGCGTCGAGGGGCTGACCCGCTCCTTCGACGGCCGTGCCGTCATCGACAACCTCCGACTCGACGTCCGCGCAGGCGAGTTCGTGGCCCTGTTGGGCCGCAGCGGCTGTGGCAAGTCCACCCTGCTGCGCATCCTCGCCGGACTCGACCGGGACATCGAGGGCACCGTCCTGGTCCCGCGCCGCAAGGCGGTCGCCTTCCAGGCACCCCGGCTGATGCCGTGGAAGAAGGTGTGGCGCAACGTCCTGCTCGGCCTGCCGGGCAAGCCCGCGCGCGGCGTCGCCGACCAGGCCCTGGGGGAGGTCGGCCTGAGCCACCGTACGGACGCCTGGCCCAAGACCCTCTCTGGCGGCGAGGCCCAACGTGCCTCACTGGCAAGGGCGTTGGTGCGCGAGCCCGATCTCCTGCTGCTGGACGAGCCGTTCGGCGCGCTCGACGCCCTCACCCGGATCAAGGCCCAGCGGCTGGTCGGGGAGTTGTGGCAGCGGCGCGGCTGCGCGGTGCTGCTCGTGACGCACGACGTCGAGGAGGCCGTGCTGCTCGCCGACCGTGTCCTCGTGATGGACGAGGGCGTCATCGCACACGAGCAGGCGATCGACCTCGACCGGCCG
This sequence comes from Streptomyces sp. NPDC050759, assembly GCF_044456945.1. Classification (NCBI taxonomy): domain Bacteria; kingdom Bacillati; phylum Actinomycetota; class Actinomycetes; order Kitasatosporales; family Streptomycetaceae; genus Streptomyces; species Streptomyces sp. NPDC050759. Next base: position 321,841 of record NZ_JBITGI010000006.1, on the reverse strand, counting down.
CGCGACATCACCGATCCCCGGTTCGCCGAGATCCGCGGGCAGCTCCTGGAGCGCCTGGGCGTCGACACCGCAGCCGAAGCCGCCTGAACTTCCCCACCCACAAGCCGAGTTACACAGAACGGATCCCCCCATGCGACGTCGCCTCGCCCCCGCCGCACTGCTCCTCCCCTTCGCCCTTCTGCTCACCGCCTGCGGCGGAAACGCGACCGCCGGCACCGGCAACGACACCGACGGCAAGGGCTCCCTCACCCTCAATGTCGGTGACCAGAAGGGTGGTTCGGAGGCGATCCTTCGCGCCGCCGGGGAACTCGACAACCTCGACTACAAGATCAAGTGGTCGACCTTCACCTCCGGCCCGCCGCTCCTGGAGGCCGTCAACGCCAAGGCCGTCGACATCGGCGGCGTCGGCAACACCCCGCCGGTGTTCGCGGCCGGCGCGGACTCGAAGATCACGGTGGTGGCGGCCTGGCACGGCACGTCCAAGGGTGACGCCATCCTCGTACCGAATGACTCCAAGCTGACCGGTCCGACGCAGCTGAAGGGCAAGTCCGTCGCGGTGGCACAGGGATCGTCCGCCAACTACCAACTGGTCGCCTCCCTCAGGAAGGCCGGGCTCGGCCTGGGTGACGTGAAGGTCAAGTATCTCCAGCCGGCCGACGCCCTGGCCGCGTTCACCTCCGGCAAGGTCGACGCGTGGGCGGTGTGGGACCCGTACACCTCGCAGATCCTCCAGGCGAAGCAGGGTCGTGTGCTGACCACCGGGGACGGCATCACCAACGGTCTGACCTTCCAGGTGGCGGCGCCGAGCGCGCTGAAGGACAAGAAGAAGGTCGCCGCGATCAACGACTACCTGGAGCGGCTGCGACGCGCCTACAAGTGGGTCTACTCCCATGAGCCGGAGTGGGCGAAGGTCTGGGCGAAGGAGACGGGGCTGCCCGAGGACGTGGCGCTGGCCGCGGTGAAGCGCACTTACACCACCCGCGTCGCGGTGGCGGTGGACCAGCGGCTCATCGCCTCCGAACAGGAGATCGCGGACACTTTCACCGGCCTGAAGCTCATCCCCCGCAAGGTCGACTTCGGCGACTTCACGGACGCGCGGTTCAACGGCGGCCTCCCGCCGTCCACCGCCGCGCCCCGCCCCTCGGAGACGGACTGACACGACCGGCTCCCGCGTGCGCACGGGAAGATCCAGGGCCCCCGCGCCGTTGGTAGAAAGGTGAACAACTTCCGCGAGGTCGAGGTAGTCGTCATAGGCGCCGGCCAGGCAGGTCTGTCCAGCGCCTATCACCTGCGCCGCACCGGTTTCGAGCCGGACCGCGACTTCGTGGTGCTGGACCACTCCCCCGCCCCCGGCGGCGCCTGGCAGTTCCGGTGGCCCTCGTTGACGTACGGCAAGGTGCACGGCATGCACGCACTGCCGGGAATGGAGCTCACGGACGCCGATCCGGAGCGCCCGTCGTCGGAGGTGATCGCCGAGTACTTCACGGCGTACGAGCGCGCTTTCGACCTTCGGGTACGGCGCCCCGTCGATGTCCGTGCCGTACGCGAGGGCGACGACGGGCGGCTGCTCGTCGAGACCTCGGACGGGACCTGGTCGGCACGGGCGCTGATCAACGCCACCGGCACCTGGGACCGGCCGTTCTGGCCGCGCTATCCCGGCCAGGAGACCTTCCGGGGGCGGCAGTTGCACACCGCGCAGTACCCGGGGCCCGAGGCGTTCGCCGGGCTGCGGGTGGTCGTGGTGGGCGGGGGCGCGTCCGGCACCCAGCACCTCATGGAGCTCGCCCCGTACGCGGCCGCCACCACATGGGTGACCAGGCGTGAGCCCGTCTTCCGCGAGGGTCCCTTCAGCGAGGACGTCGGCCGGGAGGCCGTGGCCCTCGTCGAGGAGCGGGTACGGCAGGGGCTGCCGCCGAAGAGCGTGGTGTCGGTGACCGGGCTTCCGCTCAACGACGCGGTCCGGCAGGCGATCACGGAGGGGGTCCTTGACCGGCAGCCCATGTTCGACCGGATCACGCCCGAGGGCGTGGAGTGGAACGACGGGCGGCATCTGGAGGCCGATGTGATCCTGTGGGCGACCGGGTTCCGGGCCGCCATCGATCACCTGGCTCCGCTGAAGCTGCGCGAGCCGGGTGGCGGGATCCGGGTCGAGGGCACGCGCGCGGTCGCCGACCCGCGGATCCATCTCGTCGGCTACGGCCCGTCGGCGAGCACCATCGGCGCCAATCGCGCGGGCCGTGCGGCCGTGCGCGACATCAGGCGGCTGCTGACGACGGAACCCGTCGCTGCCTGACGCTCCGCCAAAGGCACCCCGTCACCCCGCCTTGGCCGACTTCTGCTGGTTCTTGTTGAACTCGGCCACGTTGCGCCGGTGTTCCTCGAAGCTGTTCGTGAAGCGTGTGTCCCCCGGCTTCACCGTCACGAAGTACAGCCAGTCCCCCGGGGGCGGGCTGATCGCCGCGCGCATGGCGTCCTCGCCCGGGTTGTCGATCGGGGTCGGCGGCAGACCCATGCGCTGGTACGAGTTGTAGGGGCTGTCGATCCGGAGGTCGGCGCTGGTCGTCCTCAGCGTGGAGCGGTTCAGCGCGTAGTTGATGGTGGAGTCCATCTGCAACGGCATCCCGCGCTCCAGGCGGTTGAAGATGACCCTGGCCACCTTCCCCATGTCGGCCTCGGTCGCGGCCTCGGCCTGGATGATGCTCGCGATGGTGACGGCCTGGTAGACGTTCATCGCGTTGCGCTGGGCGCCGGCCGCGACGGGAGCGCCCTTGAACTTCTCGTTCGCGGTGTCGACCATGAGCGACAGCAGCGCCTCGGGCGTCGTCTTCCTCCCGTTGCGCTCCAGCGGATACGTCGCCGGGAAGAGGTAACCCTCCGGGTTGCCCTCCGCCTCGTTGGGCAGCTTGAGGTGCACCTTGGCCAGGGACTTCTTGGCGGTGCCCGGGGGCTGGGCGAGGGCCTTGTCCACGGCGTCGTAGATCTGCCCGGCCCGCCAGCCCTCCGGGATCACCAGCGTGGTGGGCTTCTTGTCCCCCCCGCTCTCCAGGCGCAGCAGCGGTACCGCCACGGCGGTGCCTGCCACGACGGCCCCGGTCGCGATGAGGACGAGTCGGCCCCGGCGCGTCAGTCGGATCGTGCTCCGTGGCGGAGTGTTCATGTGCATGCGGGCACGGTAACCCGCATATCGTCACAAACCAGGCATATCTTCGGCTTGTCGGATGCGGTTCAGCTGGTCGGTTCCAGCTGCGCGTCGCCGTGCGCGGGGTCCAGCCGGGCGTCCCGGCGTACGAGCTCCGCGTACCGCCCGTCCTGTTCCAGCAGTTCCTCGTGCGTACCGCGTTCGGCCACCCGGCCGGAGTCGAGGACCACGATCTGGTCGGCGTCGCGGATGGTGGACAGGCGGTGCGCGATGGTGAGGGTGGTGCGGTTGGCCGAGAGCGCGTCGATGGCCTCCTGCACGGCGTGCTCGGTCCGGGTGTCCAGTGCGCTGGTCGCCTCGTCCAGGATGAGGACGGGCGGGTCTCGCAGAATGGTCCGGGCGATCGCCAGGCGCTGCTTCTCACCGCCGGAGAACCGGTGGCCTCGCTCCCCGACGACCGTGTCGTACCCGTCCGGCAGCGAGGCGATGTGCTCGTGGATCTGGGCCGCCCGCGCCGCCTGCTCGATCTCCTCGTCCGTCGCGTCCGGCTTGGCGAACCGGAGGTTGTCGGCGACCGAGGCGTGGAAGAGGTACGTCTCCTGGGAGACGACCCCGATGCCGCGCGCCAGGGTGTCGAAGTCGAGGTCGCGGACATCGACCCCGTCGAGGGTGACCCGGCCGCCCGTCACGTCGTAGAGCCGCGGGACGAGGTAACCGAGCGTGGACTTGCCGGCGCCGGTCGGGCCGACGACCGCGAGACTGCTGCCCGCGGGGACGTCGATGTCGATGCCGCCGAGGACGGGGCCGCGCTTGTCATCGTTGTCGTAGCGGAACTCCACGTCCTCGAGGCGGACCTCGCCCTTGACGCGGTCGAGGTGGACCGGGTCCTCCCGCTCGGTGATGTCGATCGGCAGGTCGAGGTACTCGAAGATGCGCTGGAAGAGCGCGAGCGAGGTCTGGATCTGGACGCCGGTCGACAGGAGGCTCACGGCCGGACGGAACAGGCCCTGCTGGAGCGAGACGAAGGCGACGATGGTGCCGATGGAGATGTCCGGGCCGCCCGTCTGGAGGGCGATGCCCGCGGTCCAGTAGATGACGGCAGGCATCGCGGACATGACGATCCCGATGACGGCCATGCGCCAGCGGCCGGCCATGTTCGACCGCACTTCGAGGTCGACCAGACCCTCGGACTCGTCGGCGAAGGACCGGGTGAGCGAGTCGGAGCGGCCCATGGTGCGGCCGAGCAGGATGCCGCTGACGGAGAGCGACTCGGTGACGGTCGCGGCCATCGCGGCCATCTGCTTCTGGCGCTGGGTGACGATCTTCTTGCGTTCCTTGCCGACCCGGCGGCTGATCCACACGAACACCGGGAGCAGCAGCAGCGAGACGACGGTCAGGCGCCAGTCGAGGGCGATCATCGCGACGATCGTGGCGATGACGCTGGTCAGGTTGGAGACCAGAGAGGTGGCCGTCGAGGTGACGGTGGCCTGCATGCCGCCGATGTCGTTGGCGATGCGTGACTGCACCTCGCCGGTGCGGGTGCGGGTGAAGAAGGCGAGCGACATGCGCTGCAGGCGGCCGTAGACCGCGGTGCGCAGGTCATGCATGACGCGCTGGCCGACCGTCGTGGAGATCAGGGTCTGCAGGACGCCGAAGATGCCGGTGAGGACGGCGCTGAGGATCATGCCCAGCGCGAGCAGGCTGAGCAGCCCGGTGCGGCCCTCGGGGATGGCCACGTCCAGCGTTTCCTTCAGTAGGAACGGGGTGGCCACGGTGACGAGGGAGGAGGCGCCGACCAGCAGGCCGACCACGGCGAGCTTGGCGCGGTAGGGCTTGAACAGCCGGAGGATGCGGCGCACCTGACGGGGTTGGTCGGTCGAGGTGCCCGGGGTGGGGGTCCAGTCGATGTGATCGCGGGGCATGGTCTCCTACGGAGGGTGAGAGGGTGAGGACCAGCGGAGCCTAGCTCATTGTTACCTTTGCTCACAATGAACTGGATCCTGATATTGTTCCCGCATGGACACGCCCGATTCCGACAGCCTGCTCGCCGAGCAGTTGCTGAGGCTCACGCGTCGGGTGCACCGCATCCAGAAGCGCCAGCTTCATGAGCGCGGTCTCGGCGTGACTCCGGCCCAGTCCCGACTGCTGCGCACCCTCGCGCACTGGGAGACACCACCGCGCATGGCCGATCTCGCGGAGCGGCTCGAGGTGGTGCCGCGCGCGGTGACCACGCTCGTCGACGGGCTGGAAGCGAGCGGCAAGGTGCGCCGGGTGCCCGATCCGGCCAATCGCCGGGTGATCCGCATCGAGCTGACCGACGACGGGGTGAAGGTTCTTCAGGAACTGCACGCCGTACGCAGGGCGGCCGCGGAGGAGATCCTCGCTCCCCTGACGGACGAGCAGCGCCGGGCGCTCGGCGGGCTCCTGGACACGCTGGTGGACACACACGGCTAAAAGGACCGCGGCCACCGCTCCGTAAACCCGGAGCGGTGGCCGCGGTCTGTTCGGTTACGCCGGTCAGCCGGCCTCGGAGACCGCCGGCTCCTTCGTGGTCCCGACCGGTACGTCGGCGGGCTGCTCCTCCGGAACGGGCTGGTCCTCCGCGGCGGGCTGGTCCTCCGGAACGGGCTGCTCCTCCGCGGCGGGCTGCTCCTCCGGAACGGGCTGGTCCTCCGCGGCGGGCTCGACGGTCTCGCCGCCCAGGACCTTCTTCGCCCGGTCGATGTCCAGCGCCCCCTCCCAGCGGGAGACCGCGAAGACGGCGACGCAGTTGCCGAGCAGGTTCGTCACGACACGCATCGAGTCCATGATGCGGTCCACGCCGAGGAGCAGGGCGACGGCCCCGGCGGGGATGGCACCCAGCGAGGACGCCGTGGCGGACAGGGCGAGGAAGGCCGACCCGGGGATGCCCGCCATGCCCTTGCTGGTCAGCATGAGCACCAGGACCACGGTGATCTGCTGGCTCAGGCTGAGGTCGACGCCCACCGCCTGGGCGATGAACAGCGTGCCGATGGAGAGATAGAGCGAGGCGCCGTCGAGGTTGAAGGAGTAGCCGGTGGGCAGCACCAGGCCCACCGCGTCGTCGCGGGCGCCGGCCTTGCGCAGCTTCTGCATCACGCGCGGCATGACGGACTCGGTGGACGCGGTGCCGAGTGCGAGGAGCATCTCCTCGCGGATGTAGCGCAGGAACTTCCAGAGGCTGAGCCCGGTGACCGCCTTGAGTGCGACAGCGAGCAGAGCGATGAAGAGCGCGGCGGCCGCGTAGCACAGGACGATCAGCTTGGCGTAGGTCTCGATGACGCCGAGGCCGTACTGGCCGATCAGGACGGCCATCGCGCCGAAGACCGCGATCGGCGCGAGGCGCATGACGAAGCCCACGACCGCGAAGATGATCTCCTGGGCCTGCTCGATGGCGGGCAGCACCTGCGGGACCTTGGTGTGGCCGAGGTGCAGCAGCGCGGCGCCGACCAGACAGGCCAGGATGAGCACCTGGAGCAGGGAGTTCTCGGCGAAGGCGCCGATGAAACTGGTGGGCAGCGCGTTGACGATGAACTCGGTCGTCGAGGGAAGGTGCCCGCCGCCCGTCTTGGCGTCGACGGCGGCGGTGTTGAGCGTGGCCGGGTCGACGTGCATCCCCGAGCCGGGCTGGATCACATTGGCGGCGACCAGACCGATGATCAGCGCGAGCGTGCTCGCGACCTCGAACCAGATCAGCGCCTTGAGCCCGATCCGGCCGAACGCCTTCAGGTCACCGGCCTTGGCGATGCCGACGACGACCACACAGAACACGAGCGGCGAGATGATCGTCTTGATGAGCCGGGTGAAACCGTCGCCGAGCGGCTGGAGGTCCGAGGCGAAGCCGGGCCACAGCTTTCCGACGAGGATGCCGAGCACGAGCGCGCAGGCGACCTGTGCGAAGAGAGACGTACGCAGTATGTGTGCGACGCGTCGCGGTAGGGACGGGACGGACGACGGCACGAGCACTCCTTGAGCGACGGGGACGCGCAGAAGCCATGGGGGATACTTCTGCGATACGGAAAGCGGTTTCCGTGGCGAACACTCTGGAGGGGCCGTTGATCACGCGCAAGACCGACGCGTTTCGGCCGTGTAAATCACGACACCTGTGACCCATCGCACACAACTCGCCTCAGCAGCCGCCGTGTTCTCCGGTCAGCACCCCCTGGACGGTGGCGAGAGAACGGTCGTAGCAGCCGGTCGACCCGCGGATCCGGTAATGCTCGCTCGTCGCGCCGACCGCGTGCCGCTGGTCGCGCGGGACGTTGATCGTGTACGTGGCGTCGCCCGTGTAGGTGTCGTCGAGCCGAGACCACGCCGTGCGGTGGCGCGCTCGGGTCACCGAGACCTCGGCATGGTCACCGAGGGTCAGCACGGTGCGCAGCCGGTCGCCCGCACCGATACTGGTCGTGCCGTCCATCGTGTACGTGCGGTGAGCGCGCGCGGTGCGAGCCGGTCCACGGCCGTCGACGGTGACCGACTCGTCGTCCGTCCAGGTCCCCTTGAGCGCGTCGGGGTTCTCGCCGTCGCCCCAGCGATGGGTGGACGTGTTCGCCAGTGAGCGGTGGACGGTGGTCGTGACGCGGCCGTGCGAGGTGTCGACATATCCGGCGACGGTGAGCCGATGGTCACCCTCGGTGTCCACGCGGTGTTCCGAACCAGGTGCATACGCCGAGGAGTTGGCGAGGTCGCCGCTCTGGTGCGTGGTGAGCTTCCCGGTGACGTGTGCGCTCTTGGCGTCCTGCCAGACGAGGACGTTCACGGGGGTGCTCCAGCCCGGCTGCCCTTCGGGGACGCCGACGACCGCGACCTCCACCCGGTGCGGACGCCCGTCGTTGAGGATCCCGGCGAAGGGGGTCAGGTCGTATTCGATCGGCTTGATGTCGAAGGCACGGGGGCCCGGGACGACGTACCAGAGGAAGGGATTGGACCAGCCACCCGTCCACACGGTCGGGAACGGAGCGGCGATCCCCGCGAGTCGGCCGTCGACCTTGATCTGCACTTCACGGTAGGGCCCGTTGTCGGCCTGGCAGGAGTACGGCGCTTCGGACGGCACCGTCAGGTACCAGTACTCCTCGCAGCCGCCGCCCGAACCGGTGGCGTACACCTCGGCGAGGATGCGCACGCTGTTGCGCGGGGTGGTGAGGGTGTTGTCGTCGAGCGTCAGCACACGGTCCGGCGCCGGGGCCTGTCGCCCCTCGTAGAACGTGAGCGTGACCTTCACGTCGATGATCCCGGTGTACGCGTCGTCGACGACGTTTCCGATGAGCATCTCGACGTCGTGCCCGGTGCGGAGGGTGTCGCTGTAGCGCGTGACGTCCTTCTCGACGGACCACTGGACACCGTCGGGCGAGGGCTGCGGTGTGGACGTACGGAAGACCTCGACCCCACCGATGTGCAGATACCCGAGCCGGTCGAACTGCCGTCCCCTGACCTTGCCGTCCATGCGCAGCACGACCTTGCTCCAGCGGTCGCCGCAGCCGTCGGGAGGTGTGTAGCTGCCGGTGTACGGGGTGAAATCGCGGAACTGTGCTTCGGCGACCGTGACGTGGCAGGACTTGCCGGAGGGTTTGGCGACGGGTGGTGCCGCGGTGATGGGGTCGTGCCAGTCGGTGCCGAACTCGGCGGGCGGGACCGCGTGTTGCGCCTCCGCGGGCTGGGCGAGGGTCGCCCCGAGCAGCGTGCTCGCCAGGAGGGTTGCTCCCGCGAGCATGGACATGACGATCCGTCTCTTCATGGCCGGGTTCTACGGCGAGTCGGGCATCCCCCGCAATGCCGCCTCCCGCGACGGTCTCAGGCCTTCAGGTCCGCCCTGTCCCCCATCACCACCACGGGATGCCGGTCCGGATCGAGCGTGCGCAGCAGGAACCGCATCGCCGCCCTGGACACGCTGACGCAGGCGGACGTACCACTGCCGTGGTCCATGTGCAGCCAGATGCCGCCGCCCTTGCCGTAACCCCGGGGCCGGGCCTGGTCGTTCGGCGGCGTGCCCTCGATCCGGTTGTAGTCGATGGCGATGACGTAGTCGAAGTCGTGCCAGTAGGACCGGGGCCACCAGCGTGGGGCCGCGATGGCGGCGGATCGCGTGTACGGCAGCCGGGCCCCGGGGTCCGGGAGCGCACCGCCCGCGTCATGGAGCGTGAACACGCCGACGGGGCTGCGTTTGTCGCCCTCGTGGTGGCGGGTGGTCCAGCCCTTCTTGCCGTTGTGCGCGGGCCAGCTGCGGACGCGGTCCCAGGTGGAACCGTGCCTGGTGTAGAGCACGACGGTGGCGTCTGCGGAGTCCTTGCCGTCGCCGTAGACCGCGACGACCTGGCGGGAAGCGGCGGGGATGCGGCGCTGGAGGCGGTCCCCGACGCCGGGGATGCGGCGCTGGAGGCGGTTCCCGATGCCGGAGATGCGGGTCGGTTCGTCCGCGGGCTTGTCGGCGGCCTTGGTCTGAGGGTTGCCGGTGCCTGCCGGACCCGGGCCGCCGCACCCTCCTAGGGGGATCAGCAGCGCTCCCAGGAGCGTCGTCGTCACCACCGCACGTCGTGCGTCTCCGCCTCGCATCGCTCCATGGTGGCACCGCGGGCCGGGGGGAACCGATTCCTCGAGCGCAGCCGGTTCTGTACGGCTCAGCGGAAAACCTGTTGCCTCCGACCACGCTCTGCCGCGACCCTTTCACGGTTTGCAGCCGCCGTGTGCGGCTCCCTCCCACCCCCCTGACACGAGCCACTGGACGTCACCGTCATGCAGATCCAAGACCTTCCGTATCCCGACCCGGGCGTGCCCGACGCACGCTCGGGCTCCCGGTTCCTGTGGTGGCTCTTCAGGAACCAACTGGGCGGACAGCTCAAGTCACTTGCCTGGGGACTGCTGCACTTCCTCTCCATCTCCGTGCTGCCGTTCTGCGTCGGCGTGGCCGTCCAGGCGGTCGTCGACCACTCGGGCCGCCGACTCGCCCTCGCGGGCGGCCTGCTGGCGCTGTGCTGCGTCGGCAGCGCGCTCGGCGACACGTTCCTGCACCGCACCGCCGTCACCAACTGGATCACGGCCGCCGCGCGCGTCCAGCAGCTGCTGGCCCACAAGGCCGCCAACCTGGGCTCGGCGCTGACCCGGCGGGTCGCGGCCGGCGAGGTCGTGGCCGTCTCCACCGGCGACGTCGAGAAGATCGGCTGGTTCGTGGAGGCCTGGTCGCGGTTCACCGCGGCGGCGGTCACCATCGTCGTGGTCTGCGCCGGAATGGTCGTCTACCAGCCGCAACTCGGCGTGCTGGTCGCCGTGGGCCTGCCGGTCCTGGCCCTCGCGGCGCTGCCGCTGCTGCCCCGGGCGACCCGACGCGCCGACGTCCAGCGCGAGAAGGCCGGCCGTGCCACCGAGCTGGCCTCCGACACCGTCGCCGGTCTGCGGGTGCTGCGCGGCATCGGCGGCGAGGAACTCTTCCTCGACCGCTACCGCAGGGCCTCACAGGAGGTCCGCCGCGCGGCCGTGCGCAGCGCCCGGATGTGGTCCCTGATCGCCGCGATCCAGGTACTGCTGCCGGGACTGCTGCTGATCGCGGTCGTCTGGTATGGCGTCCACCTGGCCCGTCAGGGCCGCGTCGAGATCGGCGAACTGGTCGCCGTCTACAGCTCGGTCATGATCCTTTCCTATCCGCTGCGGCACTTCGAGGAGATCGCCATGGCGTACTCCTTCTCCCGGCCCTCGGCCACGCGGGCCGCCCGGGTGCTGTCGCTGGAGCGGGCCACGTCCGCCGAAGGCTCACGGGGCAGGGACGGGAGCGGCCTGCCGGCCGGGGATCTGTACGACCCGGCCACCGGTCTGCTCGCCCCCTCCGGTCGGCTCACCGCGGTGGTGTGCGGCGACCCGGACGCGGCCGGGCTGCTGGCCGAGCGCCTCGGCGGTCACCCCTCGGAAGAGGGCACGTCGGTGCTGCTGGGCGGGGTGCCGCTGGACGAGTTGCCGCTCGGTTCGGCGCGCACGGCGGTCCTGGTCCAGGACAAGGACCCGGTCCTGCTCTCCGGGACCCTGCGCGAACTGCTCGACGTGCCCGCCTCGGGCGACGTCGGCGCCGAGGAGGCGCTCGCGGCAGCGCAGTGCGCGGACGTACTGGCCGCCCTGGTCCAGGGGTCCCTGGGCGCCGAGGACCCGATGGACGCGCGCATCACCGAGCGCGGGCGGTCCCTTTCGGGCGGCCAGCGCCAGCGGCTCGCCCTGGCCCGGTCCCTGTTCACCGACCCGGAGGTGCTCGTCCTGGACGAGCCGACCTCCGCCGTCGACTCGCACACCGAGGCACGGATCGCACAGGGGGTGCGGGACCTGCGGGCCGGGCGCACGACCGTGGTGTTCACCTCCTCGCCGCTGCTCCTGGACCACGCCGACCGCGTGGTGCTCGTGCACGAGGGCGAGGTCGCGGCGGTCGGCGTGCACCGCGACCTGGTACGCAAGGAACCGCGGTACCGGGCCGTCGTCACCCGCGAGACGGACGAAGAGGCCGTCCTCAACGACGTACTGAACGAGGACGACGTACTGAACGAACTGGAAGAGATCGAGGAGACCGCATGATCGGCGTGGCGCCACCGGCCTACGACCCGGCGGCACCGACGACGGCGAACACCCTGCCCGTCGGAGCCACCGCGACCGTACGCGCCTACGTGGCCGAACTGTTCCAGCGGCACCGCCGCGCCTTCGCGCTCCTCGTCGGCGTCAACACGGTCTCGGTCGTGGCCTCCATGGTCGGGCCCTGGCTGCTCGGTGACCTCGTCGAGCGGGTGTCGGACGGCGCGAAGGAACTCCATCTGGGGCTGACGGCCGGGCTGTTCGTGATCGCGCTGATCGTCCAGGCCGTGTTCGTACGGGAGGTGCGGCTGCGCGGTTCGATGCTCGGCGAGCGCATGCTGGCCGACCTGCGCGAGGACTTCCTCGTACGGTCGGTCGGCCTGCCGCCTGGCGTCCTGGAGCGGGCCGGGACCGGTGACCTGCTGTCCCGGATCACGACGGACATCGACCGGCTCGGCAACGCGATGCGCGAGGCCGTGCCACAGCTGGCGATCGGCGTGGTGTGGGCGGCCCTGCTGCTCGGCGGGCTCGTGATCACCGCGCCGCCGCTGGCCGCCGCCGTGCTGCTCGCCCTGCCGGTGCTGGTGGTCGGCTGCCGCTGGTACTTCAAGCGGGCGCCGTCCGCCTACCGCTCGGAGGCCGCCGGGTACGCCGCCGTGGCCGCCGCGCTCGCGGAGACCGTGGACGCCGGACGCACCGTCGAGGCGCACCGGCTGAGCGGCCGCCGCATCGCGCTGTCGGAACAGCGGATCAAAGAGTGGACCGCCTGGGAGCGCTACACCCTGTGGCTGCGGTCGGTCCTCTTCCCGTGCATCAACGTCAGCCATGTGATGATCCTTTCGTCTGTGCTGATGGTCGGCGGGGTGTTCGTACTCCAGGGCTGGATCGGGGTCGGCCAGCTGACGACGGGCGCGCTGATCGCGCAGATGCTCGTGGACCCGGTCGGGCTGATCCTTCGCTGGTACGACGAGCTGCAGGTGGCCCAGGTGTCGCTGGCCCGGCTGGTCGGGGTCCGGGACATCGAGCCTTCCAGCGGAGACGCGGGGCTCACCCCCGACGGGCGGGACGTGCACGCGGACCGGGTGCACTTCGGCTACGTGGAGGGCGTGGACGTCCTGCGCAAGGTGTCCCTGGAGGTCGCCCCCGGGACGAGGCTGGCGCTGGTCGGTCCCTCGGGTGCCGGCAAGTCCACGCTGGGCCGTCTCCTGGCCGGGATCTACGCGCCCCGGGACGGCCGGATCACCCTCGGCGGCGCCGAACTGTCCCGGATGCCCGCCGAACGCGTCCGTGAGCACGTGGCCCTCGTCAACCAGGAGCACCACGTCTTCGTGGGCTCCCTGCGCGACAACCTCCTGCTCGCCCGCACGGACGCCACGGACGCCGAGCTCTGGGCGGCCCTCGGGGCGGTCGACGCGGGCGGATGGGCGGGGGCGCTCGACGACGGTCTGGACACCGAGGTCGGCTCGGGCGGCCTGACCGTCACCCCGGCCCAGGCCCAGCAGGTCGCGCTGGCCAGGCTGGTGCTGGCCGACCCGCACACCCTGGTCCTGGACGAGGCGACGTCGTTGTTGGACCCCCGGGCCGCACGCCACCTCGAACGTTCCCTCGCCCGCGTCCTCGACGGCCGCACCGTGGTCGCCATCGCCCACCGCCTGCACACCGCCCACGACGCCGACGTCATCGCCGTCGTCGAGAACGGCCGCATCAGCGAACTGGGCAGCCACGACGAGCTCGTCGCGGCGGACGGAGCGTATGCGGCGCTGTGGAGGTCTTGGCACGGGTGAGGGTGGGGGTGGGGGCACGGGGGCGTGGGTGGGGGTGCTGGGGAGTGCGAGGGTGTGAGAGCGCGAGTGCGGGGTGTGCGCGGGGTGCCCGGGGTGCCCGGGGTGCCCGGGGTGCCCGGGGTGCCCGGGGTGCCCGGGGTGCCCGGGGTGCCCGGGGTGCCTGGCGTGCTCGGGGTGCCCGGGGTGCCCGGCGTGCCGAGAGTGCCTCGGCGTGCCGAGAGTGCCTCGGCGTGCTAAAAGCCGACAGTGCCCGGGGGCCGGGGTGCCCGGGGGCCGGGGTGCCCGGGGTGCCGGGGTGCCGGGGTGCCCGGGGGCCGGGGTGCCCGGGGTGCCGGGGTGCCGGGGTGCCGGGGTGCCGGGGTGCCGGGGTGCCGGGGGCGAGGTTTCTGGGAGCTGGCGGGGGCGTCGACTGGGTGGGAGGTCGGCTGGGCCGCTGAGCCTCGGGGCCCTTGGGCTCTGATGCTCAGAACCCCGGCCGCTGGGCCGCTGGGCCGCTGGGCCGCTGGGCCGCTGGGCCGCTGGCGCAGTCTTGCCGGGCCGCTGTGGGTCGGCAAGGTCGGCGAACCTGGCCCGCCGGCCTCCGGCCGCACCCCAGAATCCCGGCCCCTCCCTCGGCCGACCCAGCCCATCCCCCGCAGCACACACCGGCCCCTCCGACGACCAGTCCAGCCCGCACCCCGCCCCCCACCGGCCAGCCCAGCGCACCCCACCCCCTCCGACCACTGGCCCAACCCACACCCCACCCCCCTCCGACCGCCGATCCAGCCAGCGCAGCGCCCTCGTGGCGTTGCGCCGTCCCGAAGGGGAGTGGAAGGCTGGACAGCAGCACCGGCTCAGGGAGCGCCCGCGAACGGCATGGTTCGACGGCGGGCGCGGCAAGTGCCCCGTGAGTCCGTGGTCCGCCCCGGGCCGCGGGAGGACCGGGTCCGTCCCCTTCACCTGGAGGTACTCGTGGACAGCTCCGACGGATGGGGAGACGACGTCTACCAGCCCGACGGCTCCGAGATCCAGGACGACGCGGGTCTGCTCGATGCGGAGGACACCCTGGAGGACGACGGGGTCGGCGACCCCCTCGACCGCGGCTGGTCCCCGCCGGAGAGACCGTGGGCGGTCGAGCACAGCGGTGTGACGGCCGCGGAGCGCCGGCAGGGCGAGACGCTGGACCAACGGCTCGCGGAGGAGACGCCCGACCTCGCGCCGCCCGACGGTGACGGCATCGGTGACTACGACGGCTCCGACGGCGAGCTCCTGGACAACGAGGTCGGCGCGATGCGCTCCGGCCGTCTCGTGGCCCCCGACGAAGGGGCCCACGAGGACGAGGAGAGCGCGCTGATCGCCACGGACGTGGGCATCGACGGTGCCGCGGCGTCCGCGGAAGAGGCCGCGATGCACATCGTCGACGAGGAGCCCCTGCCCGGCTGACCGCCGTGGCCGACCGACCGGTCCTGCACCGCCCACCGCACCGCCCACGCCCCATACCGCACCGCCGAGGGAGCAGCCATGCAGCAGGACAAGCAGCCCGACTACCACCCGGTCGTCTTCCGTGACCGCTCCGCCGGCTACGCCTTCCTGACCCGGTCCACCGCCACCAGCGACCGGACCATCGAGTGGGACGACGGCGAGACCTACCCGGTGGTGGACGTCGAGATCTCCTCCGAGAGCCACCCCTTCTACACCGGCAAGGCGCGGACAGTGGACTCGGAGGGACGTGTGGCCGCCTTCGAGCGGCGGTACGGAGGCGGTCCCGGTCAGGGCAGCTGACGGAGGATTCCGGCGCCCCGGCCTCAGATGAAGTTGAGCGCCGCCGCGCAGCCCACTCCCCCGAGGAGCATGAACACCGGCATCAGCACCTTCAGCTCGACCCAGCTGCCCGCCCGGAACCTCATGACCTTCGGCGGGCCGATCGGGTACCAGCGCTTGCGGCCCACCGGGATCGGCCACAGGATCGGGCAGCCGGAGACCGTCAACGCGTCCCCGATGTCGTGCACGAGCGCGCCCAGCACGACCGGCAGCCCCAGCCACAGGTACTCCTGGCCCGGCTGCGTGAACAGCCAGTCCGAGCCGTTGCCCGGCTTGTCCAGAACGCCCGCGATGATCCACGCGCTGGTCGCGGCCAACAGCCAGACCAGGACGTCGGCGCTGGAACCCCGGGTCGCACGCCACAGCAGGCCCTCGATGGCCAGCACCATGTGCACGAACAGGATCGCCAGCACCGCCCAGCGGCCGCCGGTGATCGCCGCCACCGAGCAGCCCGCGCCGATCAGCACGGCCCACAGCCAGGTGTGGGTGAGCGTGCGGTGTCCGCCGGAGCGACGCGGGTCGCCCTGCTTCCTGGTGGCCTTGTAGACGGCGTACGAGAGTTTGTCGACGATCTCGCACAGGCCCCGCGAGACCGGCCCGAAGGCCCGCGAGATCGTGGCCGCCTTGTGGTCGAGGTCAGGAGCGAGCGCGGCGCCCGCGCAGATCAGGGCTCCAGCCAGCAGTACGGGCCACGGCATGGTGTGCCCCGTGGCGGCGGCCGCCGCTCCTACGCCCAGCCAGGCCGCGGCGCCCGACAGCGAGTGTGCTGGTCCCATCATCGGCGTTGCCCGCCCCATTCCTCGTGTGCCACTGTCCACTTGACCGGCTGCGCTGACGCCCCGTCGGCGACACAGCGTACTGGTCGTGATCTTCCCACTCGCATCCGATTCCCCCATCGGGCATCCGGGCAGGCAAGATGGGTGGGTGACCCTCATCGATCAGCTGCCGCCGACCGCCGACCCCGATGCCCTCTACGACGCCTTCGAGTCGTGGGCCGAGGAGCGGGGGCTGACGCTCTACCCCCATCAGGAGGAGGCGCTGATCGAGGTGGTCTCCGGCGCCAACGTGATCGTGTCGACGCCCACCGGCTCCGGCAAGAGCATGATCGCGGCGGGTGCGCACTTCGCCGCCCTCGCCCGAGACGAGGTCACCTTCTACACCGCGCCCATCAAGGCGCTCGTGTCGGAGAAGTTCTTCGAGCTGTGCAAGATGTTCGGCACGGAGAACGTCGGCATGCTGACCGGCGACGCGTCCGTCAACGCCGACGCTCCCGTCATCTGCTGCACCGCCGAGGTGCTCGCCTCGATCGCGCTGCGCGACGGCAAGGGCGCGGACGTCGGCCAGGTCGTCATGGACGAGTTCCACTTCTACGCCGAGGCGGACCGCGGCTGGGCCTGGCAGATCCCGATCCTGGAGCTGCCCCAGGCGCAGTTCATCCTGATGTCGGCCACGCTGGGCGACGTCTCGATGTTCGAGAAGGACCTGACCCGGCGCACCAACCGGCCCACCTCGGTGGTCCGCTCGGCGACCCGCCCCGTACCGCTCTCCTACGAGTACAAGCTCAGCCCGCTCACCGAGACCCTCACCGAGCTCCTGGAGACCAAGCAGGCACCCGTCTACATCGTGCACTTCACGCAGGCGCAGGCGGTGGAGCGGGCGCAGGCGCTGATGAGCATCAACATGTGCTCGCGCGAGGAGAAGGACAAGATCGCCGACCTGATCGGCAACTTCCGCTTCACCACCAAGTTCGGCCGCAACCTCTCCCGTTACGTACGGCACGGCATCGGGGTCCATCACGCCGGCATGCTGCCCAAGTACCGGCGGCTGGTGGAGAAGCTCGCCCAGGCCGGTCTGCTGAAGGTCATCTGCGGCACGGACACGCTCGGCGTCGGCGTCAACGTGCCGATCCGCACCGTGCTGTTCACGGCGCTGACCAAGTACGACGGCAACCGCGTCCGCACCCTGCGCGCTCGCGAGTTCCACCAGATCGCGGGCCGCGCCGGCCGGGCGGGCTTCGACACGGCGGGCTTCGTCGTCGCCCAGGCACCCGAGCACGTCGTCGAGAACGAGAAGGCGCTCGCCAAGGCCGGCGACGACCCGAAGAAGCGCCGCAAGGTCGTCCGCAAGAAGGCACCCGAGGGCTTCGTCGGCTGGACGGACAACACCTTCGAGAAGCTGATCGCCTCCGAACCGGAGCCGCTGACGTCCCGCTTCCGCGTCACTCACACGATGCTGCTGTCGGTGATCGCCCGTCCGGGCAACGCCTTCGAGGCGATGCGGCATCTCCTGGAGGACAACCACGAGCCGCGCAAGCAGCAGCTGAAGCACATCCGGCGGGCGATCGCCATCTACCGCTCGCTGCTGGACGGCGGCATCGTCGAGAAGCTCGACGAGCCCGACGCCAGCGGCCGCATCGTCCGCCTCACCGTGGACCTCCAGCAGGACTTCGCGCTCAACCAGCCGCTGTCCACGTTCGCGCTCGCCGCGTTCGAGCTGCTCGACCCCGAATCGCCGTCCTACGCCCTGGACATGGTCTCCGTCGTGGAGTCCACGCTGGACGACCCCCGCCAGATCCTCGTCGCCCAGCTGAACAAGGCGAAGGGCGAGGCGGTGGCCGCGATGAAGGCGGACGGTGTCGAGTACGAGGAGCGCATGGAACGCCTTCAGGACATCACGTACCCGAAGCCCTTGGAGGAGCTCCTCTTCCACGCGTACAACACGTACCGCAAGAGCCACCCCTGGGTCGGCGACCATCCTCTCTCCCCGAAGTCCGTCATCCGTGACATGTACGAACGGGCCATGTCCTTCACGGAGCTGGTGTCCTTCTACGAGCTGGCGCGCACCGAGGGCATCGTCCTGCGCTACCTCGCAAGTGCCTACAAGACGCTCGACCACAACATCCCGGACGACCTCAAGTCCGAGGATCTGCAGGACCTGATCGAGTGGCTCGGCGAGACGGTCCGCCAGGTCGACTCCAGCCTCCTGGACGAGTGGGAGCAGCTCGCCAACCCGGAGGAGATGACCGCCGAGGAGGCCCAGGAAAGGGCCGACGAGGTCAAGCCGGTCACCACCAACGCACGCGCCTTCCGTGTCCTGGTCCGCAACGCCCTGTTCCGCCGCGTCGAACTCGCCGCCCTCGACCAGGTCGAGGAGCTCGGCGAGATGGACGCCGAGGCCGGCTGGGACGCCGACGCGTGGGGCGAGGCCATGGACAAGTACTGGGACGAGTACGACGACCTCGGCACCGGACCCGACGCCCGCGGTCCCAAGCTGCTGCAGATCGAGGAGGAGCCGCACAACCGGCTGTGGCGCGTACGGCAGACTTTCGCCGACCCGAACGGCGACCATGACTGGGGCATCAGCGCGGAGATCGACCTCACCGCCTCCGACGCGGAGGGCCGCGCGGTCGTCCGGGTCACCGATGTCGGCCAGCTGTGAACCACGGACCGGCTGTGAGCACAGGAGAATCCCACCCATGACGAACCCGGCCGAGAAGCTCGTCGACCTGCTCGACCTGGAGCAGATCGAGGTCAACATCTTCCGTGGCCGAAGCCCGCACGAGTCCCTCCAGCGGGTCTTCGGCGGCCAGGTGGCGGGCCAGGCGCTGGTGGCCGCCGCCCGCACCACGGACGGCGACCGCCCGGTGCACTCGCTGCACGCGTACTTCCTGCGCCCGGGCCGGCCCGGCGTACCGATCGTGTACCAGGTCGAGCGGGTCCGGGACGGACGGTCGTTCACCACCCGCCGGGTCACCGCCGTGCAGCAGGGCCGCACGATCTTCAATCTCACCGCCTCCTTTCACAAGCCTGAGGAAGGTCCCTTCGAGCACCAGCTGCCGCCCGCCCGCAAGGTCCCGCCACCGGAGTCCCTGCCGACGGTCGGCGACGAGATCCGGGAACATCTGGGCGAACTCCCCGAGCAGTTGGAGCGGATGGCGCGCCGCCAGCCCTTCGACATCCGGTATGTGGACCGGCTGCGTTGGAGCGCCGAGGAGGTCAAGGACGCCGAGCCGCGCAGCGCGGTGTGGATGCGCGCGGTCGGGCCGCTCGGGGACGACCCGGTCGTGCACACCTGCGCGCTGACCTACGCGAGCGACATGACCCTCCTGGACGCCGTCCGCATCCCGGTCCAGCCCCTGTGGGGCCCCCGGAGCTTCGACATCGCGTCGCTGGATCACGCCATGTGGTTCCACCGGCCGTTCCGCGCGGACGAGTGGTTCCTGTACGACCAGGAGTCGCCGATCGCGACGGGCGGACGCGGTCTGGCGCGTGGCCGGATCTACGACGTGGAGGGACGTCTGCTGGTGTCCGTCGTCCAGGAGGGCTTGTTCCGTCCGCTGTAGGTCAGGAGCTTCTGCGCCGGAGCCAGCCCAGCAGGCCGCGTGTCGGCTCCTCCTGGGTCGTCGACAGGTCCTGCGGCTGAGTGAAGGCTGTCCGCCGGGCCGTGGGGCGCGGCGCGGGCCGGTACCTCCGGGCGTCCTCCAGGGCGCGGGTCAGGTCGGTCCTGAGCCATTCGATCTCGTCCGGGTGGTCCGCGGTCATGATCTTCTCGATGAGGTGCGCGGCGGGCGATCCCTGTCCACCCTGGGCCGGTGGTCCCGGCCGGAAGCGGCCCAGATGGGATCGCTCGTACGGGTCGGGGACGAGCTCCGCGATCTGGACGGGGTCGAGGAAGGCGGCGAGGGCTCCGGCACTCTCCCAGGGGTCTTCCGCGAGCCGCAGGAGGAATCCGCGGTGGCGACCCCGCCAGTTGCGGGCCCGCAGGTCCACGCCCGCGTCCAGCATGTCGCGCAGCCCTTCGGGCATACGGCGTGCGGTCAGCAGCGGGGTGTTCTCCTCGACTGCCGTGAACTCCTCGAGTTCTTCGGCGAGATACAGCCACACCACGGCTCGGTACCGGTTCAGGTAGAAGCGCACCGGCGAGAACAGGCCCAGGCGGGCCAGGCGGGTGAACCTGCCCGCGGGGACGTCCATGACCTTCGCGCCCTCGGTGGTGCCCACGACCCGCACGCGCTGGAGCAGCGAGTCGGGAAAGCCGTCCGTCGCCCGCAGCCGGTCGATCTCGGAGCCGGTGACGCGCCGGCCCCCGCCTCCTTCGTCGGGCACGGTCCGGATCTGCCCGAGGTGCACCGCGAGGTCGAACTCGCTTCGTTTGAGGCCCAGTTCCCGGGCGGCTCGACTGGGTGTGTGCGCCTGGTGATGGCGTTGGGTGATCAGGCTGCCCGACATGGTCGCTCTCCCCGTGGAGTCATCGCTCACGCTGTGTGCGCTCGCTGTGACAAAAACCGTATCCGTTGGGGCGAGATGCGTGGCGAGCCTGTGGATAACTCCTCATGGACCAAAGAACGCGCAGGTCACAGGTCTGGCGCCGGGCTCCGCTCGGGTCGGCGGGCGTCCACGTCGAGGTGCTCGCCGACCCGGTTGACGAGCAGCGTCATCTCGTAGGCGATCTGGCCGATGTCGGCGTCCGAGCCGCTGAGCACGCACAGACAGCTGCCGGTGCCCGCCGCGGTGACGAAGAGCACCGCGTCGTCGAACTCGATCATCGTCTGCCGTACTTTGCCCGCGCCGAAGTGGCGTCCCGAGCCCTTGGCCAGGCTGTGCAGTCCGGACGAGACGGCGGCGAGATGTTCCGCGTCCTCGCGGCGCAGCCCCGTGCTGGCGCCCGTGACCAGCCCGTCGTTGGACAGCACCAGCGCGTGCCGCACATGGTCGACGCGCTCGGTCAGATCGTCCAGCAGCCAGCCGAGCCCCTGCTTCTCCGGCATGTGTCCCGTCTCCCCGTGTGACGTCTCCTCCTGCCCGGAGGATCTCCACACAAGCCTTCCCCACGGCCGTCGACGGGGCAAGGAGAATGGAGACATGGCACAGAAGATGACCGATGAGCAATGGCGGGAGTTCGTCTCGTACGGCACCCGCACCGGCAAGTTGTCGACCGTCAGGGCCGACGGGAGCCCGCATGTGGCGCCGATCTGGTTCGTGCTCGACGGCGACGACCTGGTGTTCAACACCGGGAAGGAGACCGTGAAGGGGCGCAATCTGGCGCGGGACGGGCGGGTCGCCCTGTGTGTGGACGACGACCGGCCGCCCTTCGCCTATGTGGTGCTGCAGGGCCGGGCCCGGCTGTCGGAGGATCTCGACGAGGTCCGGCACTGGGCCGGGCGGATCGGGGCGCGCTACATGGGCGAGGAACGGGCCGAGGAGTTCGGCGCCCGCAACGGCGTTCCCGGGGAACTCCTCGTCCGTGTGAGGATCGACCGGGTGCTGGCAGAGAGGGACCTCGCGGAGTGACGTGCCGGTGAGCCGGCCCCGACCGTGGTCAGCCCACCGAGTCGAGCAGCCGGGCGGTGTGCATCCGCCCGGCGTACTCGACCAGTCGGATCAGCACTTCCTTGCCCGAGTCACGGTCCCGCGCGTCGCACAGCACCACGGGTGTGCCCTGGTCGAGGTCGAGAGCGCGGGAGACGTCGTGGGCGCCGTAGGTCCGGGCGCCGGCGAAGCAGTTGACGGCCACCACGAAGGGGATGTGCCGGTGCTCGAAGTAGTCCACGGCGGGGAAGCAGTCCTCCAGGCGCCGGGTGTCCGCGAGGACGACGGCGCCCAGGGCTCCTTGCGACAACTCGTCCCACAGGAACCAGAAGCGGTCCTGCCCCGGGGTGCCGAAGAGGTAGAGGGACAGGCCGGAGCGGATGGTGATGCGTCCGAAGTCCATGGCGACCGTGGTGGTGACCTTCTGGTCCACACCGTCGGTGTCGTCCACCAACTGGCCGGCCTCGCTGAGCAGTTCCTCCGTGCGCAGCGGCCTGATCTCGCTGACGGCACCCACGAGGGTGGTCTTGCCCACGCCGAACCCGCCGGCGACCAGTATCTTCAGCGCGAGGGCGGTCGTCTCGCCCTGGGCGTCGGAGTTCTCGGAGACCATCGATCACTTCTCTCGGGAGGGCCGGCTACGGGCGGCGACGTCGGTAGGGGGTCGCGAAGGCAGCATCATGACAACGGGAGCTCCGCTTCGAGTGGTTGGACCGCTTTTTGCCCGTTGTGACCGACTCGCGCCCGATCTGTGTCGGAAAGGGTGCACGAGTCGGTGCCGTACTGGACCGCGGTGGTTCTGAACGTTCATCTACAGGGCCCGGAGCCCTTCGATCACCTCGCGCAGAATCCGTTCGTCGGGCAGCTGCGCGGGCGGCACCGGGCGGCTGACGGTGACACAGCCGAGTTCCAGGAGGTCTCCCAGGAGCACCCTGACCACGCCCACGGGCAGGTCGGCGCCGGCGGAGAGTTCCGCCACCGACTGCGTCTCCGTGCGGCACAGGTCGATCAGGGCACGGTGTTCGGGCCCGAGCGCCGTGTCGTCGCCGGCTCCGGGCGCGCCCAAGTCCAGGGTGACAAGGGCGATCAGGTCGAAACGCACCCCACTGGGGCCGGGTTTGGTGCGTCCGCCCGTCATCGCGTAGGGGCGGACGAGGGGCCCGGCCTCGCCGTCGTACCACTGGCTGCCCGGTTCGTACGGGACGCCCTCCATGTCCTCGGTCATCTGAGCCGACCGCCCTTCCCTCTCATCCTGCCGCGGGTGGCCGCGCGCCCACGCGCGGTGGCGTGTAGAGGTGCTCGCCCACCCGCTTGACCAGCCGTGCCATCTCGTAGGCGACCAGGCCTATGTCCGCGGTCACAGCGGTGAGGACGGCGAGACAGGAGCCGTCTCCCGCGGCGGCCACGAACAGGAAGCCGTCGTCCATCTCGACCATGGTCTGGCGCACTCCCCCGGCGCCGAAGTGCCGGCCCGCCCCCTTGGCCAGGCTGTGGAAGCCGGAGGAGACTGCGGCGAGGTGTTCCGCGTCCTCGCGGCGCAGGTCCGTCGAGGCCCCCACGGCCAGGCCGTCGTTGGAGAGCACCACGGCATGCCGTACCTCGCTCACCCGCAGCACCAAGTCGTCCAGCAGCCAGTCGAGTTCGCCGGACCGTCCCCACTCCCGGCTTCGCTCGCGCGGGGGGACTCCCATGTCGGCCCTCGTGCTCGGGTCCTGGATCATCCTCGGTCTCCTTCGCTGCTGTCTCTGCCCACTGGGGAATCAGGGGTGGCGCCACGGCCGGGCTGCCTGCCGCCGCCACGCGCCCAGCCCTCCCGGTATGCCGCCATCCGGTCCCGAACCATCTCGGGTGTACGGCCGTCGTCGTCCCGGCCGGCGGCTGCCGGGGCCGTTTCTTCGGAGCGCTGTTCGCGCAGCTGGGGAGCGAGGTGCGCCTGCCGTACCCGACGGGGCAGGTCGTCGGACTCCTCCAGCTCGTCGGGCGGGCGGTGCAGACGCAGGGCGGTGACTCCGGAGGGCGGTGTGTCGGTCGTTCCCCGGTCCGCCGAGGCCGTGAGGGGAGCCACCAGGGCGGGCCGCTCGGCAGGGGCGGGGACGGATTCCTGGTCCCGTTCTGCGGCGGTCACGCGCGCGTACTCGCGTTCCGTGAGCCGTTCCCGGTCCGCGGCCTTGGCGGGGGAACGTTCCGCCGCCTTCATGTGCAGCAGTGCCGTGGGCAGCAGGACGACCGCGGTGGTGCCGCCGTACGGCGAGGTGCGCAGGTGCACCTTGATGCCGTGCCGCGCCGCGAGCCTGCTGACCACGAACAGGCCAAGCTGGTCGCTGTCGAACAGGTCGAGCGCTTCGGACTGCTCGATGCGGCGGTTGGCCTCCGCGAGGGTCTCTTTGCCCATGCCCAGACCGCGGTCCTCGACCTCGACGGCGTAGCCGTTGCCGACGGGTTCGCCGGTGACCCGCACGCGCGTGTGGGGCGGCGAGAACTGGGCGGCGTTCTCGATGATCTCGGCCAGCAGATGGGTGAGGTCGGCGACCGCCGCGCCGACGACGGAGGTGTCCGGCAGCTGACGCACCTCCACGCGCGCGTAGTCCTCGACCTCGGAGACGGCCGCGCGGACCACGTTGGTCAGTGACACCGGCATGCGCCAGGCGCGGCCGGGTGCCGCTCCGGAGAGAATGATCAGACTCTCGGCGTGGCGACGCATGCGGGTGGTGAGATGGTCGAGCCGGAAGAGGTCGCTCAGTTCGTTCGGGTCGTCGGAGCGGCGCTCCATGCTGTCGAGCAGGCTCAGCTGGCGATGGACGAGGACCTGGCTGCGGCGGGCGAGGTTGACGAAGACCCCGGAGATGCCGCTGGCGAGTTCGGCGCGCTCCACGGCGGCCCGCAGTGCCGCGCGGTGCACGGTGGTCAGGGCCTCGGCGACCTGACCGGCCTCGTCCTCCGCGGGCGGCCCCGGCGGGGCCTCGGACTGGATGTCGATCTCGTCGCCGGCCCGCAGCCTCCCCATGGCCTCGGGCAGCTTGCGGCGGGCGATCTCGAGGGCGCTGTTGCGCAGGCTCACCAGCTCGACGACGAGTCCGCGCCCGATACGCACGGAGATGACGAGCGACGCGGCGACGGCCATCAGACCGAGCAGGACCGCGGCGCCGGCCGGGGTGAGCAGTCCTCGGGTGAACGGGTCGGCCCGGTGGGCGACACCGCTGCCCGCCGCCTGTTCGACGGTCCGCATACCGCTCTGCACACGCGTGTGTGCCGCCTGCCAGGTGGGCTGCCGCGTCGACTCGACGGCGCGGGTGCCGGGGGCGGCTGCGAGTGTCCGGTCCTCGGCGGCGGTCACGGTGGCGTAGGCGCGGCTGTCGGCGACCTTCTGCCAGGTGGCGCGGTCGGAGCCGCGCAGGTCGGCCACGGCGCTCTCGGTGAGGGCCCGGCGGGTGTCGACGGCTCCGGTGAACAGCCGCAGCCGCTCACCGGCGAGAACGCCCGCCAGGCGTGCGCTGGCCAGCACGACGTCCTCCTGGGCCAGCGACTCGCCGGCGCGGGAGAACTCGAGCAGCACGCGCGCGTCGGAGCCGAGGTCGGCGTCCTGGATGCCGCTGAGGGCACCGCCCACCGCGAAGGCACCGGCGATGGTCCTGGTGTACCGACCGTACGTCTCGTCCCATCCGGCGCTGCGGTCCAGGACGGCCGTGCGCACGGAGGGCAATTGTTCGGCGCCGGTCACGAAGACTTCGAGCCGCTGGGCGACACCGGCGGGCAGTTCCTCGCTGTCGGCGACGGTGTTGCCGTCACCGAGCCGCAGCCGTGCCACGGCCTGGTCGGTGCGCTCGGCGAGCTTGCGGAGGTCGTCGCTCTGCGCGGCGGACGGGTCGGTCGCGTAGCGGACCGCGGCGGCACGCTCCGCCTGGAGCGCGGTCACGGCGTCGCTGACGGGCGAGCGGACGGCGTCGTCCACGCGCTGCAACTGGCGCAGCCGGGCCACGTCCTGGGCGGTGGTGACCGTGGCGTACGCCCAGAGGGCGAGCAGCGAGACGACGGGCACCATGAGCAGGCAGACGATCTTGGCGCGGACCGTGCGGGGGCGTATCCGCCAGGGTCCGGCGCGCACGGGTATGTCCTCCGGCAGGGGGCCCGCCGGGTCGTCGGGGCTTTCGTCGGCCGGTCGTCCGGCATGTGCGCGTCGCCCGCGCGCGGGTGTCTGGAGCGGCGTCTCGGCGCCGCCTGTGGGGGTCCTACGCGGTGTACGCATGGCCTCCTCGCTCGGGAGTGGTTCGGGGGCGTGTCGTCGGGCCGTCCGGCCCGGATCCGCCGCTAGGAGGGGACGCTCTCGACCGCGCGCTGGGCCGAGGCGGATGCCTCACGCTCTCCTGTCGTGGGCGACAGGGCGACGAAGGCCGAGGTCAGGAACAGGTAGGAGCCGAGGCCGACGGCGAGCGGGAAGATGAACTGCATCGCCGTGGCCCCGGGCAGGACGGCACCGGAGGGTGAGACCCGCACACTCACCGCGAACATCCCGGTGTAGTGCATGCTGCTGACCGCGGCGCCCATGATGAGGGAGGCGATGGTGACGGCGACGGGCGACTTGATGTTGAGCGCCGCCCACAGGGCCGCCGTCGCCGCGACGACGGCGATGAGGACGGAGAGTCCGACCAGCACCGGGTCGTAGTCGACGTCGCCGTGCAGCCGTACGGCCGCCATGCCCAGGTAGTGCATGCTCGCCACGCCCAGGCCGGTGGTGAGCCCGCCCAGGAAGAGCGCGCGGACCCGGTCACGGCTGTAGCCGACGGCGAAGACTCCTGCGGAGACGACGACCATCGCGACCAGGAGGCTCGCGATGGTCAGTGGTACGTCGTAGCGGATGTCGGTACCGCTGACGCTGAAGCCGAGCATGGCCACGAAGTGCATGGTCCAGATGCCGGTGCCGATGGCCGAGGCCGCGGTGATGAGCCAGTTGCGGCGCGAACGCCCGGTGGCGCCGAGCGCGCGGACGGTGCAACGCAGGCCGAGCGCGGCGCCGATACAGGCCATGACGTACGAGAGCGTGGGCGTCAGCCAGCCCAGGGCAGCGTGGTCCAGGTGTCCCATGGCCAAGGGACGCTAGTGGGGGCAGGGGCGCACAAAGAGGGCGCATTTCGAAAGGTGTTGCAATATGGCGCAGAGATGCTTCTGAACGATCGCGTCACGCTCGAACATGCGCGCACGCGCCCTCATCCGTGTCGGTGAGGGATCATGCGGAACATGAGCGACGACCACACACATGTCCAGGAGTTCTTCTCGGCCCGTGCCGCCGACTGGGACAGCCGGTTCCCGGACGACGGTCCGGCCTACGCCGCCGCGGTCGCGGAGCTCGGGCTGCGCGTGGGTGACCGCGTGCTCGACGCGGGCTGCGGCACCGGACGGGCCCTGCCGCCCCTGCGTGCGGCCGTGGGGCCCTCGGGAGTGGTCGTGGGGGTCGATCTGACCCCGGCCATGCTGGATGCCGCCGTACGGGCCGGACGGGATCGGGACGGGCGGCTGCTGCTCGCCGACGTGGCCGCGCTGCCGTTCCGCTCCCGGTCGCTCGACGCCGTCTTCGGAGCGGGCCTGGTCTCCCATCTGCCCCGGCCGGCCGAGGATCTGCGCGAGTTGGCCCGGGTGGTGCGGCCCGGCGGCGTCCTGGCCCTCTTCCACCCGATCGGCAGGGCCGCGCTCGCCGCACGCCAGGGGCGCCAGATCACCCCGGACGACCTGCGCGCGGAGCCCAACCTCCGTCCCCTGCTGGCCGGTTCCGGCTGGCGCATGACGTCGTACGCCGACGAGGACGCCCGCTTCCTGGCCCTGGCCGTCCGCGAGGACTGACCGGGCTCACTTCGTCCCGGCGATCGCCGCCACGAAGGCGTCGGGGTTGTCGAGCATGACGTTGTGCCCGGCGCCGGGGACGGTCACCACCCGCACTCCTGTCCCCTCCAGCGCCTTTCGCCCCTCCAGTTCACCGCTGAGCTCGCCCTGGAGGTACACGCGGTCGATGGTCAGCCCTTCGAGGATCGCGCGCATCATGGGCGCCGATCCGCGCCTGAGGCCGGTCGCGCTGCGGTGCAGGGCGCGCGGGTCGGCCAGCCGCATGGTCGCCGCCCACAGGGGGCCGACCTTCTCGAGCACGCGCGCGTGGGCGCCGGCGACGAAGTCGTCCTCCTCATAGGCGTCGATCCAGGTGCTGCCCGCCGTGACTGGAGGCGAGGCGTCGAGGTTGGCCTCGGTGATGACCAGGCGGGAGACGAGCTCGGGCCTGCGGTGGGCAAGCACGAGCGCGACCGACCCGCCCATGCTGTGCGCGACGATCTCGACGCCGGTCAGATCCGCGGCGTCCAGAGCGGCGGCCAGGGCGTCCGCGTGGTCCTCCAACGTGTATCCGAAGTCCTCAGGGCGGTCGCTGACGCCGTGCCCGGGCAGATCGACGAACAAGCTGCGCCGGCCCGCGAGTTCGGGCCGGGCCGCGATGTGCGCGTGATAGACGGTCGAGATCGATCCCAGCCCATGCACGTACACGCGTGCCGGCTCCTCGCCGGGCGTCTCGGTCCAGCGGATGCAGCTTCCCTTGCCGTCGAACGCGGCCTGCCTCATGGTGCCCTCCCTCGATGCGTCACCCAGGACAATACATCGTCACCGATGTATAGCGAAGTAGAGGTAATACGGCAGGGATGTACAGCGACGATGCGGCAGAATGCGTGCATGCTGGAGCTCGCCATCCTCGGATTCCTCTACGACACCCCGCTGCACGGTTATGAGCTGCGCAAACGCATCACAGCGCTGGCGGGTCACGTGCGGCCCGTGGCCGAGAGCACGCTGTATCCGGCGATCAAGCGGCTGGAGAAGGCGGGGCTGCTGGCGCGCGCGACAGAACCTGGTGCCGTGGCCGCGCCTCGCCATGTCCTGACGCTCACCGACGAAGGCCGCCAGGAGTTGCGCCGCCGGCTCGCCGAACCGGCCGCGCGCGACATCACCGACGAGAACCGGTGGTTCACGGTCCTCGCCTTCCTCCGGCACCTGGACGACGCCGGCGCGCAGGCGGCCGTACTGCGGCGCCGACTCGCCTTCCTGGAGGAGCCGGCGAGCTTCTTCTACGAGGGTGACCGGCCGCTGAGCGCCGAGGAGTTGGACGATCCCTTCCGGCGCGGTGTGCTGACGATCGCACGCGCCACCTCCCGGGCCGAGCTCAGCTGGCTGCGGGAGACGATCGCGTCACTCGACGGGGCCTCTTCCTAGGTGTTGGCCACGTGCCGGAGGATCGGCACCGAATCGCACAGCCCAAGGGAGCCGAGCACTATGTCCGGGCCGCGGATTCCTCCGGTGCCGCGGGCGGCTCGGTGGGCGTCGGCGCGGGTGGCCGGAAGAGGACGGCCCGGGCCACGGGCGGAGCGAACAGGGCGGTGACGGGTGCGGAGAGGGTCAGCACGGCGCGGAAGGCCCGCCCCACGACAGGGTCACCCGGGGCCCGTTCCTGGACGCGGCTGAGGTACCAGCCGGCGATCCGGTCCGAGGGCCCACCGTCGGTCGCCGTGCCGACCGCGCCCGGCATCTTGCGGTCCGCCCCGGCGGAGATGTCCCACGCCAGCCGGGACGCCGCAAGGAGCGCCTGCTGCACGCGCCGTGTCGTGGGCGTCCGGCGCCGGTCGGTCAGCGCGTCCCGCAGGGCGACCGCGCTCATCGCGGCAACGGCCATGCCCTGCCCGTAGATCGGGTTGAAGGTGCACAGGGCGTCGCCTGTGGCGAGGAATCCTGCCGCATGGCCGGGAAGGTCGTAGCGGCGGCGGATGTTCGCGGTCCGTCGGAAGCCGAAGGCCGGGGAAAGCGGTTCGGCCTCGTCCAGCCACCGGTGCAGGAGCGGATGCGGCAACCTCTTGGCGTACGTCACGAACTCGTCGTCGTCCGTGGGCGGTTCGTCACCGCGCAGGCCCGAGACGATCACCAGGTGGCTGCCGTCCTCCAGGGGCAGTGCGCCGCCGGCGTGCACCTGCTCGGGGTCGGGATAGGCGTAGTAGCCGCGGGTCTCGCCGTCGAGGGCGCCGTTCGTGCCGCGGTAGACGCGGGAGGCGTAGGCGAGTCCCGTGTCGATGGTCTCCTCCTGTGGGCCCTCGGCGCCGATCGCGGCAAGCCACTGCGGAGCCTTCGTGCCGCTGCCGGAGGCGTCGACGACCAGATCGACCTCCAGGGGCCGGGACTCCGCACGGGCGTCGCCGGAGCGGTTCCGCACCAGCACACCCCGCACGCGCGAGGCGTCACCAAGGAACCCGATGACGTCGGTCCCCTCCACAATGTTGATCACGGGGTTGGCGAGAACCCGCCGCCGCACCAGGTCCTCCAACTGCGCGCGGGAACCGGTGTAGATGTGTGTCGTCGCGGGCAGCCGGCGGAACCAGCGGCCGGTCTGCCACATCACCATGTCCGACGGCATGCCCACCCGAGGCGCGCCCGCCTCCCGCAGCTCCGCCAGGAACCCCGGCAGCAGCGACTCCATGGCCACCTGCCCGCCCTGCAGCAGGACGTGCGGATGCCGGCCCTGCGGCACGCCGGGCCGCGGCTCGGGGCCGTCCGGCAACCGGTCGCGCTCGACGATGGTCACCCGGTCGGCGTGCCCGGCCAGGACATGCGCCGCGAGAAGCCCTGCGAGGCTCCCGCCCACGACGACGGCATGCCGACCGCCCCGGCCGTCGCCTGCGCCCCAACGGCCCTTCTCTGCGGCAGAGTTCACCTCACCACTCCTCTGGTAGCCATGTCGTGAGAGGACACAAGTATCCCGTTCCGCAAAGCGGGTTGACCGTTTTCCGGCCCTTCTGAGCAACACGGGAACGGGCGGGTGGGGCTGCATGTCCGCGCCTGCGACGACTGCACCGTCACGCTCCGGCCCCCTTCTGCGGCCGGAGCTCCAACCTTACGTTTGGTAGCAGAATATTCGCCGGGGTCACGTCACGCAGGGGGAAGGCAGTCGGCATGTGGGGCAGAATCCGCAAGTCCAGCGCCAGATTCGTCCATGGGGTGCGCACCGGGGCGCCCGCCGGGCGGGAGGCCCGCACGCACAATCTGTTCGAGGCCGCCGCCGCGTACGTCTCGGCCTGCGCCGAGGACGATCAGGACCGGATCGACGAGGCCTCGGCCTGGGTCTCGCCGGAGGCACTGTCGTTCGGGGTCAACGAGCTCGCGTGCCGGGCCGTCATCGCCCTCGCGCGGGAGCGCGACGAGTCGCCACGTACGGTGGCACGTGCGCTCCTCGGACTGCCGGCGGCCTGACCGGCCCTGAAGGGATGGTCGATTCGCCCCGTCCAGTCGGAAAACTGCAGCTCCGGGTGGGCTTGGGAGTCGTGACAAGGGCCTTCCGCGCACACTAAGGTGCGCGCCGTTGGACGAACCGATGGGGAGGCTGGGATGGCCGGGACGGACGAGGACGCCGTCGCCGCTACGGACGACGCGCTCTATGTGCTGACGGCGGTGCTGCTCACGCCGGCGAAGTTCCCGAGCGTGCTGGGCGACGACTATCCGGAGGCCTGCGCGGCACTCGGTCTGGCACCGCTGGCCGACGGGTACGGCCTGGTGCTCGGCCAGGACGGCGGCGGCGCCCGATGGACGGTCGTCATCGACGACGTCGCGCTGGTCGCCGTCGCCATCGCGTCCTGGGACTGCGGTATGGAGTACGACCTGTCGCCCGACGAGCGCACGATCGTGGCCGCGCTGCCCGGCTGGCCGCTCGCGGTCGCCGTCGCCGCGCCCGGTGTGCCGGCGCCGCACGATCCCGATCCCGAGACCGGCGACGGCCCGCCGCTGACGCCGCCGGACACGTCCACGTGGGGATCCGCCCAGCGGCGGCTTGGCGCCGATGAGATCGCGCTCCAGTGGGCGATGTGGCGGGAGCAGATCGACGAGGCGGCCTTCCTGAGCCCGAACGGCGGGTCCACCGGGGGTGACAAGGCCGTGGCCGGCGGGGTCTCCGACGGCGAGGCCGCGGACCGCGATGCCCCGGAGTACAAGTCCACGGGCGACGAGGTCGCGGGCAACGAGACCTCGGGGGAAAGGCCTGCGGAAGGCGAGACTGCGGGAAACAACATCTCGGGCGGGGTCGCGAAAGAGGCTCGCAAGGGCCACAACGGCATCCGGCGTGTCCTCGCGGAGGCCCGCGCCTACCTCGATTCGCCGCCGCCCCTCGGGCGGGTCCGGTCGTCCTTCGCATCGGGCGACGCGCGGACGCTGCGTGCCGACGGTCCCGGCTGGTCGCTGGTGGCCAGGACCGACGACATCGCGTTCGTGCTGCTCGACGACGAGCCCGGAGAGGTCCTGCCGGTGGGCCGGGGCCCGCAGCTGCCGGGACTGCTGGCAGCGCTCGACAAGATGGCCGTACGTCCCAGTTGAACCGCCGCGCCGCACCGTCCGGGACTGTCGTGCTCCCGGCCGGTGCGGGTGCCTCAGCGGCCGAGCTCCTTGCGGGTGACGCGGCGCAGTCGGCGCCGCTGCGAGGGGTCCAGTGTCAGGTATGCGGCGGCCGGGACTCCCAGGATGATCAGGACCGAGGCCCACCAGGGCAGCCAGATCAGCAGGAGCAGCCCGACCGCAACTCCCCCTGCGGCGATCTTCGCGTTCTTCGACATGTGCGTCGCCTCCTTCGCGGCGGTTGCCGCTCTCTGTCCAGAAAAACGGGTCCGCGCCTCCAGCAGTTCCGAACCGCGACCCTGAGACATCCCTGAGACCTCGCCCTGAGACGCCCCGGATGCGCGCGCTCCTAGCGGTCCGCCCGCAGTGGCTCGCCCACCTCGTGCATGTGGCTCAGGGCCTGTCGGTAGGAGTCGACGAGTCCGGTCTCCGTGTAGGGGATACCCAGATCCCGGCAGTGGGCGCGCACCATCGACTGTGCGAGACGCAGATGGGGCCGGGGCATGCTGGGAAAGAGATGGTGCTCGATCTGGTAGTTGAGGCCGCCGAGGAACCAGTCGGTGACGGCGCCGCCGCGGATGTTGCGGGAGGTGAGCACCTGGCGACGCAGGTGGCCCCAGGGCTCGCCGTCCGGGTCCGGCATTTCCATGCCCTTGTGGTTGGGGGCGAAGGCCATCCCGAGGTGCAGGCCGAACAACGCCTGGTGGACGGCCGCGAAGGCCAGCGCCTTGCCTGGGGACATGGTGGTCAGCAGCAGGGTGGCGTAGGCGGCGAGATGGACCACCAGGAGGGCGCCCTCCACCGCACGCTCCCCCGGCGCCTGTCGGCGCAGGTCCCGGAAGCCCTGAACCTTCAGGGCGACGCCTTCGAGGAGGGTGAGCGGGAAGAACAGCCATGCCTGATGGCGGGTGAGCCAGCGCCTGAAGCCGGTGCGTCCCTTGGCCTGTTCGCCGGTGAAGACGAGGACGTCCGCGGCGACGTCGGGGTCCTTGTCGATGTGGTTGGGGTTGGCGTGGTGCCTATGGTGTTTGTGGTTCCACCAGGAGTAGCTCATCCCGAGCAGCAGATTGCCGTGGACGAGACCGATGGCGCGGCTGGCCGCCTTGTCTCCGGTGATCTGCGTGTGGCCCGCGTCGTGGCCTATGAAGGCGGTGCGGGCGCAGAACACGGCGAGGAGCGGGGCCAGCAGCAGGGTCCGCCAGGAGTCGCCGGACAGGGCGACGGCGGTGACGAGACCGGCGAGGGCGAGTGCGTTGACGGTGATGGCCCGGGCGTACCAGCCGTGGCGGCGTTCCAGGAGGCCCTGGCCCTTCACCGCGCGCAGGAGGGGCGCGAATTCGCTTCCGCCGGGCGGGGAGCCGGACGTACCGCGCGGGCGGGGTGCGACGGTTGCGGTGCTCTGCGGCATGTCCGGGCTCCGGCTCTCTCAGGAAACGTGCTGACCTGAGGAAACGTACGGACCGGTGACCGGTCGCGACCATGCGGCAACCCCCCGTCTACGTGCGGGGGGCAGCACCGGCCGCACAGGGGGGTTGACAACACCCTGGCGTGAATGTGGTACAGGCCACTCCACAGTGGGCCCGAGAGGTGATGTATCCTCAACCACTCCTATGAAGTAGTCAAGTTTGAGGAGTCCCGCGATCTCTGTCCAGAGGTTTCCCGCGGCATCACCGTCCGAGATCTCCGAACTGACCTTGTGCTGTGCCGTCTTCGTGCCCGGCGACCCGGCCCGCACGGGCAGTGTGGCCTTTTGGCGGCCGGACGGCGCTCCTCCGCCGGCCGTCGCGGCGGGGACGGTCGAGGATCTGAGGCTCGTGGTACCCGGCAACAGTGGTGTCGATCTGGTGAGCCTGCCAGCGGTGCTGCTGCCGGTCCGCGCCGCCCTGCCGGTCCTCACGCGTGCGCGTGCTTCCGCGCACGGGCACCGGGCGACCCTCTTCTGGGGTGCCGCCGCCGTGCTGGCCCTGCAGTGCGCGGCCCGTGGCCTGCTGCTGCCCGGACTGTCCCCCGCCGACCACGACGCCTGGCGCATGGGTCCCCTGGGAGCGGCCGACATCGAGCGTGTCCGCCGACTTGCCGCGGCGATGCCGCCCGAGGCGCACGCCGTACCCCTGAGCGCCGTCGAACCGCTCCGGCTGCCCGACCCCGAACGGCTGGTGCGTGCCTTCCTGGACGGGGTCGCCGACACCCTGCCCCGCTCTCCCGCGGCGCCCCTGGTGACGGGCGGACCCGCCTACGCCGCCCAGGAACCGCAGCACGTGCCCGAGCAGCGCGCGTGGGCGGCGGATGTCGCCGCGGGCCACGACGCGGGCGTACGAGTCTCGTTGCGCGTCGAGGTGCATGGCCTGGCCACTGGTGAGGCGCCCTCCTTCCGGGCCGTTCTCCAAGTGCACAGCGTGAGCGATCCGACGACCGTCGCGGACGCCGCCGACGTATGGGCCGGTTCCACGGCCTTCGGCCCCCACGCGCAGATGGACTGCCTGCTCGCGCTCCGCAGGGCCGCACGCGCGTGGCCCCCGCTCAACCCGCTGCTCTCGGCCACCGTCCCGGACGCGGTCGAACTCGCCGACGAGGAGATCACCGATCTGCTCGGCGCGGGCGCGCAAAGTCTCTCCGACCTGGGCGTCGAGGTGCACTGGCCGAAGGAGCTGGCCAGGAAGCTCACCACGCGCGCGATGGTCGGTCCGCCGGACGACAGCGACCGGATCGGGTCGGGCACCGCATCGTTCCTGTCCGTCGACGCGCTGCTCGCGTTCGACTGGTGGTTCGCGCTGGGCGACCAGCAGCTCACGCGCGAGGAGCTGGACCGGCTCGCCGAGGCAAACCGGCCCGTGGTGCGGCTGCGTGACCAGTGGGTGCTGGTCGACCCGCACGAGGTGCGCCGGGCCCATTCCCGGCAGGACCGCAAGGTGACGCCCGTCGACGCGCTGAGTGCCGCTCTGACGGGCTCGGCCGAGGTCGACGGCCACAGGGTCGAGGTTCAGCCCACCGGGTGGCTGGCGGCCCTGCGGGACCGGCTGGCGGACCCGGAGGCTCAGGAGCCGGTCCCGCAACCCGCCGCGCTCGCCGCGCCCCTGCGGGACTACCAGCGCCGGGGCCTGAACTGGCTGGCCCGTATGACGTCCTCGGGACTCGGCTGCTGTCTCGCCGACGACATGGGACTCGGCAAGACGATCACCCTGATCGCGCTGCATCTGCACCGGCAGACCGACACGGCCACCGCCGGCCCCACCCTCGTGGTGTGCCCGACGTCCCTGATGGGCAACTGGCAGCGCGAGATCGAGAAGTTCGCACCGGGTACGCGCGTGCGCCGTTTCCACGGTCCGCGGCGCGAGCTCGACGGCCTGGCCGACGGGGAGTTCGTACTCACCACGTATGGCACGATGCGCCTGGACGCGCCCCGGCTTGCCGAAGCCGCGTGGGGAATGGTCGTGGCGGACGAGGCGCAGCACGTGAAGAACCCGTACTCGGCGACCGCCCGGGAACTGCGCTCGATCGGGGCACGCGCACGCGTGGCGCTCACCGGAACCCCGGTGGAGAACAACCTGTCGGAGCTGTGGGCGATCCTCGACTGGACGACTCCCGGTCTGCTGGGCCGCCTCGGCGCCTTCCGCGCCCGGTACGCGCAGGCCATTGAGAGCGGTCAGGATCCGGCCGCCGCGGAACGTCTCGCCCGGCTGGTGCGCCCCTTCCTGCTGCGGCGCCGCAAGTCGGACCCTGGAATCGCCCCGGAGCTGCCGCCGAAGACCGAGACCGACCGCGCCGTGTCGCTCACCCAGGAGCAGACCGGCCTGTACGAGGCAGTGGTGCGCGAGACCCTGGCCGAGATCTCCCGGGCGGACAGCATGGCGCGGCGCGGGCTGATCGTGAAGCTGCTGACCGGGCTGAAGCAGATCTGCAACCACCCGGCGCAGTTCCTCAAGGAGGAGCAGCCGAGGATCACCGGCCGTTCCGGAAAGCTGGAACTGCTGGACGAGCTCCTCGACACCATCGTCGCCGAAGGAGCGAGCGTCCTGGTGTTCACGCAGTACGTGCGTATGGCCCGTCTCATCGAGCAGCACCTCGCGGCGCGTGGCCTGCCGTCGCAGTTCCTGCACGGCGGGACACCGGTCCCCCGGCGTGAGGCGATGGTGCGGCGGTTCCAGGAGGGTGAGGTGCCCGTGTTCCTGCTGTCGTTGAAGGCGGCCGGCACCGGCCTGAACCTCACCCGGGCCGAGCACGTCGTGCACTACGACCGCTGGTGGAACCCGGCCGTGGAGGCGCAGGCCACCGACCGCGCGTACCGGATCGGCCAGACGCGTCCCGTGCAGGTGCACCGACTGATCGCCGAGGGGACCGTCGAGGACCGCATCGCCGACCTGCTGCACCGCAAGCGGAAGTTGGCCGACGCGGTACTCGGTTCCGGCGAGGCGGCACTGACCGAGCTGACGGACGCGGAGCTGGCCGATCTGGTCGAGCTTCGGGGGGGTGCACGATGACCGGCCACGACGGTGACATGGAGCGCACGTTCGCGGCGCTGCCGCCCGCGCACGGGCGGGGTTTCGCACAGACCTGGTGGGGCCGGGCCTGGCTGCGGGCACTGGAGGACGCCGCGCTGGACTCGGCGCAGGTGAAGACGGGCCGCGGGATCGCACGCGCGGGCGCTGTCGGCGCGGTGTCGGTACGTCCTGGGCGCATCACGGCCGTCGTCCAGGACCGTGATCGCACCGCGCACCGCGCCGACGTCCTGCTGGCCGAACTGTCGGCCGAGCAGTGGGACCGCCTCCTCGACATGGCCGTCGAGCGGGCCGCTCACGTCGCGGCCCTGCTGGACCGTGAGATGCCGCCGCATCTGGTCGAGGACGCGGCGTCCGCAGGCATCGAACTCCTGCCCGGGCTGGGCGATCTGGAACCGGAGTGCGACTGCGGCGCCTGGGACCACTGCGGGCACACGGCAGCTCTCTGCTATCAGGTGACCCGGCTGCTGGACCAGGACCCCTTCGTCCTGCTGCTGATGCGCGGGCGCGGCGAACACGCCCTCCTCGAGGACCTCCAGGACCGCAGCGCCGCGCCCGTGGAGGAAGCTCCCGAACCGGAGGGTGTGGATGCCGCCGAGGCGTATGCGGTCTGCGACATCCTGCCGCCCCTGCCCGTGACTGCGGAACTGCCCGAGAAGCCCGGTTCGCCGCCCTCGCTGGACGCCGAGGCCCCGCCCGGGCCGGGAGTCGACCCGGTCGCCGTCCGCCATCTGGCCGCTCGGACCGCCGTGGAGGCTCATCGGCTGCTCGCGGAGGCTCTCCGGCGACCGCCCGAAAGGTCTGCCGCCGTATCCGCACTGACGGCCGCTCAGGACGCCGTGCGTCTCGCCGTCGACGCGGCCGACCCGGCACTGACGGAACGGCTCGCCAACGGATCGGGCCGTGATCCGCAGTCGATGGCGGACGCCACGCGCGCGTGGCGGCTCGGTGGTGCGGATGCACTGTCGGTGCTGGAGGAGGAATGGGCGCCCTCGGGCGACACACTCGCACGCGCGCGTGCCGCTCTGGACTCGGCCTGGGACGAGGACGAAAGGCCGTCGCTCAGGGCGGAGGGCAACCGGTGGACGGCCGTCGACGCACCGGCCCAGGTGCGTCTGGGGCGGGACGGGCGGTGGTGGCCGTACCGCCAGGAGCGGGAACGCTGGATACTCGCGGGCCCGGCGGCCCTGGATCCGGCGACGGCTCTGTCGTCGGCGGAGCTCTCCTCAGCCGAGCCGCAGCGGTAGTTCGGCCAGGCCCCTCAGGAGCGTGCTGCCACGCCAGGTCAGTGTGCCCGGATCGGTCGCGAAGGCGAGAGCGGGCCGGTGGCGCAGCAGTAGGCGCCCCGGGCCCGGCCTTCACCGCTCGGCGTGCCAGAGCGGGTGCACCGAGGGCGCGAGGGCCGTCGCCTGGGCGTGGCCGGCCAGGGCGGCCGCGGGGCGGCGCGCGTCGGACGTCATGTCGCGGCCCATGGCCCGGCGTGCGGCGCGGTCCGGGGTCACGAGGGTGACGTGGGCGCCTTCGGCTGCGAGGGCGGCCGCCTGCTGTTCGGCACCGGGATGAGGGCCCACGGCGGCGGGGATCGGGGCGATGGCCAGGACGTGGTGGTGACCGCGCGCGAGGTGGATGTTGGCCGTGGAGCGACTGCCCCCGTCCATCCAGCGGCGCCCGATCAGGGTGATCGGGGGCCAGACCACGGGCACCGCGCAGCTCGCGACGACGGCCTCGAGGAGCGTGACGTCCGAGTCGGCGTCGAAGGCCGTCAGTTGCCCGGAGAAGGCGTCGACGGCCGTGATCCGCAGTGTGCGGTCGGGCCAGTCCCCTACGCTCCGCAGCAGCGGACGCAGGGCGTTGTAGACATCGGACTCGGGACCCGTGCGGGTCTTCAGCGCCGCTCGCCCGAGGCGCAGCACGGAACGCTCCGGGTCGCGGGAGCCCAGCGCGGCCCACAGAAAGCGAAGCGTCTGAGCAGACGTCACGGCGAGGCCCACCCGGTCGGCGCCGACCAGTTGGCGTTCGTACAGCTCGCGCGCCGGCTCGCCCGCGCGGAGACGCGCACCGAAGATCGCACCGGCCGAGGTCCCGATGGCGACGTCCGCGTCGGCCGGGTCGATACCGGCGTCGCACAGGCCGGCGAGGACTCCCGTCAGCCAGGCTCCGCCGACGGGGCCACCCCCGCCGAGAACAAGCGCCGTACTGCCCATGTCACACCCCTCCCAGGTAAGTGGGGAGCACTCCCCACTTACCTGGACGACGATAGCATCGCTACCGGGGAATACTCCCCGGTAGCGCGAAGGGGCGATCATGGCGGACGACGCGGCGGTGCCGGTACGGCGTCGCGATGCCCGACGCAACCGGGAGTTGCTGGTCGAGGCCGCTCACGAAGTGTTCACGGAGCAGGGGCTGGAGGCACCTCTGGACGTCATCGCGCGACGCGCGGGGGTGGGAAACGCCACGCTCTACCGCCATTTTCCGAGTCGTGCCGCCCTGGTCGACGCGGTGTTCCGTGACCCGCTGGCGGGCACCATGGCCGCCGGCGAGCAGGCCCGTGCCGCCACGGACGCCTGGGAAGGGCTCGTCGGCTACGTGGCAGCGGTGTTCGCCGTCCTGGCGACCGATCGCGGTACGAACGACCTGATGACCACGCGTCTCGAGGGCGTCGAGTCGTTGCAGGCCGTGCACGCCCACAACCGGGCGACCATGGAGCTGCTCCTGCGCCGTGGACGCGAGGAGGGAAGCATCCGGGCGGACGTCACGACGGAGGACGTTCTCTTCGCACTGGCCGCGCTGGGCCGGGCCGTCCCCTCCCTCGCCACGGCCGCCGGCTCCGAAGCCTGGCGTCGCCCTCTCGCTCTGCTCCTCGACGGTCTGCGCGCCTCGCCGGCCCTCGCGTCCCTCCCGTCCCCCGCGCTCACGGCGGACGAACTCGGCGATGTCCTCCAAGGATTGGGACCGCACCGGCCACCCCGCAGCTCGACCGGCTGAGCGCGCGGCACGCGCGCGTGCCGCGATGTCGGGCCGACGCACGGCCGAGGCCGCACGTTCACCCTTCGGTCGTACGGCGTTCCGAGCGAGGCCGAAATCTGGCCGTTGTCACCGAACTTGGTTCTCAGGAGGCCCCATGTCCCCGCACGCCGACGGCCGACGCCCCGCCAGACGCACCGCAGCGGCGGGTGTACCCCTCGCCCTGGTCGCCGCCCTCATCGCGGCGGGACCGGCCATGGGTGCCCCGTCGGGCCAGGCGCGTGTCGTCCGGACGGCGACGCTCGGCGACATCCCGCTGGGAGCGTTCAGCAACAGGCTCCTGCCGGGCACCGTGGCCGACGACCGCGGGGTGGACCTCGGCGGCATCGGCAGTGACATCTATCCGGCGGGCCGCAAGGGCGAGTTCTGGACCGTGACCGACCGCGGGCCCAACGGCCAGGTCAAGGTGGCCGGCACCAAGCGCCGCACGTTCCCGGTCCCCGGCTTCGACCCGGCGATCGTGAAGATCCGCGTCTGCGGCGACACCGTGAAGGTACTGGACGCGGTCCCGGTCACCACCTCCTCGGGCAAGCCGGTCACGGGGCTGCCCAACCAGCAGGGGCGCGACGAGGCGCCGTACGACTACAACGCGCTCACCGCGCTGTCGTACAACCCGAACGGCCTGGACACCGAGGGCATCGTGCGGGCCTCGGACGGGACCTTCTGGCTTGTCGACGAGTACGGGCCGAGTCTGGTCCACGTCTCCGCGCGCGGGAAGGTCCTCACGCGCTATGTGCCCAAGGGGCTGAACCTCACCGGCGCCGGCTACCCGGTGGTGGAGGCGCTGCCCTCCGTCCTGCTGCACCGGAAGACCAACCGGGGCTTCGAGGGGCTCGCCCAACTGCCCGGCGGCGATCTCGTGCTGGCGGTGCAGAGCCCGTTGTCCCTGCCGGACACAGCCGCCGGGGAGGCCTCCAGGACGACCCGGCTGCTGCGTTTCTCGCCGAAGAAGAAGACGGTCACCGCCGAGTACGCGTACCGCTTCGACCCGGTGAACGTCGTGGACCCGAGCGAGGACGACACCTCCGAGCTCAAGATCTCCTCGGTGGTCGCGGTGGGCGGTGACCGGCTGCTGGTCGAGGAGCGCACCGACAAGGCCGCCCGGCTTCACCTGGTGCGCCTGAACCGGTCCTCGAACATCCTCGGCGGCACCTGGGACGACGACACCAGGTCTCCGTCGCTGGAGCAGCTCGACGATCCGGCGTCCTCCGGCGTGCCCGTACTCGCCAAGAAGCCGGTCGTCGACCTGGGCACGGTCGCCGGGGTGCCCGGGAAGGTCGAGGGCGTCGCACGGGTGGATCACGACACACTCGCCCTGATCAACGACAACGACTTCGGGATGACGGACGGAGCGGGGGCGTTCGACGCCGACGGCCGACTGGTCGACAGCGGGGTGGAGACGACGGTGACCTACGTCAGGCTGCCGCGTGGTCTCTGAGGTCCGCGTCAGCCGATCAGGGACGGCAGCAGCGATTCCAGGTCGCTCGGGAACTCACTGGGTATGTCGGTCGGGAACTGCGACGGGAGCTCGCTGGGCAACTCGCTGGGAAGCCGGGTGGGCAGGCTGAACGACGGCTTGGGAGAACCGCTCGTACTGGTCGCCGGGGCCGGGTTCTTGTCCGGCGAGTCGTCGTTCCCCGAGGCCATGAAGACCACCACGAGGGTGACGGCCACGGCCGCCGCGATCACGGCGAGCAGGGCGAACAGCGGGCTGCGGCGCTTTCTCGGCCCGTTCGGCCCGGGGTCGCCGACCGAACCCATCTGCTGGGTCGGCGGCTGGCCCCCGTACGGGTTCGGGCCGTTGTGCCCGAAGTCGTCAGGAGGTGGTCCGAAGCCACCGCCCGGAGGCGGTGTGTCACCCGGCGGTCCGG
The DNA here is from genome assembly GCF_044456945.1 of Streptomyces sp. NPDC050759. NCBI lineage: Bacteria > Bacillati > Actinomycetota > Actinomycetes > Kitasatosporales > Streptomycetaceae > Streptomyces > Streptomyces sp. NPDC050759. The sequence continues at coordinate 280,474 of NZ_JBITGI010000006.1, read as the reverse complement.
GCGGCTGGGGCGGTACCGGCGGCATGGCCATACCGTCCAGAGTCGCCTCGAACCGGTCATGGGGCGACCCCCGCGCGGGAGTTGATACGCCCCCATGCCGTGGATCGCATGGTTCCGGCACATTCCCCGCGAGGGTCGCTGCGAGGCCGCGCGCGCGTGTGCCGTCGGTGGAGGCCACTCACGGCCGACGGCACACGCGCGTGGGTCTCATTCAGCCGCGCGCACCCAGCAGGTGGTCCATGGCGAGCTGGTCGAGCTGCTCGAAGGCCATGCCGCGCGCGGCGGCCGCCTCCACGTCGAAGTCCTCGAAGGCACTGCGGTCCGCGAGCAGCGACTTCAGGCCGTCCGCCGCCGTCTGCTGCGCCAGCTCGTCCAGACGCGAGGCACGCAGCGCCTCCTGGACCTGCGGGTCGGCGCGGAAGGCGGCCGCACGCTCCTTGAGGATGAGGTAGTTGCGCATGCAGCCCGCGGCCGACGCCCACACGCCGTCGAGGTCCTCGGTCCGCGGCGGCTTGAAGTCGAAGTGCTTGGGGCCGGCGTAGCCGGCGCTCTCCAGGAGGTCGACGAGCCAGAAGGCGGCCCGCAGATCGCCCGCGCCGAACCGGAGGTCCTGGTCGTACTTGATGCCGGACTGGCCGTTGAGGTCGATGTGGAAGAGCTTGCCCGCCCACAGGGCCTGCGCGATGCCGTGCGGGAAGTTCAGCCCGGCCATCTGCTCGTGGCCGACCTCGGGGTTCACACCGTACAGCTCGGGGCGCTCCAGTCGCTCGATGAACGCCAGGGCGTGGCCGACGGTGGGCAGCAGGATGTCGCCGCGCGGCTCGTTCGGCTTCGGCTCGATCGCGAACTTCAGGTCGTAGCCCTGCTCGGTGACGTACTCGCCCAGGAGGTCGAAGGCTTCCTTCATGCGGTCCAGCGCGACGCGTACGTCCTTGGCCCCGCCGGACTCGGCGCCCTCGCGGCCGCCCCAGGCGACGTAGGTCTCGGCGCCCAGCTCGACCGCCAGGTCGATGTTGCGGATCGTCTTGCGCAGCGCGTAACGGCGCACGTCGCGGTCGTTCGCGGTGAACGCGCCGTCCTTGAAGACGGGGTGCGTGAAGAGGTTGGTGGTCGCCATCGGCACCTTCATGCCGGTCGCGTCCAGGGCCTCACGGAAACGCTTGATGTGACCCTCGCGCGCGCTGTCGGACGATCCGAAGGGGATCAGGTCGTCGTCGTGGAAGGTCACGCCGTGGGCGCCGAGCTCGGCCAGGCGCTGCACCGTCTCGACCGGGTCGAGGGCACCGCGGGTGGCGTCGCCGAACGGGTCCCTTCCCTGCCAGCCGACGGTCCACAGGCCGAAGGTGAACCTGTCCTCAGGGGTGGGCTGGTAGTTCATGACGCGGCTCCTTGCTGCTTCGGACTATTTCGTCATGGCGGTTTACAAATTAGTATGCACACACGTCTCTGGGAAGAGACAAGGTGTCTCCGGACGGAGACATGAGCCGCATCAAGGTCACGAGTCGCATCACGGTCAAGAACCGCATCACGGTCAGAGCCGCAAAAAGGGAGAGCCCGATGTCAGCAGCCGAGGGTCCGCTCGTCGTCGGCGTGGACACGTCCACCCAGTCCACCAAGGCGCTGGTGGTCGACGCGGCCACCGGACGGGTCGTCGCGCGGGGTCAGGCGCCGCACACCGTGTCCTCCGGGGCCGGCCGTGAGAGCGACCCGCGTCAGTGGTGGGACGCGCTGTCCGAGGCGCTGCGCCAGTGCGGGGACGCCGCCCGCGAGGCCGCCGCGGTGTCGATCGGGGGGCAGCAGCACGGCCTCGTCACGCTCGACGCACAGGGCGAGCCGGTGCGGCCGGCCCTTCTGTGGAACGACGTGCGCTCAGCGCCCCAGGCTCGGCGTCTGATCGAGGAGCTGGGCGGCCCGAAGGCCTGGGCGGAGCGAACCGGCAGCGTGCCGGGCGCCTCCTTCACGGTCACGAAGTGGGCGTGGCTCGCCGACCACGAGCCGGAGGCCCTGCGTGCCACGAAAGCCGTGCGTCTTCCGCACGACTACCTCACCGAGCGCCTCACCGGCGAGGGCACGACGGACCGGGGCGACGCCTCCGGCACCGGCTGGTGGGCGTCGGCGACGGAGTCGTACGACGACGAGATCCTCGCGCGCGTGGGCCTCGACCCCGCTCTGCTCCCCCGCGTGGTCCGGCCCGGCGAGGTGGCCGGCACCGTGCGCGACGGCCATGACCTGCCGTTCTCCAAGGGCACCCTGGTCGCCCCCGGCACCGGCGACAACGCCGCGGCCGCGCTCGGCCTCGGGCTGCGCCCCGGCACGCCGGTGATGAGCCTGGGCACCTCGGGCACTGTGTACGCCGTCTCGAAGCACCGCCCCACCGACCCCACCGGCACCGTGGCGGGCTTCGCCGACGCCCACGGAGACTGGCTGCCGCTCGCCTGCACCCTGAACTGCACGCTCGCCGTGGACCGCATCGCGGCGCTGCTGGGCCTGGACCGCGAGGCCGTCGAGCCGGTCTCCGGGGTCACCCTGCTGCCCTACCTGGACGGCGAGCGGACCCCGAACCTGCCGAACGCCTCCGGGGTACTGCACGGACTTCGCCACGACACCACCGGAGGCCAGCTCCTCCAGGCGGCCTATGACGGCGCCGTACAGGCACTGCTCGGAGCGCTGGACCTGGTGCTCGACCAGGACGCGGACCGTTCGACGCCCCTGCTGCTCATCGGCGGCGGCGCGCAGGGCACCGCCTGGCAGCAGACCGTACGGCGGCTCTCGGGGCGTCCGGTCCAGGTGCCCGAGGCCAAGGAGCTGGTCGCGCTCGGCGCCGCCGCGCAGGCCGCCGGACTGCTCACCGGCGAGGACCCGGGCGCGGTCGCCCGGCGCTGGAACACGGCCGCCGGGCCGGTACTGGAGGCCGTGGAGCGGGACGACGAGACGCTGGCCAGGATCGCCGGGGTACTCTCCGACGCGGCGCCGCTGCTGGAGCGGGGGACCTCTGAGGGGTGAGGGAGGCATGACGGCACCGCTGCACGACGCCCACCCGGCGGGTCCGCGGCGTGGCCTGCCCGACACCCAGCAGGGCATGCGCCGCCGCAACCTGGCCCGGGTCATGCACACCGTGAGTGCCGAGGGACCGCTGTCGCGTGCCGCGGTCGCCTCGCGCATCGGGCTGACCCGGGCCGCGGTGTCGACCCTCGTCGACGAGCTCATACGCTCGGGCCTGCTCGAGGAGCTCGGTCCCGAGCGTCCCGGCCGGGTCGGCAGGCCGGGCTCCGCGCTCGCCGTCAGCGGACGGGGGCCGGCCGGGATAGGCGCCGAGGTCGGTGTGGACCACCTCGCGGTCTGCGCGGTCGATCTGCGCGGGCAGGTGCGCTCGCGGGTGGTGCGGTACGCCGCGAACCGGGGCCGCTCCCCCGAGCCGGTGATCGCGGAACTCACCTCCCTGGTACACCAGGTGGTGTCCGAGGCGGAGACCGAGGGCCTGTGGCCCGCGGGCCTTGCGGTGGCGGTGCCCGGTCTTGTGGCGCGTGACGCCCGGACCGTCGTTCGGGCCCCGAACCTCGACTGGCACGACACGGACCTGGGCACCCTGCTGCCCGAGGACCTCCCGCTGACCGTGGGCAACGAGGCCAACTTCGGCGCACTGGCCGAACTCTGGCTCGGCGACGCCACCCCCCACGACTTCCTGCACGTCTCGGCGGAGATCGGCATCGGCGCGGCACTCGTCGTGGACGGGCACCTCCTGCGCGGCACCCGCGGTTTCGCGGGCGAGCTGGGCCATGTTCCGGTCCACCCCGACGGGCCCCGGTGCGCGTGCGGCGGGCGCGGCTGCCTGGAGCAGTACGCCGGCGAGGAGGCGGTGTTGCGGGCGGCCGGTCTGGAGCCGGGCGAGGACCGGGTCGGACTGCTCGCGCAGCATGCGGCGGACGGCGACGAGGACGTACGAGACGCCCTGCGCGAGGCCGGGGAAGCGCTCGGCATCGCGCTGACCGGGGCGGTCAATCTGCTTGACCCCGAAGCCGTGGTGCTCGGCGGTGCGCTGGCCGGGCTCGCGCCCTGGCTGCTGCCCTCCCTGCGGGACGAGCTGGCCCGGCGCACGGCGGGTCCGGCGTGTCCGGTGTCCGTGTCCCGTCTGGGTTCGCAGGGGCCGCTGCTGGGGGCCGCGCACTCGGTGGTGCGGGCCGTGCTGGACGACCCGGCGGTTGTGGGCGAACGGGCCTGAGCCGCGGCGACCTCACCCCATCAGGTGAGGAAGTTGTCCACAACCCCAAGGTTGTCCACCGAAACACCAAGCGCTCTACTGCCCAACCGGCAGGCACCGTACCGTGATTCACGCGAGGCACCCAAGGGCCTCGAACGGCGAAAAACGGGGGGGTGACGTGGGAATCGTGGTGCTGATCTCACTGATACGGCGGCCTCCGGAACGTATGGCCGACACCGCCCGTGGCCACCTCGCCGAACCCGCACGAAACGGAGCTGTACAGCGATGAGCGACCCCCGGATCCTGACCGTACGGCCCCAACCCGGCGAGTACGCCTGGACGTTCGGCGGCGCACCGCCCGTGGCCCGCATCGCGCCCGGCACGGTCCTCGACCTGTACACGGAGGACTGCTTCGCGGGGCGGGTGCGGTCCGAGAAGGACCTGGTGTCCGAGGTGTGCGAGTTTCCCTTCCTGAATCCGCAGACCGGTCCCTTCCACATCGAGGGAGCGGAGCCGGGTGACACGGTCGCCGTGCACTTCGTGTCGATCGAACCGGCCCGGGACTGGGCGGCGTCGACCACGGTCCCCCTGTTCGGCGCGCTCACCTCGACGCACACCACCGCCACACTCCAGCCCCCACTGCCGGAGACCGTGTGGATCTGGCAGTTGGACCGGGCTCGGCGCACGGCACTGTTCCGGGCGCGTGACAGTGACATCGAGATCGAGCTGCCCATGGACCCGATGCACGGCACCGTGGGGGTGGCCCCCGCCCATATGGAGGTGCGTTCGGCACTGGTGCCCGACGCGCACGGCGGGAACATGGACACACCGGAGATGCGGGCGGGTGTCACCTGTTACCTCGGGGTCAATGTGGAGGGCGCCCTGCTCAGCCTCGGCGACGGGCATGCCCGCCAGGGAGAGGGAGAGACCTGTGGGGTCGCCGTCGAGTGCGCGATGAACACCGTGGTGATCGTCGAGCTGCTCAAGGGCCTCGCCACGCCCTGGCCGCGCATCGAGTCGGACACCCACATCATCTCGACCGGTTCGGCACGCCCGCTGGAGGACGCCTTCCGGATATCCCAGCTCGACCTCGTGCAGTGGCTGGTGCGCGACTACGGGTTCAGCGAGCTGGACGCGTACCAATTCGCGACCCAGGCGGTGGAGTCACCGTTGGCCAACGTGTGCGACACCAACTACACGTGTGTGGCGAAGATCCGCAAGGAATGGCTGCCGGCGCGCGAGACTCACCGCGGAGTCCACGACCGGCTCCGTGACACCGCGGTGGCCCTGCTTGGCTGAACACCGCTGAGACGAAAGGCACTTGATTCATGGAACGCGCCAGACCGCTGCTCGGCAGACGGCGGTTGCTGAAGGGGGCCGTCCTGGCCGCCACACCGTACGCGCTGCTTCCCGAAACCCAGGCTGGGGCGGCCCCGCAACCCGTCGACCATCCGCTCGCCGAGTGGCAGCCGGCCACCCCGTCCAACTTCACGGCGGCGGAGCGCCCTTGGTCCCACGAGGTCGACCGCGTGATCATCCACGTCACGCAGACCGCCTACACCGGCACCCTGGCCATCTTCCAGAACCCGGCGAAGAAGGTGTCCGCGCACTATGTCGTGCGATCGGCCGACGGGCACATCGCGCAGTGCGTGCGGGAGGCGGACATCGCCTGGCATGCCGGGAACTGGGACTACAACACCAGCAGCATCGGCATCGAGCACGAGGGATGGGTGGACAAGCCCGCCTACTTCACGGAGGCCCTGTACCAGGAGTCGGCGAAGCTCACGGCGGGGATCTGCGGAAGATACGGCATCCCCAGGGACCGGGCGCACATCATCGGGCACTACGAAGTGCCGGGCACCGACCACACCGACCCGGGGGTGTACTGGGACTGGCAGCGCTACTTGCGCATGGTCGAAGCCGTGTGAGCCGTGCATCGTTCGGGTGCCGGTCGAGAAGGTTGTCTGCGCGCGCACCCGGAGTGACGATGGTCGCAGCCGCGTCGCGTTCCGGGAGGCCGAGTTGACCGATCCATGGGTGGCCCTGGAACCGGGGGCCGACCCTGCCGAGCATGTCCGGCTCCTGCGGCGCGCGCACGAGACGTTCACCGAGGCGGGCACGGTGCAGCGGCCGGTGCGCCCGGTGGTGGCCGACTCGTGGCGGCGTTCCGCACGGGCCGGTGTCGGGCCCGACGGGACCGCGCGCGTCGAACTGAGCGACGGGGACCTCGGCTCGTATCGGGCCGAGCACCCGCTGGCGCGGGTCATGCCGCTGTTCCGTGAGCTGATGGGGACCTTCGCCTCCGACGGGGAGCATCTGCTCGCGGTGTGCGACGAGCACGGAAGGCTGCTCTGGGTCGAGGGCCATCCAAGGACCCGGCGGCAGGCGGAGTGGATGAACTTCGTGCCGGGCGCGCGGTGGGCGGAGACCGCTGTCGGGACGAACGCGCCGGGTACCGCGGTCGCGGTGGACCGGCCGGTGCAGGTGTTCGCGGCGGAGCACTTCATCCGCCGGGTACAGCCGTGGACCTGCGCGGCGGCGCCGGTGCACGATCCGCGGACCGGGCGGGTCCTGGGAGCCGTGGACATCACCGGCGGGGACGGGCTCGCGCATCCGCACAGCCTGGGCTTCGTCCAGGCGGTCGCGCGGGCCGCCGAGTCGCAGCTGGCGCTGCTCCTTCCGCAGCAGCCCGCCACCGACACGTCCGAGCTGAGCGCACTGGGCCGGGACGAGGCGCTGCTGGTCGGCGCCGGCCGCAGGGTCAGACTCAGCCGCCGGCACAGCGAGATCCTGGTGCTGCTGTCCCGGCACCCTGAGGGTCTGACCGGGGACGAGCTGCTGTGCGCGCTGTACGAGGACGAGTCGGTGACACCGGTGACGCTGCGGGCCGAACTGGCGCGGCTGCGCAGGGTGCTGGGGCCGGGGCTGCTGTCGTCGCGGCCGTACCGGCTGACCGCGCGGGTCGAGTCGGACGTGGCCGTCGTGGAGCGCCGGCTGGAGAGCGGTGCGGTCAGCGCGGCGGCGCGGGAATACACCGGTCCGCTGCTGCCGGCCTCGCAGGCACCGGCGGTGGTCAGGCTCAGGCGCCGGATCGCCGACGGGCTGCGGACGGCGCTGGTCGCCGGCCGCGACCCGGACCTGCTGGCGGACTGGGCACACGCGCCATGGGGCGAGGACGACGTCGACGTGTGGCGGGCTCTCGCCGCCGTGCGGCCCACGGCGAGCGTCCGGGCCCGGCTGGCCGCACTGGAGTCCGAGCTGGCCGCGCCGACGGCAACGTGGTTGCAACGTCGGCGCTCCTAGCCTCACGCCAGAGCTGCCCAATGGCGGGCGGCGCTGCTGAAGGAGGCTGGCCAGTATGACCCGTTACGCGGCACCCGGCACCGAGGGCGCGATCGTCTCCTACCAGGCGCGCTACGACCACTTCATCGGTGGCGAGTACGTGCCGCCGGCGCGTGGGCAGTACTTCGAGAACCCGTCCCCGGTGAACGGGCAGCCGTTCACCGAGGTCGCGCGGGGCACCGCGGAGGACGTGGAGCGGGCGCTGGACGCCGCGCACGCCGCCGCTCCGGGCTGGGGCCGGACCTCGGTGACCGAGCGGTCCGACATCCTGCTGAAGATCGCCGACCGCATGGAGGCGAACCTCGAAAAGCTGGCGGTCGCCGAGAGCTGGGAGAACGGCAAGCCGGTGCGGGAGACGCTGGCTGCTGACATCCCCCTCGCCATCGACCACTTCCGGTACTTCGCGGGGGCGATCCGCGCGCAGGAGGGTTCGCTCGGCGAGCTCGACGACGACACGGTGGCGTACCACTTCCATGAGCCGCTGGGTGTCGTCGCGCAGATCATCCCGTGGAACTTCCCGATCCTGATGGCGGTGTGGAAGCTGGCCCCCGCCCTCGCGGCGGGCAACGCGGTCGTCATCAAGCCCGCGGAGCAGACCCCGGCCTCCCTCCACTACTGGATGAGCCTGATCGCGGACCTGCTGCCGCCGGGCGTCGTGAACATCGTCAACGGCTTCGGTGTGGAGGCGGGCAAGCCGCTCGCGTCCAGTCCGCGGGTGGCCAAGGTGGCGTTCACCGGCGAGACCACCACGGGGCGGCTGATCATGCAGTACGCCTCGGAGAACATCAAGCCGGTGACCCTCGAACTCGGTGGCAAGTCACCGAACATCTTCTTCGACGACGTCTGGGCACGTGACGACGACTTCCGCGACAAGGCGCTCGAAGGGTTCACGATGTTCGCCCTCAACCAGGGCGAGGTCTGCACCTGCCCCTCCCGGGCACTGATCCAGCGCGGCAACTACGCCGAGTTCCTCGAGGCCGCCGTCGCCCGCACCGAGCTCATCAAGCCGGGCCATCCCCTCGACACCGACACGATGATCGGCGCCCAGGCCTCCAACGACCAGCTGGAGAAGATCCTCTCCTACCTGGACGTCGGCCGGCAGGAGGGCGCGAAGGTCCTCACCGGCGGCGAACGCATCGAGTACGACGGTGAGTTGAAGGGCGGCTACTACGTTCAGCCGACGATCTTCGAGGGTGACAACCGTATGCGGATCTTCCAGGAGGAGATCTTCGGCCCTGTCGTCTCGGTGACCTCCTTCGACGACTTCGACGACGCTTTGAAGATCGCCAACGACACGCTGTACGGGCTCGGGGCGGGCGTGTGGACCCGGGACATGAACACGGCGTACCGGGCAGGGCGGGCGATCCAGGCGGGCCGCGTGTGGACCAACTGCTACCACGCGTACCCGGCGCATGCCGCCTTCGGCGGGTACAAGCAGTCGGGGATCGGACGGGAGACGCACAAGATGATGCTGGAGCATTACCAGCAGACGAAGAACCTTCTGGTGTCGTACTCGCCGAAGAAGCTGGGCTTCTTCTAGAGGCACGAAAGAAGGCGCCTGAACTGAGCTTTCCCCCGTCAGGCGCCTTCCTCTCGACCCGTCCGGGGCAAGGACCGACTTACGTCATAACTCCCAGTCCCCCCACTGCCGTCCCGCTTCTGACCAGTACTTCCGGACCAGTCACGGACCACACACCGACTCACCCTTCAGACTCCGCGCCGTGCACCTCGTGCACCGAACCGCCGTCCGTCCAAGACTCGTGCCCACGGCTCGGAACGTCGCTAGGCGGTGTGTTCGGCGGTCCAGGCGATTCGTGGTGGTACGACTCGTGCGCACAGCGGGGTGCCCCGGGCGTCGGTGAGGCCGACGTGGCCGACCAGCAGGCCGCTGTGTGCGGCGGCGTCGAGGATGTCGGCGGGGACGGCGTCGAGCATGAGCTTGGCGCGGCGGAACATGGTGAAGGCGCCGGCTTCGTCGACGGTGCCCCAGGACAGGTAGATGAACCGCTGGCCCGGGCGGCCCTGCACGTACGGACCTCTCACATCGGTGCCGCTCGGCGACGGGGTCGTGGTGCATTCCAGGGTCCACGTCGCGGAGTTGGCGTCGCCGGGCTGCGGGGCGAGGAGCTCGGTCGGGCGGTCGCGGCGTTGCACGGCGACGTGGATGTTGCGGTACAGCGGGTCCCTGCCGGCGGGTGGGCAGGTGCGGCCGGGCAGGTCGTCGGCGTCGATGCGGATGCGCATAGCGGTCATCATCCTCGCCCCTCGGCCGGCTGCGCCTGTGTGAGCAGGGGGCCGAAGATGGACCGTCCGAGGTCTTCGGCGTGCGTCTGGTCGAGGGTTTGGCCTGTGTGGTCGGGGTGCGCTTCGGCCCAACTCCGCGCAGTGGCGCGGTTGGCGAAGAAGTTCAGGGCGCCGCAGGCGACCTCGGCGGCCGGGCCGGTGCAGGAGCGCCGGCCGACGTGGACCACGGCCGTGGATGGCTGCCAGGTCGTGTGTCCGTCGGCGGAGGTGACGGTGATGGTGTCGCCGGTGACGGGGTCGGTGGAGGTGATCACGGTGTCGGTGACGAGCATGTCCGCGATGCCGAGGGCGTCGATCGCGCACATCGCGAAGACCTCGATTCCACTGGCGAGGCGGACGCGGTGGGCGGTGGGCACAGCGGAGAACGGGTACGCCGCCCGGATGCGGCCGCGGTCATCGAGGGTGAGGAAGTCGTCTGCTGCCAGGTCGGCGACGACCTCGGCGGCGGTGCGGCCGTGAGCGGCAGCTGCGGGGTGCAGATCCTCGATCGCGGGCTTGTGTCCGGTGGCCGCGAAGTGGCGGAGCACGGCTTGCTGAACCGCCCGCAGTCCGCGGGTCCGCGGGGCGAGGCTTCCCTGTCCGCCGCGTCCGGCCGCGTCCATCGGCGGGCATTCGCAGTCCCCGGCGGCACCCGCATCGGCCAGTGCATCCCGCAGGCCGGCGACGCTCGGGGCTCCCTCGACGCGGCCGCCCGGCCCCCCGTACAGGCGGCAGGACAGCGACGTGGGCGCGCCGGGCACGGCGAAGGGATCCACCCCGTCGATCAGAACGGTGGGTGATCCGGCCATCCCCAGCCGTGCGGCCTGCTCGGGACCGCCGACCTCGATGCGGTCCACCTCCGCATCACGGCCGTCGAGCGCCTGGGCGAGCCGTGCCTCGACCACGGGTGCGTCGGGGCAGTCGGGCACGGTCAGCACGGTGATCCGCATGGTGTCGTCCTTCCAGGTCACAGCCTCTGCGCTCGACGGTAGACCTTCCAGTGCACGGGAAGGTCAAGGGCGTAGCGTCGGTGGTATGCGCACTGGAGAACTGGCCGCCGCCGGCGGGCTGACGGCCAAGACCATCCGCTTCTACGAGCAGGCCGGACTGCTGCCCGAGCCGCCCCGCACGCCGGCCGGCTACCGCGACTACCCGCCGCAGGCCGCGCACCGGACGGCCTTCATCCGGGAGGCGCAGGCGGCCGGGCTCACCCTCGCGGAGATCCGCTCCGTGCTGGCCGTGCGGGATTCCGGCCGGGCGCCCTGCGTCCACGTCACGGACCTGATCGAGCAGCATCTCGCGGACATCGAGCGGCGCATGGCCGAACTGCGCGCCACCCGCACCGCCCTGCGCACACTGGCCCACCGCGCGGCCGCCACCGACCCGAGCACCTGCACAGAGGACGACATCTGCCGCATCATCAGCACACCCGCGGCAGACAAGTGACAACAAGGGATTGTCACCCAACGGGTGACAACTTAACGTTGTCACCATGAGTCCAGAGCCCTCCGTGGACCAGCTCATCGAGGCGGCCCACGCCCGCGCCACCAGTGACGACCCGCTCGACCTGCTCGACGCCGTCCTGGCGTTGACCCGCGACGTGTCCGCCCGGGCCGATGCGGTCGTCGACCAGATCGTGCGGCAGGCCCGCAGCGCCGGCTACTCGTGGACCGTGATCGGCGAACGGCTCGGCGTCTCCCGCCAGGCCGCCCGCCAGCGGTACGCCGACCGCCTCGCCCGGACACCCCCCACTGTCGGGCTGATCCGCGGCCGCGACCTGGAGGCCGCACTGGCCTCCGCGCTGGCCGCGGCCGAGGCCGATCATCTGGCCGAGGCGGGCACCGAGCACCTCCTGCTGGGCCTGCTCACCGACGGGGTGGCCGCCGCCACCCTGGAACAGCTCGGCGTCAGCCGCGACAAGGTCCGCGACGCCGGCCACCGCCTCTTCGACTACCCCGCCCACCCTGACCACGAAGGCAGGCCGGTGTTCTCCGCCGAGGCCCAGGCCGCCCTGGCCGGCGCCGAGCAGCTGGCCACCGAGCGCACCCTGACCTGCGCCCCGGTCGCCGTCACCACGCCACAGCTGCTCGCGGTCATCGCCACCAACCCCGGCTCCCGCGCCCGCCGCGTCCTCAACGACCTGGGCGTGGACGTCGCCGACATCAAACGGCTGCTGCACTGCTACGTCAACGTCCCCCGCACCCCCTTCGGCCGCCGCTCCCGCCGCGGACGGGTCGGCAAGAAGCAGCCGGATCACTGCTCCTTCTGCGGGCACGCCCGCAGCGACGAGCGCCGCCTGGTCGCCGGGCCCGACGTGTGGATCTGCGCCGAGTGCGTCACCCTGTGCGGCGAAATCCTCGCGCGCCCCGTGGACAGCAGCCGCGATCATTCACCAGGCATCACCGGTTCGGGGTCCCAGGCCTGGAATCCCCGGTCATGAAGGGACTGCTGCTACGGCTGTCGGCCCTCGACGCGGACGCGGCGGCGGCGCTGCGGGTCATCGCGCACTTCGAGGCGCTGCTGGGGGCCGGACGGCTCGACGCCGAGTCGCTCGTACGGTCCACCGCGGGGCTGGCCGAGTGTCCGGCCGGGCTCGAGGCGGGCGGGCGTGTGGTGCGGTTCGGGCCTGCCGGGGCCGTGCCGGCGGGGCCTGCGGTACGGCCGTCGGGGAGCGCGGAGTTCGCGCCGGGCGGCCGGGTGTGGCTGGAGCGGTCCGGCGCGCCGGGGCCCTTCGACGAACTGGTGCTGGAGTGGATGGCCATCGCCGCGGGCGTCCTCCACGGCAGCCGTCAGCAGGACACCGCCCCCGCCCAGGTGGCCGACCCGGCGCTGGTCGAGCGCGTGCTGTCGGAGCGCGAGGCCGTCGAGGACCGGGCGCGGGCGCTGCGCCTGCTGGGTCTGGTGCCCGAGCAGCCGCTGCGGGTGGTGGCCGTCGCCGGGCCCGCCGCGGTCGCCGTTCTGGGTCGGCGCGAACTGCGTCCGGGAGTGCGGGTCGCCGCGGTCGGCCCGCTCGCCGTGGCCCTGGCGCCGGGCGCCGAATCGGTCGCCGACGAGCTGCGGGCCTACGTCCGCGAGCACGGTTTCGCAGGGGTACGGATCGGGGTCGGCGGCAGCGCTCCCGCCCTGGACGCCGGTGCCTCCTGGGCACAGGCCCGGCTCGCCCTGCGCTTCGCCGTCGAGGTCGCCGGTATGCCCGAGGAGGCCATCGTCGACCACGACACCCTCGGCCCTGTCGCGCTCCTCGCCGACATCCCCGTCGACCGGCTGCGTGCCCAGCCCGACGTGCGCGCCCTGGCCGGTCTCGCCGAGAGCAAGGGCGGCCCGGCGGCCCTCGCCGCCCTGACCGCCTTCCTGCGCACCGGCTCCCTCCGGCACGCCGCCGCGGACCTCCACCTGCACCACAGCTCGGTCGCCGCAAGACTCTCCGGCGTGGAAACAACACTGGGCTACCGACTGAGCGACCCCCAGGCCCGCTTCCGGGCCCAACTCGCCTTGTACGCCCTGCGATTGGCAGAGCCACGATAGGGGCGCCCCTCAGGAGCGCGCGGCTGTGACACACATGCGGCTCCGCCGCGTGGGCGCGCTCAACCACAGCGGTCCCGCGCCCACCAGATCACCGGCAGTCCGCCCCACCTAGCGCAGCGCCCGGCGCAAAACCGCCACCGCCTCCGCAGCCTCCCGCAGGGACACCTCCGCGTGCGGAATCATCCCCGACCCGTGGAACGTGCCCGGAAACAGATGCAGCTCCACACTCACGCCACCCGCAAGCAGCGCACGGGCGTAGTCGATGCCCTCGTCCCGCAGCGGATCGAACTCCATCACGGAGATGTACGCCGGCGGCAGCCCGGCGAGCTGCTCACCGGCGGCCCGGGCGGGCGCGGCGTAGACGGGCACGTCAGCCGTGCCGGGGACGCCGGCGCCGAGGTAGGCGTCCCAGCTGATGACAGCGTTGGGCCGGTGCCAGATGGGCGTGTCGGTGAAGGCCCGCATGCTGGGAGTGTCGAGGCGGTCGTCGAGTTCGGGGATGCCGAGGTACTGGAAGGCGATCGCGGGGCCGCCCCGGTCGCGGGCCAGCAGCGCGAGGCCGGCCGCGAGACCGCCGCCGGCGCTCTGGCCGAAGAGGGCGATACGGGCAGGGTCGATGCCGAGTTCGGTGGCGTTCTTGGCGACGTGGACCAGCCCGGCGTACGCGTCTTCGAGCCCCGCCGGATAGGGGTGCTCGGGGGCGAGCCGGTATTCGACGGAGAAGACGGCGGCGCCCAGTTCGCGCGCGAGCATCACGTTGGTGCCGTGGTCGAAGTCGACGGTTCCCAGGATGAAGCCGCCGCCGTGGATGTCGTAGATCACCGGCAGCGGGCCTTCGACGCCTTGCGGGCGGTAGCTGCGCAGGACGACGTCGGGCGCGCCCTCCGGCCCGGGTGCCACCAGCTCGGTGACGTCCACGCCGGTGGTGTCCACGTCCGCCAAGGCCGCGGCGATACCGACCGCTACCTCGGCCCGGGCGCCTTCGAGGTCCGAGCAGTCGGCTCTGGGCAGCATGTGCACGGCCGCGGCGAGCTCCGGGTCGAACGGGTACGTCGTCATGTCGGCTCCGATCCGACGTACCGCGCCGGCGGTGCCTCGTTGCGCCGCTGCTGCTCGTCACGTCGTTGTGGAAACCGTGCCATGGCGGGTACGTGCAGGTCACCCGACGGGTGTCGGGGAATACGAGGGCGCGGACCGACACGTATACGCGTCCGGCGGAACCGCCGCGGAGGGCAGGGCCCCTGGGCAGCGGAACCGGACCCCCGGGCCGCCGGGGAAGCCGTCGACAGCGGCCTGGCCATGTCCTCCAGCGAGCCGGGTTCCGCCCGTACCGCGAGCGCCGCCGCGACCAGTCCTGCCGCGCCCATCAGCCCGGCGCCGATCTGGAAGGCGAGCACCGTGTCGGCGACCACGCCCGTGCTGGTCAGGTCCGCGCAGAGGAGCGGTCCGCTGATGCCACCGGCCGCGGTGCCGATGGCGTGGACGGAGGTGATGGCCATGGCGCGGGTCTCCCCCGGGAAAGATCTCGGAGACGGTCAGGTACGCCCTGCTCGCGCCGGCCGAGGCGGAGACCAGGACCGCGCATCAGCGGGCGGTCAAAGTCGTCGCGCTCAGCGAACCCTGGTCGAGGAGCCAGGCCGTGTCGAAGAGTGACTGCCCCTCACAGGAACTCGCTCCGGTAGGTCGAGGCCAACTCGGCCGCGCGGCGGCGGCGTTCCGCGAGCTCGTCCTCCGACAGGTGGGGCGGCGGCGCGTCCTTGCCCGCGACGACATCGCCGATGCGCGTGAAGTACTCGTCCTGGCCGGCCGGAGTGCACATGCACAGCATGCGGGCCGGCGCACCCGAGGCGTTGCGGAAGTGGTGCGGGGCGTTGGCCGGGACGTTGACCGTGGACCCGGCCCGTACGGTGTGCTTCTCGCCGCGGAAGGTGAACTCGATCTCGCCCTCCAGGATCGTGAACATCTCCTCGAAGTCGTGCCGGTGCGGCGGCGGGCCGCCGCCGTCGGGGACACGCATGTCGATCAGGCAGTACCGGCCGTCGGTCTGCTCGCCGGTGACCAGCATGGCGTACGTGTTGCCCACCAGGGAGATGTACGTCGTACCGGGATCGTCGGGGTCCGCCACGGTCAGCGAGCGGGACGGGTCGTCGTCGGGGATCATCGGGGTCGTCTCCTTCAAGGGTCGGTCAGGTGAGGATCAGGTGCCGGGCGGGTCTCATGCAGTCCGGCTGCAATGTGTTCGTGCCGGTGTCCGAGGGGTTCCATCGCGGCGGGCAACGGGGCGCGGGGCCACCTTTGTGGAGCGCTTGCGTACCCCTCCTGTGGCATCGGGTGAGCGCGCTCGGTTGTGGCTCAGATGGATTTGAGGACTCGGATGCGGTCGGCGATGGCGCGGCGGGCGACGTCGGAGGTGAAGGCGATGGAGTCGAACTCGTGCGGGGCGCCGGGGTGCAGGTGGAATTCGACCGGCACACCGGCGCGGCTGAGTTTGGTGGCGTAGGCGGTGTCTTCGTCGCGGAAGACGTCGATCTGGCCGACCTCGATGTAGGCCGGCGGCAGGCCGGTCGCGTCCTCGAGACGGGCCGGGGCCGCCGTCGGCGGGACGTCGGGCCCGTCGGCGGCCTCGCCGAGCAGGGCCGGCCATGCGGTGAGGCTGTCGTCGTAGGACCACAGCGCGTAGGGCGCGATGTGTGGATCGGGGGTGGTGGTGCGGTCGTCGAGCATCGGCATGATGAGGATCTGGCGGGCGATCTTCGGGCCGCCGCGCTCGCGGGCGAGGATCGACACGGCCGCGGCGATGCCGCCGCCGGCGCTGTCGCCCATCACGCCGATCCGGTCGGGGTCGACGCCGAGTTCGGCGGCGTGTTCGTGCAGCCAGCGCAGCGCGGTGTAGGCGTCCTGGAGCGGGGTCGGGAAGGGGTGCTCGGGGGCGCGGCGGTACTCGACGGACAGCATCGGCACGCCGCTGAAGGACACGTAGCGGGAGACCGGGCCGTCGAACAGGTCGATGTGGCCGAAGATGTATCCGCCGCCGTGGAAGAACAGCACGGCTGGGCCGTGCTCGGCGCCGTGCTTGACGTACCAGCGCATTCTGATCTGTGTGCCGTCGTCTGCGGTCGCGTAGTGCTCGTGGGTCTTCACGTCGGCCGGGATCGGCTGGGCCGTTCCCGCGGCGCCGATGATCGGCTCCCACATGGCGCGCCGCGCCGCGATGTCCCCCACGGCCGGTGGTGTGGCGTCCGCCATCGCGCCGGCCATCGGGGCCAGCGCCTCGGCGATCTCGGGGTCCAGACTCAGTGCCATGGCCTTTCCCTTTCGGTGGAGGATCGGCGTCAGGCGGCGGGCGGGACGACGATGACCTTGCCGTGCACCGCGCCTTCGGCGGCCCGGGCGTGGAGCGCCGGCAGCTCGGCCAGCGGCACCCGCTCGGCGACGTCGACTCGCAGCTCGCCGCGGTCGATCAGCGCTACGAGCTGCGACAGCTGGTCGGCGTCGCTGCGGACGAACAGGTCGATGCCCCGCACGTCGCGCTCCTCGTCGGAAGGCGCGGGCATCCACACCGTCGTGTTCACCACGACCCCGCCCGGACGGACCAGCGCGACGAGCGCGGCCAGCTCGGCCGGGTCGACCGGTGCGAGGTTGAGTGCGATGTCGAGCGGTTCGGTCACTGCCGCGGTCACGCTGGTGGTGGTGTGGTCGACGACTTCATCGGCGCCGGCGGACTGGACCGCCTCGCTGCTGCGCGGGCCGGCCGTGGCGATGACATGGGCACCGGCGTTCTTGGCCAGCTGCACGGCGTAGCCGCCGACCGCGCCGCCGGCGCCGTTGATCAGCACGCGCTGCCCGGTCGTCAGCTTGCCGTGGTCGAACAGCGCCTGGTACGCGGTCAGGCCCACCAGCGGCAGCGCGGCGGCGTCGGCCAGGGGGACGCTCTTGGGTGCCGGTGTCAGGACCTCGGCCGGCGCGAGGACGTACTGCGCGGCGGCGCCGTTCCCGTCCATCGGCAGGAAGCCGATGACGTCGTCGCCGACCGCGATGCCGTCCACGTTCTCGCCCAGCGCGTCGACCGTGCCGGCGACGTCTATGCCGGGTGTGTGCGGCAGCACCACCGGGATGGGGCCACGCATGAAGCCGCCGCGGATGTTGCCGTCGACGGAGTTGAACGACGTCGCGGCGACGCGGATCCGGACCTCACCGGCCCCGGGGACGGGCTGCTCCACGTCCTCGTAGCGCAGGACGTCGGGGTCGCCGTACTCGTGGAAACGTACTGCCTTCATTTCGGTTCTCACCTTCACTGCGGTCGATGTTGCTTCGAATTCGAAGCAACTGTTGATGACAGTACATCTACTTCGAATTCGAAGCAAGTGTTCTCGGTCACTGCCGCTGCGAGCGCATCGCCACGGCGAGTTCAGCGGCGGCTCGGTCGATGCAGGCGCGCAGCCGTGCCACGTCGCTGCGAGCCATGGCCGGCCAGTCGGCGGGGTCGGCGGGGTCGGCGACGACGATGGTGGGCACGGGGTCGGCGCGCACACTGGCCAGGCGCCTGCGCATCACCTGCGCGAGGTCGGGTGGCTGCCGGCGGGAGCCGATGTTGAGCGCCAGCAACACCGGCATGCCGCAGAGGACTTCGTCCCCGAGGGCGGCGAAGAACGAGTCGAACACCTCGCTCGGGGAGGCCGCGAGCACCGGGGTCGCCACCACGAGCCCGTCGGCCGCCACGACCGCCGCGATCGCCTCCCGCAGGTCGAGGCTGACGCGGTCGTGGGTGGAACGCTGGGCGAGGTCGACCGCCAGCCGGTGCAGCTCCAGCACCTCCACCTCGGCGCGCGCACCGCCGGCCGCCAGTGACCGGCACACGGCCTCCGTGACCCAGTCCGCGAGCAAGCGGGTCGGGTGCCCGTAGCCGACGCCGGCGCACAGGACGGTGAGAGACACCGGGCTCCACGCGGCGGTGCTCATCCCGGCATCGCGTTCATGGCTTCCTCCTCGCGGCCAGGCT
Source organism: Streptomyces sp. NPDC050759 (assembly GCF_044456945.1). Lineage (NCBI taxonomy): Bacteria > Bacillati > Actinomycetota > Actinomycetes > Kitasatosporales > Streptomycetaceae > Streptomyces > Streptomyces sp. NPDC050759. The sequence continues at coordinate 262,127 of NZ_JBITGI010000006.1, read as the reverse complement.
GTCGCGCCGTCCCGGAGAGGATGAAGGAAGACGTTGCGCGAGGTAGGGGGTGTTCATGGCCGGTCCTCGAGATCTGTGGGCGGCGGCGCCGTCCTTCTGCCCGCAACCCTGCGCCGTACCACTGCCCGATCTCCATGTTCTGCGGTGCTCAGTCGGGCCCAGCACTGCCCACACCGTGCGGGCACGAGGTACGACTTCGGCCCGTGAGACCCGCGCGTCCGGCTCAGTTCCCCCGGCCGGGATGGCACCGGAACAAGCGGAGAGGTTCGGTTCCAGCGCCGCCTGGGGTAGCTGGAAGTCGGCCGCACACACGCCGCCGCTGTGGTGGCTGGAAGTCGGGCCCGACACACGCTTCGAATTCGAAGCAGTAGACTTCGGTCATGCCTGATTCACCGCCGTCGCTCGACCCCGTGCAGCTCGGCGCTTACTTCGACCTCATCGAGGTGACCAGCCTGCTCCGGCATGCCGTCGAGCAGCAGCTGCGCGAGGCCGGCGATCTCAGCTATGTGCAGTTCCAGCTGCTGGCCCGCCTCGGGGACTCGCCGACGGGCAGTCACCGCATGACCGACCTGGCCGACGGCGTCGTCTACAGCCGCAGTGGCCTGACCTACCAGGTGGATCTGCTCCAGAAGGAGGGACTGGTCGTCCGCGCTCCCTCACCGGACGACGAGCGGAGCATCACCGTCACCCTCACCGATGCCGGGCGTGCGCTGCTTGCGAAGGTGCTGCCGGGTCACGTCGAGGTGGTCAACGGCCTGCTGTTCGAGCCGCTTTCACGCGACGACGTCAAGGCTCTCGCCGGCCTGCTGGCGCCGGTGCGCGACCACATGCGCTCGATGCCGTCCCGCTCGGCGGCGCCGCGCCGCCGCAAAAGCGGAGCATAAGGACTCGACCCAGGCCACGAAGTAGGGACACGACACGTCCCGCTCGACGCCGGGACAAGGGAAAGCGACGAGCCACGCCGCGGACAAGGGCTGTGGCGAAGCACCCGGACGACGTCGAGTCGATGCTGCATACATGCGAGCAGCGCTCTCCGTCCCGTGATCTGCCCGGCACTCGGTGCCACTCACGTGGAAAGCGCTTCATCAATCGGATCTTCGACGGCAAGATGTGCCTGACGAGAGGAGCCCGGATTGGGTGCGAGGGGCCTGGCGGACCGGCTGGCGGAGGCTCGAGCCGGAGCGCTGGTGGGCAGGGAGCCGGAGCGGGCGGTGTTGGACCTGATGCTGTCGGGCGCGGCGGACGCTCCGCTCGTCGCCTACCTGCACGGCCCCGGCGGCATCGGCAAGTCCTCGCTGGTGCGCTACGCCGCCCGGCAGGCGGAACTCGCCGGCCGCCGCGTGGTACACGTGGACGGACGGTTCCTCGAAACCGATCCTCGCCGACTCGAGAAGGCCGCCGCCCCGGCATGCTCCGAACCCGGCACGGTGCTGCTCATCGACACCTTCGAACAGTGCCAGCCCCTCGAGACGTGGCTGCGCGAGACCTTCCTGCTCCGGCTCGCCGACCACGCGATCGTGATGGTGGCCGGCAGGACCGCCCCCGACGCCGAATGGTCGTTGGACCCCGGGTGGGCGCAACTGTTCACCGCGCTGCCACTACGAGCGCTCGATCCCGCCCAGTCCCACGCCCTGCTCGCCGCCCGGGGTGTCCCCGCCGAGCAACGCGGCGCCTTCGTCGCCTTCGCCGGAGGCAGCCCGCTCGCCCTCTCACTGGCCGCCTCCGTGCCCCCGGCCGCACCCGGCGCACCGTGGTACCCCACTGGCGACACCCTGACGACCCTGGTCGAGCGACTGGTCGGCGACCTGCCCAGCGCCGTCCACCGACGCGCCCTCGAAGTCGTCGCACAGGCCTACGTCACCCGCGAGCCCCTGCTGCGCGCCGTGCTGGGTGACCAGGACACCAACACGGTGTTCTCCTGGCTGCGCCAGCTGCCCTACATCGAGGTCACACCCGAAGGGCTGCACCCGCACGACGCGGTGCGGGCCACCCTCGAGGCCGACCTGCGCTGGCGGGACCCCGAGCGCTACGACGACGTCCGCGCGCGCGTCTCGCTCGCCGGCCTGCACGCCGTGCGCTCCGCCACCGCCGACGACGCGCTCTTACGAGTCGCGGAATGGATGTTCCTCTTCCGCGACCAGGAGGGCCCGGTCAACCTGTACGACCACCGGATGCACCCCCACATCGAGGACGCTCCGCTCCAGCCCGAAGACGTGCCCGCCGTGCTGCGCATGGCCGCGGAGGCCGAGGGTCCGGCATCGGCAGCCGCGGTCGCACACTGGCTGCGCCGCCAGCCGGAGGCCTTCCGTGTCCACCGCTACGCGGGCTCCACCACACCCGTTGCGTTCATGGCCATCCTGCGGCTGGACGCACCGCTGCCCGAGGACCGCGCCGAAGACCCGGTCATCGCAGCGGTCTGGGACCTCGTGGAGGCGGCCGCTCCCCTGGGGCCGGGCGAGCACCTGGGCATCCGACGCTTCGCCGTGCAACCCGGCGGGCACCAGCGGCCCTCACCCCTGATGGAACTCAGCAGCCGGCGCACCATCGCCGAGGAGATGAGGAGCCACGGACGCGCGGTGACCTTCACCGTCTTCGAAGACGCCGACCGGTGGGGACGCTACCTCGCCAAGACCGGGATACCGGAAGTCGCGGCCGTGGACGTCGGCGGCCTGCGACAGCATGTCTTCGGCCGGGACTGGCGACGGCAAACAGTGGAACAGTGGGTGCAACACCGGGCGCGCACCGCGCTCACGCCCCTGGCGACATGGCCCGCAACCGCCCCTGCGAGAGGCCCGGGCGACCAGCTGCCGCGCGCCGCGTTCGAGGAAGGCGTACTCGAGGCGCTGCGCACCTGGCACACCCCACGCGAATTCGCGACCAGCGTCCTGCTGCACTCCCCTCTCGTGACACCAGGCTCACCCCACCCGACCGCGGACCTGCGCGGTGCCATCACCACCGCCCTCGACGCGATCCAGATCGACCCGGCGGGCGTCAAAGCCCACGAGGCTCTCACCGCCACCTACATCACGGCCTCCCGCACCCACAAGGCCGCCGCCCGACGGCTGGGTGTGCCCTACGGCACCTACCGGCGCCACCTTGCCCTGGCCAAGGAACGCCTCGTCGAACAACTGCTGCGTCAAACGGCCACGACATCCACACCGGCCCCGGCACACTCGCCTCCGAAGAAGTGAGGGCACCGCCGTACCGCGGGGCAACGTCCTCCGCGAGAAGCGCGTGCTGCCACTCGTTGTCGTTCAGGCGCCGTTCCGGCTGACGCGGCTACTGCCACCGGAAGCTGCTGGACGCGAGTCGCTATCTGGTCGCGGACGGGATCTCGTGGCGGGCGATGCCCGCGGACTTCCCCGACTGGGGCCCGGTTGGCACCGACGGCCGGACGGCCGCCCACTCAGCGTCCGACATGTCCGACGGATACCGGCGCACCCGATGGGGATGGTCGGCCGCGTTGCCGTAAACGCGCGAGGCAATCGCACAATACGGCGGGCGAGTTGGAACGGGCGGGCTCGGGCGCGTACAACAACGACATGCCCCACGGCGACCCCGCGCACTCCCGTCCCCAGCACGGCGACGAAGCTCCAGGCGAGCCCGATGTTGAGGAGGCTGCTGAGCACCATGATGTACATGACGGTGCGGGAGTCGCCGAGCCCGCGCAGAAAGCCGCCCAGCCCACCGATACGGAACACCCCGACGAAGCAGCCGTCGTCCACGGCGCCGCGGATGCCATCAGACGCACCTCACGCCCGCGGTCGCGCGGTCGAGGATGGGGGTGGGCTGGCCGGGGATGGACAAGGTCGCCGGTCCGGGCTTGGGTGAGGACGAGGGCGAGGCGGCAGTTGCTCGCGCGGATCGGCCAGACGGACTCCATGGCCGCCTTACCAGCTGGAAGCCCGCCCCGTATGGCATCCAACAGGTGGAAGAAACCGTGTGCAGGAGTGCCCCTGGTGGGCGCTGTTCGGTCATCGCGTGGAACGCCCTGTCTCGGAGGCGGGAGGCCGGCCTGAGTGCTCGGGCCGCCTGTTCGTTCTTCGTACGCCCCTTTCCGGGGGGTGCGGTCATCCCTTAGCGGGGTGTTCCGGGCCATATCGATGCGGGGGACGCCTCCCGGTCCGTACCGTCGAAGCAGGCGGACCGTGCGCCCGGCGCGCGTGCGCTGCGCCTGCTCACTTGTCAGGCCGTGGGCGGCCCATCGAGAAGGAAGCGTGACGCCATGCGTTCGCGACGTACCACGGCAGGTGCCGCACTGAGCGCGGCCATCGGGCTGGTTCTGCTCGCCGCCGGCTGCTCCGGCACCGCGAGCGGGGGGAAACCCGCCGACAACACGCAGGGCAGCGGCACGGGTGGACCGGCCGTGCTGTCGCTGGCGACGCCGATGGGCGGGAGCGAGGAGTTCGACGCCTTCCTGCAGAACGTGAGGACACTGTCCCACGGCTCGACCAAGATCTCCGTCCAATTCGACGCTCACCATAAGGAGGGACCGGACTTCGAGGAGCAACTGCTCAATGACGTGCAGTCCGGACGGGTCGACCTGGCCGCCCTCGGCAGTCGGGCCTTCGACATCCGCCGGGCCCCTGCCCTGGGCGCCCTGACTGCGCCCCTGCTGATCAGCAGCTTCGACGCCGAGGAGAAGGTCCTCGGTGCACCGGTCGCCGAGCGCATGATCCGTGAGGTCGACGGCGGCGGTCTGACCGGCGTGGGCCTGCTCCCGGGCAGCGTGCGCCGCCCCTTCGGCGCCGGGACACCACTGCTCGGTCCGCAGGACTACAAGGGACGCTCGATCGGCATCCAGGAGTCCAAGGTCGCCGACTCCACGGTGCGCGCCCTCGGAGCGAAGCCGGAATGGTTCGGCGCGGGCAGCTCGGTGGCGGGTTTCGACGGGTTCGAGCAGCAGATCGGCTCTGTCAACGGGAGCCGTTACGACGCAGCGGGGATGATCGGCACCGCCAACGTCGTTCTGTGGCCCCGCCCGATCGTCCTGGTCGCCAACACCAAGGCCATCGAGCGGCTCGGCGAGGACCAGCGCAAGCTGCTGCAGGACGCGGCACGGCGGGCGGTGCACGGCGCCGGCGCGGACTTGCGCGAAGAGGAGCACCGGGACCTGGAGAGCCTCTGCGCCCGGGGCCAGACGTTCGCCGCCGCGAGCCCAGCCCAATTGACCGCCTTGCGCAAGGCCGTGCAGCCGGTATACGACCACCTCGCGCGCGACCGCCGGACCAAGGAGTACCTCGACACCGTCACCGCCCTGGTGCGCGATGTACCGGCCGAGCCGCCCCTGTCCTGCAAGGACTGATGCGTACGAACAAGTGGAATGTCGACCCCGTATCCGCGCCGCGCCCCGATGGGCCGGGGTGCGGTGCCCCGTGCCTTCGACTACGTCCGCTACGTCCGGACGCTTCAGACCGGCAGCGCCGACGCGGCCGCGAGTCCGGAAACTACGCGCAGCTGTGCAGGTCGCTCCTGGACGTCGCCGACCGCATCGTCACCCCGATCACCGCGCTGCCCGGTCCTGACGAGGGCGACCCGAGCTCGGGCATCACCGGGGCCCTCTTCGGTCTCGACACGATGATCATCGTGGCGCCCCACGGGCCTCGCCGGTGCAGCCACGCGTAGAGACGCGCGAGACCGTATCTCCCGACCAGCTCTATGCGCAGACCGGACCCACCGTGCCGGGGGCAGGGCGGCCCGATACGGACGTCTCCTTGGCCGCTCGGGCGCCGCATGCCCTCAATCAGCAGTTCCCGGGAAAAATCGAGGTCCCCGCCGGGAGGGGAGCGGCCTGCCCATCGGTCTGCGGATCCGGCCTCGCGGACGGTCCATGAGCCCGGCGAGATCGGCCAGTGCGACCTGTGGTTCCCGTCGGCAGACATCCCGGGAGTTCGGCTTCTTCCAGGCGCCGCGGGCTGAGTCGGGGGACGACAGGAACTCGGCACGTCCACACGGAGGGTTTCCGTTGGGTGCCGCGTGGCTCGGAGGGGCGTTGTGTGAGCTGGTGAGTACTCTCGCGCTGCTGTCAGCCGAAGCGTCTGCGAGCAGAATCGGGAGAGAACCCATCGCCGAGACGAAACCCGAGCGCGCCGCGACCGCTCCGGGAAACCAGCCCAAAGAGGCCGACGAGTTGCGGGAGATGCTGCGCCGGCCCGAGTATCGGCGGGCCCTGATGTTCTGCGGCATCATCGGGATCCCGGTGTCGTTGATCGCGTTCTGGTTTCTCGTCCTGCTCCACGAGTTGGAGAACCTGATCTGGGTGGACTGGCCGCATGACCTCGGCTGGAGCGATCCGCCGTGGTGGTGGCCGCTTCCCCCGGCTCTGGTGTCGGGTGCGGTCGTCGGCCTGGTCGTCCTGCGTTTCCCCGGCAGAGGCGGGCACATTCCAGCTGCGGGCCTGCATGCCGGAGGGGCCTCGAAAGCGGCTGTTCCCGGGGTGGCCCTGGCCGCGGTGGCCAGCCTGCCGCTGGGCGCCGCGCTCGGGCCCGAAGCGCCCCTGATCGCCCTGGGCGGCGGCTTGGCGCTGGCGTTCCGGGATCTCGTACGGGCCCCCGCCACCAAGGCGAGTACGACACTGCTCGGTGCGGCCGGCGCCGCGTCCGCCATCTCCGCGATCTTCGGCAGCCCGCTGGTCGGTGCCGTGCTGCTGATGGAAGTGGCCGGAGTCGGCGGGCCGCAGCTGTTCGCGGTGATGCTTCCCGCCCTGCTCGCCAGCGGCGTGGGCGCCATCGTGTTCACCGGGTTCGGCCACTGGACCGGACTGAATGCCGAAAGCCTGAACATCGGGCTGCCCGCTCCGCCCCTCCTCGATGTCGGCGACGTGGGGTGGTCGGTGCTGTTGGCGCTCGCCATCGGGGTGGCCGTTCACGGGATGCTGGTGGGTGGACGGATCGCGGCACGCCTCGTGGCCGCGCATCCGCTCAGGAACACGGTGCTCTGCGCCCTCGGGGCGGCCTGCTGCGCGGCGCTCTACGCCGGCGTCACCGGCCGTTCACCGGCCGAGGTGTCCCTGTCCGGCCAGACCACCCTGGCGCAACTCGCCGCCGATCCCCACGCATGGTCCGTCGGCAGTCTGGTGGCGGTCCTGGTGTTCAAGGGCATCGCGTACACGCTCTGCCTGGGCAGCCTGCGCGGCGGTCCGACCTTCCCCGCGCTGTTCCTGGGCGGTGCGGTGGGTGTCCTGCTGTCACCTCTGCCCGGGCTCGGCGTCGTACCGGGCATGGCGGCGGGCATGGCGGCCGCGTCCGCCGCCACGCTCCGGCTGCCCGTCAGCTGTGTGGTGCTGGTCGTGCTCGTCGTCGGCAACTCGGAGACCGTCCCCGTGATCGTGCTCGCCGCTGTCGTGGCGTTCGTGACGACCGAGTTGCTGCCGCAGGGGCCGGACATCCCGGCGTTCAGTGCGAGGCCCGGTCGAGCGCCTCGTCCAGCGTCGTCGCGGCCATGATGAGGGAGAGGTGAGTGAAGGCCTGGGGGAAGTTGCCGAGTTGCTCGCCGCTCGGGCCGATCTCCTCGGCGAACAGGCCGACGTGGTTCGCGTACGTCTGCATCTTCTCGAAGGTGTAGCGGGCCTGCGGGAGCCGGCCTGCGCGGGCCAGGGCGTCGACGTACAGGAACGTGCACAGGCTGAAGGTCCCTTCGGAGCCGCGCAGTCCGTCGGGGGAGGCCTGGGGGTCGTAGCGGTAGACGAGGCTGTCGGAGACGAGGACCCGCTCCATGGCGTCGAGGGTGTTGAGCCAGCCGGGGCTGCGGGGGGACACGAAACCCACCCGGGGTGCCAGCAGCAGGGAGGCGTCCAGGACGTCGCCGCCGTAGTGCTGGACCATGGCCTGCTCCTTCTCGTTCCAGCCGCGTTCCATGACCTGTTCGAGGATCTCGTCGCGGGCCCGTGTCCAGCGCGCGGTGTCGGCCGGCCTGCTGAACTCCGCCGCCATCTTCAGGCCGCGGTCGAAGGCCGCCCAGCACATCACCCGGCTGTAGGTGAAGTCCTTGCGTCCGCCCCGGGTCTCCCAGATGCCCTCGTCGGGGCGGTCCCAGGAGTCGGCGAGCCAGTCGAGGGTGCGGGTCATGCCCTTCCACCCGTGGTAGCCCGCCTGTTCGCCGACGTGACGCCCCTCGGCCAGGGCGTAGAGGGCCTCGCCGTAGATGTCGAGCTGGAGTTGGTCGGAGGCGGCGTTGCCGGCCCGGACCGGGTAGGAGCCGCGGTAGCCCTCGAAGTGCTCCAGGATCTCCTCGGTCAGATGCGGATCGCCGTCGACCCGGTACATGATCTGGAGGGGTTCGTCGTCCGGTCCTTCGCGCGCCCGCAGACGGTCGCCGAGCCAGTGGGTGAAGCGGGTCGCCTCCTCCACGAAGCCGAGGTCGAGCAGCGCCCGCACCGAGAGGGAGCCGTCCCGGACCCACGTGTAGCGGTAGTCCCAGTTGCGCTCGCCGCCGACCTGCTCGGGCAGTCCCATGGTGGCGGCGGCGACCGGCGCGCCGCTGGGGGCGTAGGTGAGGAGCTTGAGGGTGATCGCCGATCGGTGCACCATCTCCATCCAACGACCGTGGTAGTTGGAGGTGCGCACCCACTTCTGCCAGAAGTCGACGTTCTTCCAGAGCTCTTCGGTGATCTGTTCCGTGGTGGGCGGGGGTGGCGCCTCCCCGTCCGGCGCGCACACCGTGAACACCACGGCTGCCGAATCCCCGTCGCTGAGGGTGATGCCGCCTCTCACGTCCTGGCCGTCCCGTTCGAGCGGGATGCTGCCCTGGAGGTAGGCGGTCGTGCCCGGGGCCCGGAACGTGGCCGTGCCGTCCGTCAGGTCGAGGTCGTGGGTGGCCCGGGCGTAGTCGAACCGCGGTCGGCATTCGAGAGCGAAGTGCACGGTGCCGCGCACCGCGCGGACGACGCGCACCAGTTGGTGCCGGTCGGTCGCCGTCAGGCCAGGCAGGACCGGCATGTGGTCGACGATCTCGCCGACTCCGTCAGGCGACAGGAAGCGGGTCACCACAGCGGCGCTGTCCGGGTAGTAGAGCTGTTTCCAGGTGCCCTCGGGATGATCGGGCGCGAGGCGGAAATAGCCACCGCCGTCGTGGTGGAGCAGGGCGGCGAAGACACTCGGCGAGTCGAAGCGCGGTGCCGCGAACCAGTCGATCACGCCCTGGGACGAGACCAGGGCCGCGGTCTGCAGATCCCCGACGAGTCCGTGATCGGCGATGGGCGGGTAGCGTTCCATGGCGTTCTCCCTGCTGATCGCCTCGTCAGGCTGCTTGAGCCGTTACCCGTCCCGTACGGACGGCGTCGACGAGTGCCTGGTGGTCCTTCTCGTTCTGGTCGGCGTAACGCTCGGCGAAGGTCACGAGCGCTCGGTCGAAGGAGTCGCCCCCGCCCAGGTACGCGCCGATCGCGATCCGGTCGCCCGACCGCGCGTGTGCGCGGGCCAGCGTGGCGCCGCACAGCTCGCCGAAGGTCCGCATGCCGGCCGGCACCATCGCCTCGGGTTCGGCGATGCCCTTCCAGTCCCGCAACTGCCGTACGTAGAAGTCACGTCGGCGACCGTCGATCCCCTCGACCCGCTCCCAGCCGAGGAAGATGTCACTGGTGGCCTGCATGAGCCGCTGGCCGGAGACCACGCGCTCGCCCTGCGTTCCGTAGGTGCCGGCCCCGGCGAAGGGCGCCAGCACCGACTGGTCGGCCTCCTTCGCCTGCAGGAGCAGCGGGTCCTGGTCGTCCCGGCCGAGCAGGAGCACGATCCAGCAGCGGGTGCCCACGCTGCCGACCCCGACCACCTTGCGGGCCATGTCGGCCACCCGGTACTGCTGCAGAAGGGACCGCCGGTCCGACTGCAGGGTGCGGCCGTACCGTTCGATGAGCCGGTGGATCTCCTTCTCCAGCGCGTCGCGTTCGACGCCCTGAAGCAGGTCCTGGAGCGGGGTGATCAGCGGCGGAACCGCGGCGATGCGGACCTGCCCGTCGACGATGTGAGTGAGCTTGCCGAAGGCCTGGAGACCGTCCCGGCTGCGTGCCTTGGTCACCGCCTGCGACCAGCGGTCGCGGCCCCGTGCGCTCAGTTCCGCGCCGAACTGCTCCCGCACCCATGCCTCGTCGAACTGGGCGTACCACACCGCGAGATTGCCCATCGTGGCGAAGCGGCGCATCCATTCGCGGTAGGAGCGCACCGTCGCCCGGACGATGCCGGCCCGCTCCTTGGCGCTGAAGCCGTTCGCCCTGCCCGCGATGACGAAACTCGCGGAAAGGCGCTTGACGTCCCACTCCCACGGGCCCGGCAGCGTCTCGTCGAAGTCGTTGATGTCGAACATCATGCGGCGCTCGGGCGAGGCCAGCAGCCGGAAGTTCAGCAGGTGCGCGTCCCCGCACAACTGCGCCCTGATCCCGGTCACGGGGGTGTCGGCGAGGTCTCCGGCCATGATGGCCGCGGCACCGCGGTAGAAGCGGAACGGTGACTCGGTCATCCGCCCGTAGCGGATCGGTACGAGCTCGGGAACCCGCGTCGCGGACTGTGCGTCGATGATGTCCACCGGGTCGGGCCGTTTCACCGTGGGCGCGAACTCCGCGTGGCTGGAGCGGGGCACGGACGACCGGGCGGCCTTGCCGCGTTCGGCTCGTTCCTGGGGTGTGCGGTGCCGGATGTCGCTGGTGTCCGGGTGGTTCGACGTCATTGAAGTCGCTCCGCGATGTGGTCGCCCACACGCAGGGCGTTGGCGATGGCGGTCAAGGAAGGGTTGACCGCTCCGATGCTCGGGAAGAAGCTCGTGTCGACGACGTAGAGGTTGTCGACGTCGTGGGCCTTGCAGTTGACGTCGAGCGCGGAGCTTTCGGGGTCGTGGCCGAAGCGGACGGTGCCCGCCTGATGCGCGGTGGCGCCGATGGGCATGCCCTTGTGCAGGTAGATGCTGTGCGACAGCAGATGGTGCTCGTGCATGCCCAAGTGGCTGAGCATGCCTTGCAGTTTGTGCCGGAGGCGCTTCAGCCCGGCGATGTTGTTCTTCTCGTCGAGGGCCAGGTGGATGCCGCCGTCCCGGTCCAGGGTGACCCGGTTCTCGGCGAGGGGCAGATCCTCTCCGCACAACCAGAAGTCGACGGCGTGGTGGGCGAGCACCTCGAAGGGCATGTCGGGGGCGACGGCTCCGGCCCAGCGGGGCGCTTCGCCGTGGATCTGCTCGGAGTCGGACTTGCCCAGCATCTGGATGCCGCCGAGGGGGTAGTCCCAGTCGTCGGATCCCAGGTACCAGTCGTGCAGCGCGAGGGTCTTCTGGAACTTGGTGTCGTTGGGTTCCTTGGACACGGCCATCAGGGCGAGGTTGTTGTGCCGCATGTAGTGCCGGCCCACCACGTCCGAGCTGTTGCCCAGGCCCTGCGGATGCCGGTCGTTGGCCGAACGCAGCAGCAGGGCGGCCGAGTTGACCGCACCACAGGCGACGATCACGATGTCGGCGCTGTACTCCACGGTGGCGGCGTCCCCGTCCCCCACGGTCGCGACGACCGAAGTGACACTGTGGCCGGTCCCGTCCGTGTCGAGGCGCCGCACGTCCGCATGGGTGACCATCTCGACGTTGCTGTGTTCGAGGGCGGGATCGACGCAGATGACCTGCGCGTCGGACTTGGCGCCGACCAGGCACGGGAAGCCGTCGACCCGGTCGCAGCGGATGCAGGCGCTGGTGTGGGTGGCCCGGCCCCGGTCGTCCTGGGTGAGGTTCACCCCGATCGGGAGGTGGAAGGGGTGCAGTCCCTGCTTCTCCAGATCGTGGCTGAGTTGCTGGATGCGCGGCTCGTGCTGGACAGGCGGGTAGGCGTACTGGGCGCTGGTGGGGCCCTCGGTCGGGTCCTCGCCGTGCCGGCCGTGGACGAGGTAGAGGTGCTCGGCCTGCGTGTAGTACGGCTCGAGTTCCTCGTAGCTCAGCGGCCAGGCCGGGGAGATGCCGTCGTGGTGTTGGAGTTCGCCGAAGTCCTCGGGGCGCATACGGAAAAGTGCGGCGCCGTAGAACTTGGTGTTTCCGCCCACGTAGTAATTGACCTCGGGCGGGAACTGGTTTCCGTTCTTGTCGTACCAGAACTCCGGAGCCCGGTATTTACCTTTGACGAAGACCGCGGTGGATTCCCAGTTGTCGCGTTCTCGGGGCAGATAGTCGCCGCGTTCGAGGAGGAGGATCCGTTTTCCGGTGGGGGCCAGGCGGTGGGCGATGGTGCCGCCGCCCGCACCGGTTCCGATGATGATGACGTCGTAGTGCAATTCGTCGGTCATGCCGGCCACCGTTCTCGGAGCATGCTCCGGTCCCGCCGGGTGAAGGGGACTCCTGATCCGTTACCAACGTATCCCCGGGTCACTTTTCCGGCGAGTTGGGCCAAGCGGGTGATCCAAGACGTCGGGCCACGGCGGGTTCCCGGGCGATGACCGCACCCACGGTGATGCAGAGGGCCACCACGACACAGAGTCCGATCAGCCACGACAACACGGTGAAGACCGCGCCCAGCGACCCGTACCGTTCCAGGCTGCGGTTGAGCGCGGCGGGCACGTACAGCTTCGCGATCACCGCCAGTGCGGTCACGGCGACCCCGGTGAGGAGCGCCCCGGGCAGCAGGGGCATCCAGGGGATGCGCGCGGCCAGCAGCAGGTGCTGGGTCCACCACCACACGGCCACCTCGACGGTCAGCAGGAGCGGCACGCCCAGCCAGGCACCGGCGCCGAACCCCTCCCGCAGCGGTCCCTGCAGAATGACGACGACGAGCCAGACCGCGATCCACACAGGCCATCTCCAGGCGGCGACCCGGGCGCCCGCGCTCGGCATCCGCCAGGCCCGTTGGCACAGTCGCTGCATCGCGCGGCTGCAGGCGGTGGCGGAGATCAGCACCATCAGCGCGCTGACGACTCCGGTGCTCTGCTGCAGATCGGCGGGGTTGGCCTGGTAGACCTTCTTCAGCTCCTGGTCCGAGGCGCCTTGGATGCCGAAAAGGTCGTGCACCGACGTGATGATCTGGTTGCGCACCCCCTGCGGGGCGAGAGAGGCGACCAGGAAGAGCAGGGGTACGGCGGTCAGGAAGGCCTGAGCCGCCAGCCGCGTCGCCGAGTCCAGCAGGTTCACCGCGATCAGGTGGGCGGTGAGGCGGGTGATCACCGGGAACCGCTCCTCGGCGGTGCTGCGCAGCCTCAGCAGCCGGGCCTTCAGATGTGCCGCCCGTTCGCGCCAACGGCTCTTTCCGCCGTCTGCGGGCGAGCCGGATTCTCTGTCTGCGCGCATGCTGCTCCCGCTGTCCGGTCCGGGCGTCACGCCCGGGGCGTGAACGCCTCACCAGAGTGCCGCCCGGGCGTCCGACGATGCCCGCGGCGCGTGCACGACTGTGCCGTACGGGTGAGGAGAGCGGTGACGGCGTTCCGGATGGCATCGGGGACTTGGGTCGAAGCATCTACCAGCCGACCGCCTGAGCCATGGGACGCCGGACGATCGCTCGTCTGCCGACTGCCGACTGCCGTCCGCCGTCGGCCGTCCGCCGCCGTCCGCCGTCCGCCGTCCGCCGTCACAGGATCGCGAGGGGGTTCACCGGGGAGCCGGTGGCCGCCGGCAGCCTGAGGGGAGCGATCACGCAGAGGAACGTCCAGCGGCCCTCCCGCGCGCAGACCGGTGCGAGGTCCTCGAACCGCAGGTAGTCGAGCAGATGCAGTCCCATCGCGTGGACGGCGAGCACATGCACCGGGAACGCGACCCCCTCCACCGGACTGGGGGCCGTGTCGCTGTTGCCGTCACTGCCGAGTACGGCCGCCTCTCGCGCGGCCAGGAACTCCATGGCGGTCGGGTGGAGTCCGGCGCGGGCGTCGGACACGTCCCAGGGCCCGAGTTCCTCACGGCGTCGGCGGTGTCCGACCCGGACGAGGACGATGTCGCCCCGGCCGACCCGGACCTCCTGCCGTGCCTCGGCCGCGGCGAGGTCCTCGGCCGTCACGCTCGTTCCTGGTTCGAGCCACGGGACGCCATGCAGCCGGGGGATGTCGAGCAGGACCCCGCGTCCGGCGATGCCGTCGTGGACCAGGTCGACGGAGAGCGCGTTCGCTCCGGCCGGGGACAGGGCGTCCGCCGCCGGTGCACCGCCGTGCAGGGTGCCGTCGTAGATGACGTGGCACAGCGCGTCCAGGTGGCTGTTCACGTCACCGTGGATGTTCATGGCGAAGCGGTCCCGCGCGAATTCCAGGCCGCTCGCCGCCGGTTCGGCGTCTGCCGGAGCCGTGAGCCGGTGCTCGGCCGGATCGGCGTCGTCAGGTCCGGGACGGGTGTTCACCGGGGCCGCGAGCGACACCGTACGTCCCGAGCGCACCTCGCGGACGGCCGCCAGCACCTGTTCCCCGGTGATCGTGTCCAGGGCACCCCTGGGAGTGCCACCGCCGGGGGCCGTGGCGCGCAGGCGGCGATACAGCGACCGGAAATCGGCCTCGCTCAGCTCGTCGGGCGTTCGCATACGCCCACTCTCCGACGGGCGCCGGACACCGGCATCCCGAGTTGCCGGGACCGGGGACCGCCGCGTTAATGGATGGACGCCTCGTCCTTGGCCGTAGGCCACCGCACCGAACCGCTCCGCGGAGGTCCGGATGGACATGATCCATGTCCGAGCGGTGTGTCCGCCGGACCTCACCGAACGCGCCATGGCCCTGCTGAGCGCCGAGACATGCGTGCTGAACCTGCATCTGCAGACGGGCCGGGTACGCCACCCCGAGGGCGACGCCATCGAGTGCGACGTGCTGACCGGAGCCGCCAACGAGGTGCTGCGCGGTCTGCGGGATCTCGGCCTTGAACACCGTGGCACCCTCGTCCTCGATCCGGTGGACACGGTGTTCTCGGACCTCGCGGCCAGGACCGGGGCCGAGGAACTCGGAGCCCGGCTGCGGGCGCCGGTGTGGGAGCAGGTGGAGGCCCGGATCCGGGCCGAGGGCAGGTACCCCCCGAGCTTCTACCTGTTCCTGGTCATCGCCGGGCTCATCGGCGCGGTGGGCATCATCACCAACTCGCAGATCCTCATCGTCGCGGCCATGGTGGTCGGGCCCGAGTACGGGGCCATCACCAGCATCGCGCTCGGGATCGACCACCGCGCCCGGCCGCGGATCGAGCAGGGCCTGATGGCGCTGCTCGTGGGCTTCCTGCTGGCCATTGCCGCGACCTTGCTCTTCTCCCTGTTGGTGCGGGGCTTCGGACTGCAGCCCAGGGCCTTCGAGCTGGGGCTCAGGCCGGTCTCGAGCCTGATAGACACCCCCAACTTCTTCTCCGCCGCGGTGGCGGTGCTGGCCGGGATCGTCGGCATCGTCTCCCTGGCCGAGGCCCGCACGAGCGCGCTGCTCGGTGTCTTCATCTCGGTCACCACGATTCCGGCGGCGGCGGACATCGGCGTCTCGTGTGCGTTCGCCAGCTGGAACGAGGCCCGGGGCTCACTGCTGCAGCTGCTGCTCAACATCGTCGTCCTGATCGTGGTCGGGACCGGCACACTCAAGTGTCAGCGGGCGATCTGGCGCCGGGTGAGCGCACGCCGACGCGAGCGGGCGGCCGGGCCGACGGCATAGGAGCGGTGCTCTCCTCGCCATCGGTGTCCACCAGGAAGTCTGCGGATCGCGGTGTCCACCAGGAAGTCCGCGGATCGCGACCGGCCGACCGCTTCAGCTGCCTGCGCGCCCCTCGCGGCATGGGACAGCGGCCCGCACCCGGCGGAGAAGCGCCGGAAGGCCGGCGGTGGCGTCCAGGGTCGTGCCCGGCTCGTCCGGTTGCAGCGGTTCCAACGTCGCGAACTGCGACTCGACCAGCCCGGCGGGCATGAAGTGACCGGTACGCCGGGACACCCTGTCCCATGCGGTGGCCCGGTCCAGGGCGAGATACAGACACCACAGCCCGGCACCGGCGGCCGACCGAAGTTCGTCGCGGTAGGCACGCTTGAGTGCCGAACAGGCGATGACCAGCCCCTCGTGGGCCTCGGCGGACCGACGGATGCGCTCGGCGAGGGCACGCAACCAGGGCTCACGGTCGGCGTCGTCCAAGGGATGGCCGGCGCTCATCTTGGCGATGTTCGCCGCCGGATGGAGGTCGTCGCCCTCGAGAAACGGCACTCCGAGCTGCTCGGCGACCGCCTTGCCGACGGTGGTCTTCCCGGAACCCGAGACGCCCAGGACCACCACGATCGGCGGACCGCAGGCGGTGGCGGTCACAGGTTCCCGGGTCCCGGTCACGGGCTCTCGGACTCGCGGCCGGGCGCCGTCTTCGGACCGGTCGGCTGCGGAGCCGCGAGTCCGGATCGCACCACGTCATTCATCACGACATCGCCTTCTGGGCCACTTCAGCGGGGTCAGCCGGTGCGGGCCTCCCGGCTCCTTCCGACACACAGCGCCCAGATGACGAAGGCGTCCACGGCGATCAGTACGACGGCCCAGACGGGGTAGTACGGCAGCCACATGAAGTTGGCGATCATCGACAGGCCCGCGAGCGCGACGCCGATCACGCGCGCCCACCATCGCTCCACCGAAGAGGGCGATGCCGGCGGCTACGACGAGGACGCCGAGGGCGAGGTGGATCCAGCCCCAACTCGTCAGGGAGAAGTCGTAGGTGTAGTTGCGAGTGGTGAGGAAGACGTCGTCCTCGGCGATGGCGGCGATGCCTTCGAATATCGCCATCGCCCCGCCGAAGATCATCATGACCCCGGCGAAAGCGGTCCAACCGGACGCCCACACTCCCCCGGTTCGGCGTTGGTGCATTCCCGCTGTAGTCATTTCCCGGATCCTCCAGCGTAGACCTCGCCACTGACCTGCAGCCGATCGGTGGCCCGTATTTCAGCTTGCCACGAGAATCGCCGACCGGCAGAACATGAGTGGGCGCATGCGGTGTTCCAGAATAGAAGAGACCGGCGCACCGAGAATTGTTTATTTGGCGGCTTACTTTCGCTCACCGGGTATGGGAAAGACGGGGTTCGGGCAGCCGACGGCCCTCCTACCCTTGCGGGCCCTCGCCGGCCCGTCCGCCCGGTGTCAGCAGGACGACCGTGTCCCCTGGCCGGGGCAGCGGTGTGCTGCCTGCCGTGACCGGATCGAGGCGGCCGTCCCGCCGCACGAGGAACAGCGGATCGCTGCCGGGCCGCACCTCGTCGGCGGGCTGCCCGAGCACGGCTGCCCCTTCCTCGTATCTGCGGGAGAACGTCGGCCAGGTCAGTTCCGGGCCGAACAGCACCTCGCCGCCGATGAACGGTGCCACCACGCCCTGGCTGTCGGCCGGTGCGTTCAGGCGGTGGACCGTACCCTCCACGCTTCCTCGCAGAAGCACCGCCGCCAATGCGTTGAAGTCGTCCTCGGCGGTGAGGAAGTACACCGCCGTGATGCCCTCCAGCTCGGCCGCCCCGCCCGTGGCAGCACCCAGCAGCTCACCGGGCGCGAGTTCGATCCCCGCCCTGCGGATACGGTCGCGTTGTTCCTCTTCCCCTGCCCACATCAGGACCTCCAGCCCTGCCGATTTCAGGGCCAGGCCCAGGTCGACCACCCAGGGGTCGCCCCCGACGAGCAAGGGCCGCGAGCGGGACGGGCGCACGACGCCCAGGCGCCGGGCGACGGGCGCGGCGGTCAGGCCGTAGAGCGTCACGGTCGCGACGATGACCACGAAGGTGGCCGGAAGGATCTTCGACGCGCCGCCGATCCCCTTGGCGACCAGGCCGGCCGAGAACGTCGAGGCCGTGGCGGCCGCGACGATGCCGCGCGGGGCCATCCAGCCGATGAAGCCCCGCTCGCCGCGCGTCAGGTCGGTGCCGAGGGTGGACACGGCCGCGACCAGTGGCCTGACGACCAGTACCAGGAAGGCGGCGAGCGCGAGCGCGGGCAGCCACACATGGCGCAGCGAGTGCGGGGTGACGGTGGCCGAGATGGAGATGAAGAGCAGACCGAGGATCAGGCTGACCAGGGTCTCGAAGAACGGCCGGCGTGCGGGTGCGCCCATGCCGGGGAGGTTGGCGACCGCCAGGCCCATCACCACGGCGGAGATGAGTCCCGTGTCGTCACGCAGCACATCGCAGAGCGCCGCCACACCGATCACCGCGGCAAGCTGCGCGGTGGTGCCGAGGACCTCGCCGAGCCGCAGTACCCGGAACAACAGCCACAGCAGAGCCGCCCCGACGGCTCCTCCGGCCGCTCCGATGCCCACGCTGGCCAGGAATTGTGCCGTCCCGCTGCCGAGATGGTGGCCCGAGCTCGCCAGGACCGCGTGGAAGACCAGTGCTCCCAGGACGCCACCGACCGGGTCGATGAGGGAGCCCTCCCAGATCAGGATGTGCTGGAGACGGTCCTTCGGTCGCACGAAGCTGAGCAGCGGTCCTACGACCGTCGGCCCCGAGACCACGAGGATCGCGCCGATCATGATGGCCGCACGTCGGGACATCCCCAGCAGCGGCTCGGCGAGGAGCGTGCCGAGCAGCCAGGTGATCAGGACACCGATCCAGATCAGCCGGACGACGACACGGCGGGTGTGGCCCTTCAGCCTCGTCAGGTCAAGGCCGAGGCCCGCGTCGTAGAGGATCACGGCGACGGCCAGCGACACCAGCGGTGAGAACGCCGCCCCGAGCAGCTGCTCGGGATCGACGTCGTCGATCAACGCGCCCGCGGCGAAGCCGACCGGCAGCAGCAGAATGAGGGCGGGGATGCGCAGGCGTCCGGCCAGGACCTGAGATCCGACGGCCAGGACGAGGATCAGGCCCACGCCGATGAGCACCTGGTCCGTTGTCACGAGTGGGCCTTTCGATGCGTGGTGGGACGAGTCGGTGCACGGTGCGTGCCGTGACGGAGGGTCAGTTGCCGTCCGGTGCGGCTCTCGTGCACGCGTCACCGCCTGGCTACGGGTTGTCCCCCGCTGCTCCGACGGCCCCGGTGTCCGCGTCGGTGAGCTCCTCCAGTTCGCCCATCGTGTCGAGCCGGTAGAGCAGTACCAGCGCCGGACCGACCAGGACGATCGCGATGGCGGTGACGATCAGCAGCCACCGCAGGGTGTGAGCGGCACCGGCCGCTTCGGCCACCGTCAGCGAGGTGGGCAGCGCATAGGGCCGCTGCGCGCAGCCCCAGGCGCCGACGGTCAGGGCGACACTCGCGACCGAGGTGTAGCGGGTCCAGCGGTGGGACCGGCGCAGCAGAAGCAGCACCGTCACCAGTCCGCAGACCGCGGCCAGGATGATCAGCAGCAGGCCCAGGCCTCCGGTGAGGCCGTCCCAGACGTACCGGGCGTCGTCGTGGGTGACGGGCAGGGCGATGAGCGCGAGGACCACCACGGCGCCGAAGGCGATCAGTGCCCGTACGCGGAAGTAGTCGACGAGATCGTGCGCGCCGAACCGCAGGGCGTCGGAGCAGAGGAAGACCGCCCCGAGGAACGCGGTGGCCGCGATGGCCAGCAGCCCCACGAGGACGGAGGTTCCATTGGCCCAGGCGTCCGCGGAGGCGGTCGTGCCGACCTTGACCCGGCCCGAGGCGATGCCGCCGAGCACCGCCCCCAGGAAGAACGGCGTCACCAGTGACGAGACGGCGAACATCGCCCCGTAGATCCGTCGTTGGGCCAGGCGTCGGGTCGGCTTGCGCAGGGCGAACCCGGCGCCGCGGAGCACCAGGCCGACGGCGGCGAGGGCGAGCGGCAGCCACATGGCGGAGAAGACGGCCTGGAACACCGTCGGGAAGCCGGTCCACATGATGACCAGGACGAAGATCAACCAGACGTTGTTGGCCTCCCAGACCGGTGCCATCGCGTGGTCGATGAGCCGGCGGGGCCGCTTGCCGCGCTCCGCGCCCCCGGCCAGGAGGTCCCAGAAGCCCGCGCCGTAGTCGGTGCCTCCGGCGCAGGCGTAGGCGGCGATCGCCAGCACCAGTACCCATGCGATGAATTCGGCCATTACGACGCACCGCCAGAGGTGTCGCCGGACCCGCCGTCGGGCGCGGCCCCGGCTGCTGCGGGTTCGGGCTCGCTCCGGGGCCCGTACGGGGTGTCGGCCTCCGGGTGCAGTCCGGCGCGCGCGGCGGCCGAGCCCTCGTCGGCGATGCGCCATCGGGTGCGCATCTTCAGGACGACGGCGACGAACGCGCCGAACACCAGCACGTACACGGCCATGACGATGCCGAGCATGGTCCAGAGCCCCGAGGCGTGGGTGCTGGTCACCGCCTCGGAGACCCGCATGTGGTGGTAGACGATCCAGGGCTGACGGCCGACCTCCGTGGTGATCCATCCGCACTCCACGGTGACCAGGCAGGCGACGCCCGCGAGGGCGGCGCAGCGGTAGAACCAGCGGCCACGGGGGTTGTCCCGGTGCCGCCACCAGGACCAGGCGTACCAGAGGGCGAGCAGGATGAGCAGGCTGCCGATGGTGACCATGATGTCGAAGGCCCAGTGGGCGATGGTGGCCTGGACGGCGGTGGGACGGTCGGCGGCCGGCACCGAGGTCAGTCCCGTCACCTGTGTGCTGGGTTTGAAGCCGGCGAGGATCGAGTCCAGCTGGGGGATCTTGAGTCCGCCGGAGATCGTCCCGTCACTGTTCAGCCGTCCGAACATGTACTCGGGCACATGGGTGTCGGTTTTCCAGACGATCTCCGTGGCGGCGAACTTGATCGGCTGCTTGTGGAAGACGGCGCGAGCGGCGGAGTCGCCGAGCATGAACTGGACCGGCGTGAGGATGGCGGCCACCGTGAACGGCAGGGTGAATCCGAGCCGGTGGTATCGGTCCCGGCGCCCGCGCAGCCAGCCGACCGCGTACACGCCGGCGACCACGTAGGCGGCGGTCAGGAGCATCGCGACGACGAAGTGCCAGTACTCCGGGCCGAAGATCGGCGTGAAGATCGCCTGCCGCACGTCGACGTGGATCGGCTTGCCCTGGGCGTCGAGGCGGAAGCCCTGGGGGGTGTTCATCCAGGAGTTGGCCGCGATGATGCCGAACGCCCCCATCAGGGCGGCCAGCGGCAACGGCACGGCCAGCCAGAAGTGCGTCCAGGGCTTGAGCCGGCGCCAGCCGTAGAGGTAGATCGCGATCAGCACGGCCTCCAGGAAGAACGCCCACGCCTCGACGCCGAACCCGAGGCCGAAGACGTCGCCCCAGCGGCCCATCATGCCGGGCCACAGCAGGCCGAACTCGAAGGACAGCACGGTGCCGGTGATGATGCCGATGGCGAACTGAACGGCCATCACCGCGGACCAGCGCCGGGCGAGCAGGAGAGCGACGGGATCGTTGCGACGCAGCCCCCGGTGGTGCATGAGCAGGGTGATGAACGGCAGTGCCACACCGAACGGGACCAGCAGGATGTGTGAGGCCAGGGTGAAGGCCATCAGCTCACGAGCCGGCAGGAGTTGGTCCGGCGTGTTCGCGAGAAGGACCGCTGTGCTGAACATGTGCGCCTCGGAGGTCTGCCCCGGATGAGCGGGTGGGGCTGGGGAAGGACAGGTCTATTGAGGGGGCGGCCCGGGGGCCGGAGCGTCGGTGTCGGTCAGGGTGAAGGCACGTTCGCGGCGCGATCCGGTGGCGAAGGCGACGGACCAGCTGAGCACCGCTCCCAGCCTGCTGCGGAAGCCGGTGAGGAACGCCAGGTGGATGAAGAGCCAGACGAGCCAGCCGGTGAACCCCGAGAGGTGCAGCGGGCCGGCCTTGACGACGGCCCGGCCGCGGGCGATGTAGGCGGCGCTGCCGAGATCCACGTACGTGAAGGGCTTCGGCTTCTTCGTCCTGCCTTCGACCTGGTGTCGCAGCATCCGGCCCGCGTAGGCGCCCGACTGCATGGCGACCTCGGCCAGGCCCGGCAGACGGTTCAGGCTCATCACGTCGCCCGTGACACGGATCTCGGGATGACCGGGGACGGTGAGGTCGGGTTCGACCAGGATGCGGCCGGCCCGGTCCTGTTTGGCACCGGTCGCACGGGCCAGGGCACCGGCGATCGGTGGCGCCTCGACGCCCGCCGTCCACAGCACGGTGCGCGCGCCGAACCAGGTCGTCGCGCCCTCGTGGTCTCGTACCGTCAGGCCGTGCGCGTCGATGTCGGTGACGATCGTGCCCAGATGGAGCTCCACACCGAGCCCCTGCAGGGTCCGGGCCGCACGATGCGCCAGTGCCGGGCCGAACGCGCCCAGCACGGCGTCGGACCCCTCGAAGAGCAGCACCCGTGCCTTGGCGGAGTCGATCTTCTGGAACTCCCGGTCGAGGGTGTGGCCGGCGATCTCCCGGATCTGCCCCGCGAGTTCCACACCGGTCGGCCCGCCACCGACGAGCGCGAAGGTGAGCCACCGCTCCCGTTCCCGCTCGTTCGCCGCCGTCTCGGCCATCTCGAACGCCCGGTAGATCCGTCGGCGGATGTCGAGCGCGTCGTCCAGGGTCTTCATGCCGGGGGCGTGCGCGGCGAACTCGTCGTGCCCGAAGTAGGACTGGCGCATGCCCACCGCGAGGATCAGTTCGTCGTACGGCAGCTCGAGGGCTCCGCCGTCGGGTCGCCGGGCGTGGACCAGCCGGGCGTCGGCGTCCACGTCGGTGGCCTCGGCGAGCACGCACCTCACGTTGTGGTGGCGTCGCAGGACCCCGCGCAGCGGCTGGGCGATCTGCCCCTCGGACAGGATCCCGGAGGCGCACTGGTACAGCAGCGGCTGGAAGAGGTGGTGGGCGCGGCGGTCGACCAGGGTCACCGCGACCGGTGACTTCCGCAGGGCACGGGCGGCGAACAGTCCGGCGAACCCCCCGCCGAGGATCACCACCCGGCGGGGCGTGACGTGATCCTGCATCAGGGATCAGCCTCCGGTGGCGAAGCCGGGGAAGAGCGTCATTCCGCCGTCGACGTAGAGGGTGCTGCCGACGACGTAGTCGAGCAGATCGGAGGCCATGGCGACGACGGCGTTGGCGATGTCGTCCGGATCGCCCACACGGCGGTACGGGATCAGGCGCAGCAGCTCGGCCTCGGCCTCGGGGGTGTCCCAGGCGTCGCGGTTGATCGGCGTGCGGATGGCACCGGGTGCGACGGCGTTGACCCTGATCCGCTTCGGTGCCAGCTCCTGGGCGAGGGTCTGCATCAGCATGCCCACCCCGCCCTTGGAGGAGGCGTAGTTCACGTGGCCCGCCCACGGGACGATCTGGTGGACCGAGCTCATGCAGATGATCTTTCCCGCCGAACGGGAGACCTCCTCCACCACACCGCGCCGGATGAACTCCTTGGCGGCCTCCCGCGCGCACAGGAACTGGCCGGTCAGGTTGACGTCGATGACCTTCTGCCACTGGGCGAGCGTCATCTCCGTCACGGCCGCGTCCCGCTGGAGGCCCGCGTTGGCCACCATGATGTCGATGGTGCCGAACTCCTCGACCATCCGCGCGACCATGGCGGTCACCTGGTCCTCGTCGGACACGTCGGCCTCGTGGGCGTAGGCGCGGACGCCGAAGCTCTCGATCTCCTTCACGACGTTCTCTGCCTCGTGCGCACCGACGACGTAGTTCACCACGACGTCCGCTCCGGCCCGGCCCAGGGCAACGGCGGTCGCCAGGCCGATGCCCGAGTTGGCCCCGGTCACCAGTGCCTTCTGGCCCTTGAGGAGCTGCGCGGACGTCGTCCCGCGGTTCTCGGCTTTCGTTGTCATCGCGATGTCTCCTTGGACGTCGTTTCGGACGGCACGCCCTCAGGATCGGGCGAGGCAAGACGTAGGCAGGGCCTCGGCCGGCCCGCCAGGACAGACACATGAGCCGTCGCACACCCGGCCTCAGACGAAAGCACCCCGCGCCGCGGACGGCGCCGACCGGCACACGGTGCCGCCGATTTCGGCGGGGCATGTCACACCGTCGGGCTACAGCCGCCCGGGGCCGTCGAGGGGCGTATTCGTAGCGGCCTGGAATCAGCAGTAAAATGCATGACAAATACATCAGGGGATTCTGATGGAACGGACAGCACCATGACTGCATCAATTGGCGCCGTACAGCAGTCCCAGTCCCACCCTGTTCAGCCGGGTGCCCCCGACGTGGACGCGGAAGACAAGAACGCCCGCGCGGCAGCCGATGCGGCCGTCGCACACAACGCCCTGGTGGTTGACGTATTCGGCAAGCACGTGGAACTGCCGCCGCCGGACCACCTCGCTTTTATGGCGGGGCTCGGCGTACTCGCCGCGCTGGAGATCATCGAATGGCCGGTGGCCCTTGCCATAACAATTGGGCACAAGCTTGCTCACAGCCACCATGGCCGCGCGCTGCGAGAATTCGGTAACGCACTGGAAGAGGTCTGAGGCCTCGGTGAGTGGTCACGAACGGAGCAACGGGCGAAACGACTGCGCCGGACCTGGTGCCGCGGCAGGCAACGTTTTCCCGGGCGAACGTTGCCTGTCGCGGCACTAGCGGGCGAGCGACCCGTTCTGGGCGTCGGACGCGGCCTGCCACGCCCGCGCGCCCGCCAGGGACGCCTCCTTGGCCTGTCGCCACTTCATGGCTGCCTGCTGCGAGGGCGGCACGTCCATCTCGCGGATCATGCGCCGGCCCGCCGAGAACACGGCGAAGGCCGCGACGCCCATGCCGGCGCACGCCACCGCGGCACCGGCCGCGGTGAGCATGGCGCCGGTCCTGATGAGCCGGGTGTCGATCTCGATCATCCGCTGAGACTGGCGGTAGTTCTGGTTCATGGCTCCACCTTCCAACGGGGGGAGCCGCCTCGCATCCCGGCCAACGGCCCGCACGGTCTCCCTCAGGTGCGGGTCCAGCGCTGGTTGCTGCCGTTCGAGCAGGTGTAGAGCTGGATCAGGGTGCCGTTGGCGGTGCCGGCCGCGACGGCGTCGAGGCAGAGGCCGGACTGGACGCCGACGATGGATCCGTCGGAGTTGAGGCGCCATTTCTGGTTGTCGGCACCCCAGCAGCTGTAGATCTGGACCTTGGTGCCGTTGCCGGTGCCGCCGGCGTCCAGGCACTTGTTGCCGTAGACCCTGAGCTCACCCGCGGCGGTGTACGTCCACTGCTGGTTGGTGGCGTTGTTGCAGTCCCACAGTTGCAGCTGGGTGCCGTCGGTGGTGCTGCCGCTGGGCACGTCCAGGCAGCGGCCCGACCCGACGCCCTTGATCGTTCCGGAACCCGTGGGGGGCGTGGAGGTGCCGCCGTTGAGTGCGTTGAGGACGGCGGTGTAGGCGGGCTTCTTGCTGCCGTCGCCGTTGAACAGCAGCGGCGTGTCCTGCGAACGCCAGGAGTCGGTGTCGCGCACGCCCCAGACGGTGATGCCGAGGCAGCGCGAGACGGCCAGGCAGTCGTTGGTCACGTTGGCGTAGGTCGTGGCCGAGGCACCCTGGATGTCGAGTTCGGTGATGGCCACGTCGACGCCGAGGGCGGCGAAGTTCTGCAGGGTGGTGCGGAAGTTGCTGTTGTACGGGCTGCCGCTGTTGAAGTGCGACTGGAAACCGACGCAGTCGATCGGCACGCCGCGCTGCTTGAAGTCCCGGACCATGGCGTACATGGCCTGGGTCTTGGCCCAGGTCCAGTCCTCGACGTTGTAGTCGTTGTAGCAGAGCTTGGCGGCCGGGTCGGCGGCGCGCGCGGTGCGGAAGGCGACCTCGATCCAGTCGTTGCCGGTGCGCTGCAGGTTGGAGTCGCGCCGGGCTCCCGAACTGCCGTCGGCGAAGGCCTCGTTCACGACGTCCCACTGGGCGATCTTGCCCTTGTAGTGGGCCATCACGCCGTTGATGTGGTCGATCATGGCCTGGCGCAGCGTGCTGCCGCTGAGGCTCTGCATCCAGCCGGGCTGCTGGGAGTGCCAGGCCAGGGTGTGTCCGCGCACCTGCTTGCCGTTCTGCACGGCCCAGTTGTAGACGCGGTCACCGGCGGTGAAGTTGAACTGGCCCCGCTGCGGTTCGGTGGCGTCGATCTTCATCTCGTTCTCGGGCGTCACCATGGTGAACTCACGGCCCGCGATCGTCGTGTACGCCGAGTCGCCCAGTCTGCCCGAGGCGATGGCGGTGCCGAAGTAGCGGCCGCTCTGCGCCGCCGCGGCACCGAGCGTGTTCTCGGCGGCGTGTGCGTTCGGTGGCGCGACCAGTGCGGCGACCGCACCGAGGGCGCCGACGACCAGCGCCAACAGCAGGACGTGGATCTTCCGGCGGGCTACCGGTCTGGGAAGGGCATACGAGCCCATGACTGTGCCTCCAAGGTCGACATCAGGGAAGGACTGAAGCGAGGGGGAACTCGGTCATGGGACCGGGATGCTGATGGATCGTCAATACTCCCCGCAGAAAAAGTTTCCGCTCATTGACCGAAACATTCGTAAGCCCGGTGAGCCGGGTGAGGTGCTGTTTATGGACAGATCGGTGACAGACCTTGACCGGCGAGCCCCGCATTCCTAGCTTGTGGCGTCGAAGTATCCGGGATTTCTTCGAAACTTTCGATACCGCCCCCGGCCCCCCAAAGGAGGCCCTCTGATGTGGTTTCGCCACCCGTCCCCGGTCCGTCTCAGACGCTTACTGGCCGTCCTCGCGCCCTTGCTGCTCGTGGCTGCCTTCCTCGGTGCCCAGCCCGCCGGCGCGGCGGCGACCATTGACACCAGCGCCTCGTACGTGCTGGTCAACCGCAACAGCGGCAAGGCCCTGGACGTCTACAACCTGGCGACCGACGACGGCGCCCGCATCACCCAGTGGTCCAGGAACGATCAGGCCCAGCAGCAGTGGCAGTTCGTCGATGCCGGGGGCGGTTACTACCGCATCAGGTCCCGCCACTCGGGCAAGGTACTGGACGTCTACAACTGGTCCACCGCGAACGGCGGCGCGATCGTCCAGTGGGCCGACCTGAACGCCACCAACCAGCAGTGGCGGCTCGCCGACAGCTCGGACGGCTACGTGCGGTTCATCTCGCGCCACAGCAACAAGGCCCTCGAAGTGCAGGGCGCCTCCACCGCCGACAGTGCGAACATCGTCCAGTACGACGACTGGGGCGGCACCAACCAGCAGTGGCAACTCGTCAAGGTCGGCGGCGACACCTCCGGCCCGTGCGACCTTCCGTCGACCTACCGCTGGACATCAACGGGCGCTCTGGCGCAGCCCAAGCCGGGCTGGGTCTCGCTCAAGGACTTCACCGTCGTCCCTTACAACGGCAGGCAACTCGTCTATGCGACGACGCACGACACGGGGACGAGTTGGGGTTCGATGAACTTCGGCCTGTTCACCAATTGGTCGGAGATGGCCTCGGCAAGCCAGAACACGATGTCGTCCTCCACCGTCGCGCCCACGCTCTTCTACTTCGCGCCGAAGAACATCTGGGTGCTCGCCTACCAGTGGGGCGGGACCGCCTTCTCCTACCGGACGTCGAGCGACCCCACCAACCCGAATGGCTGGTCATCCCCGCAGGTACTGTTCTCCGGAAGCATCTCCGGTTCCGGAACCGGACCGATCGACCAGACGCTCATCGGGGACGGGACGAACATGTACCTGTTCTTCGCCGGTGACAACGGCAAGATCTACCGGGCCAGTATGCCGATCGGGAACTTCCCGGGCAGCTTCGGCTCGTCGTACACGACGGTCATGAGCGATACGACGAACAACCTGTTCGAAGCCCCGCAGGTCTACAAGCTGCAGGGCCAGAACCGCTACCTCATGATCGTCGAGGCGATCGGCTCGCAGGGCCGCTACTTCCGCTCGTTCACGGCCACGAGTCTGAACGGCTCATGGACACCCCAGGCCGCGACCGAGAGCAATCCCTTCGCCGGCAAGGCCAACAGTGGCGCCACCTGGACCAACGACATCAGCCATGGCGAACTGATCCGCACCGGCGCCGATCAGACCATGACCGTCGATCCCTGCAATCTGCAGTTGCTCTACCAGGGCCGCAGCCCCAGCTCCGGCGGTGACTACGGCCTCCTGCCCTACCGTCCGGGTCTGCTGACACTGCAGCGCTGACGGCGTGGCGGGCTCGGCGGAAGGCCGGGCCCGCCCGGGTCACGCGACCAAGCCGGGCTCCGGTGAACGCCGGTCCGGTCGGCCCGAGGGCCACCGGATACAGTGCGTGAGACGGCAGCCTGGTCAGGGAGAAGAAGCGTGACCGATACCAGCAACACCCGACCCGCCGACAGTGAAGCGCAGGCTCCGCGGCAGAGCCGACTGCTCCGCCTGATGCGCTACCTGCCCCTGATCGCCCCCGTCCTGCTGTGGACCGTGCCCTGCTGGGTGCTCCTGTACGCGGGCCAGCACTGGCCGCTGCCCGTCACCCTGGTCGGCACCGCCCTGTTCGCCCTCGGCCTGGTCGGTATGCCGCTCGCGATGATGCGCGGACACGGCCGGCGCCAGCAGGACCGCGCGGCGATCGTCGGTGACACCCTGCTGGGCGGCAGCTGGGTCCTGTTCACCTGGTCCGTTCTCCTCGGCGTCCTGCTGCGGCTCGCGCTGACCGTGGCCGGCGTCGGCGAGGGCCAGGACCGGGCCCGCATCGTCTCGTGGGCCGTCCTCGGCACTACCGCCGTCCTGCTCGCCTGGGGATACGCCGAGGCCCGCCGCGTGCCGCGCGTGCGCCGACTCGACGTGCAACTCCCCCGGCTGGGTGCAGGGTTGGACGGCCTCCGCGTCGTCCTCATCACCGACACGCACTACGGCCCGCTCGACCGCGCCCGGTGGTCGGCGCGGGTGTGCGAGACGGTGAACACTCTGGAGGCCGACCTGGTCTGTCACACCGGCGACATCGCGGACGGCACGGCCGAACGCCGCCGCGCCCAGGCCGTCCCCCTCGGTACCGTGCAGGCCAGCCGGGCCCGTGTGTACGTCACCGGCAACCACGAGTACTACAGCGAGGCCCAGGGCTGGGTCGACCTGATGGGCGAGCTGGGCTGGGAGCCGCTGCGCAACCGCCATCTGCTGCTCGAACGCGGAGGCGACACCCTCGTGGTCGCCGGCGTGGACGACGTCACCGCCGAGTCCTCCAGTCTGGCAGGCCACCGCGCCCACCTCGCCGGAGCCCTGAACGGCGCCGACCTAGACCTCCCCGTCCTGCTCCTGGCGCACCAGCCCAAGTTCGTCGACCGGGCGGCGGCCGCCGGCATCGACCTCCAGCTCTCCGGGCACACCCACGGCGGCCAGATCTGGCCCTTCCACCACCTGGTCCGCATCGACCAGCCCGCCCTCGCCGGCCTCAGCCGCCACGGCGCCCGCACCCTCCTCTACACCAGCCGCGGCACCGGCTTCTGGGGGCCGCCGTTCCGCGTCTTCGCCCCCAGTGAGATCACCCTGCTGGTCCTCCGCTCCCCGGAGCACTGAGTTCGCAGGTCAGCGGCGCGGAGCCGGGTTCACGTCGGCGTACACCAGGTGGTGGTCCGAGACCGCGTTCGGATGTACACGCTGCTTGAGCGCAACGTAGCCCCGCAGGAACACGTAGTCGAACTTGCTCTGCCAGTCGGTGGTCGGCTCGCAGGCGCCGGTCGGCGAAGGATGGCACTGCGGGTCGGCGTCCTTGGCCAGGGCCCACATCCTGGTGAGTTCGGAGGCGTCCGGTACCGCGTTGAAGTCGCCGATGACGATCGCGCGGTCGTGCCGGGCGACCTCTTTGACGAGTACGCCGACCTGGTCCGCCCGGACCGCCTCCTGACGTCGTTCGGCGAGGTGGGTGTTGAAGACCCTGACCTGGCGGCCGCCCACCGTGGTGGTGACCGCCATGTAGCCACGGTCCTCGGAGCCGCCGTTGGGATATTCCTCGGTGACGACGTCGGTCATCGGGGCCGCCGAGAGGATCGCCTCGCCGTAGCCGCCCGGGTTCCAGGGCGCTCCCCCGCAACGGCCCCAGCTCTGGAGAACCGCCCCGTACTCGACGCGGTAGACGAGCCCGTGGAGGTTCTCCAGATACTCCCGGATCTTCTCGACGTCACCCACGCACGCTTCCTGCAGGCCGATGACCTGGGGCGCGAACGTGGCGATCTCCGCCGCCCGGTCGTCGTTGCCCGTCTCGCAGGGGTTGCACAGGTTCCACGTCATGACCCGGTTCGGTACGACGTCCCGGCCGGCTTTGTCGGGCAGCGATCTGGCGTCGAGGGCACCGCTCGGTGCGCTGGGACCCGAGAGCACCATCCAGGCCACGATCATGGCGCCCACGAGCAACCACGTGCCCTTTCCGAGCACCATTGCCTCCTCGACGTGGATCCACTGGGCAACTGACGCCCGCGTGAACGATTTTATGGGACGGGGCTCACTCCTCGTCGCGCAGCCGGGCGGCCAGGGAGGTCAGGGTCTCGGTCTCCTCGGTGTAACCCAGGCCGGTCAGGTGGGCGACCGCCGCGTCGAGGCGGGTGAGGGCGGGGGCCGGGCGTTTCAGGTAGAGGCCCTCCACGGCGCCCGCGAGGCGGACGCACTCGGCCCACTCTCCGGCCCGGTCGTCCTCCGGTCCGAGCTCGCCGAGCAGGGTCAGGGCCTTCTCCAGGGCGGTCAGTGCGTCCTCGTACGCGCCCGCGTAGGCGTTGACCCGCCCGTGCTCGTAGGCCAGGGCGCTGTCCAGGGAGCGGCCACGGGCCTCGTACCCGGCGGCGCGGGCCTCGTCGGCGACCCGGCCGGCGTCGGCGAGGAAGGCGAGGGCGTCGGCCAGACCCTCGGCGCCCTGCTGCTGGGCCTGGAGGCGGGCGAGTTCGCGCAGGGAGTTGCTGAGCAGCTCGTAGCGCGGGTCCCGGGCATGGGCGGCGATCGCCTGGTCCGCGGCCTCACGAGCCGGGCCGAACTCGCCGGACTCGCCGAGGAGTACGGCCGTCTCCGCGGCGATCATGGCGTGGCTGCCCGGGTCGTCGTCCCAGCCGGCCGACTCGGCCGCGAGCGCGGCGAACTCCGCCGTGGCGGCCTTGAGGTCCTCACCCGCGCGCAGTGCGCGGGCCCGGGTCAGGCGCAGTTGCGCGGCGAGGCGGTCGTCCAACTCCCCTGCGGCGACGTCCGGTTCGGCCAGCAGGGAGTCGAGCAGGGCGATGCAGTCCTCGACGCGGCCGAGGTCGAGGCTGAGCTGGGCCGCGTTGCCGTAGGTGCAGAACGCGTCGATCCGGCTGCCGTGGCGAAGGTCCGCGTCCGCCGAACGCGTCAGGTGCCGCAACGCCTCCTCGGGACGACCCAGGTGCATGCAGGCCTCGGCCAGATCGCCGTGCAGGCGGGTGGTGTCGACCGTGTCGGCCGGCCAGTCGGCGGCCAGTCGCAGACCTTCGGCGAGGTTCGCGTACGCGGCCTCGGGCTCCCGGAGGGCGAGCTGGAGCCGGCCGCGCAGTCCGAGGGTGCGGGGCAGGTGCCAGGCGGGGCCGTGTGCCTTCAGCCGGTCGAGGAGGGCGTCGATCTCGGTGACGGCGGCGGGCAGGTCGCCGGAGATGGCGTGGGTGCTGGCCCGCAGCAGCAGGGCGCCGGAGATCTGTCCGGCGAGGTCGTGCCGGGACGCGAAGGCGTGCAGCAGCTCCGTCTCGGCGAAGACCGGTGCGACGTGCTCCTTGCTTCCCGTCGTCTGCAGGCGCAGGCCGAGCGCGGTCGCCCGCAGCCGCAACAGGCGGGCCTCCAGGTAAGGAGCGAGGCCGGCTGTCTCCTCGTGCAGGCGGACCACGGACGCGTGGGCGGCGGTCAGCGCGGCCGCCTTCGCCACGGTTCCGTCCGCGTCCCCGGTGGGGATCTGGGCGGTGGCGAGCAGGGCGCCGGCGCGGGCGGCTGCCGCGTGACCGGGCTCGGAGGCGTCGTCGTAGAGGGCCGCGGCCTCCTCGTTGAGCGCGGCGGCTTCGGCGAAGTCGTCCTTGTTGGCCGCCGAGGTCGCCTCGTCGGCCAGCAGGTCGGCGCGCAGCCGGACCAGCGGGCCCACGGCGGGGTCGTCGGGGTGGGTGTAGTCGCGGGCGGCGACGAGCGTGCGCAGCCGCGCGAGACAGGCCTGGGCGTCCGGATGCCCCTGTTCCTCCAACTTCCTTGCCTGGAGGATGAGTTCGGGCAGCGCGTCGGGAACGGCGGCGGCCGTACGGGAGGCGGGCGCGGCGATGGGGGCGGCCGGGGCGACATCGTCGAGGCTGCGGGTGCGCAGGGTCAGTTCCAGCGCGTCGAGGAGGGGTGCCCGGTCGAGGCGGGCCCGGCGGCGGTCGGTGTGGGTCGGGGTTCCGTTGCGGGCGTCGAAGCGGGCGGCGAGGTCGTCCGCGCGGCCCCGTACCTCGGCGCGCAGCCCGGACACGGTCCAGGTGCGGCCGGCGTATCCGGTGGCGGGCAGCTCGCCGTGGCCGAGGTGCTCGACGCGCTGCAGGAGAACCTCGACGCCGGTGAGGAAGTCGAGCTGGTCCAGGGGCGAGCCGACCTCGTCGAACAGGTTCCGGTTCTCGGCGAGCAGCTCCAGGCCGCGGGCCTCGTTGCCGGTCAGCGCGCAGAACTCCAGGTGCCGGCCGACCTCCCCGGACATCGCGGGGTTGCGGCGGCAGCCGCGGTACCCGACGAGGTGCAGTTCGCGGGCCCGGTCGGCGTGGCCGGTGCGCAGCAGGGGCAGCAGTGCGTACGACAGCGAGCGGGCCGGCTCCTCCTGGCAGGACTCCTTGCCGTTCAGGACGGGCTCCCAGGTGCGCAGCGCCCGTTCGTCGTCGCCGGCCGTGAGGTGGAACAGCGCGCGCTCGCAGATCTCGCAGGCCTCGCAGTCGCTGAGCCGGGTGCGGGTGCGGCCCGCCCACAATTCGTAGGCGAGCGCGGTGTCCTCGCCGACGTGGGCGGCGAGTTGATACGCCTGGCTGTAGTAGGGCTGGAGGCCGAGACCGGCCTTCTCGTAGCGGTCGCGCATCTCCGTCAGCCACTGGCGCAGGCTGGCCAGCGGTATCTCGGGCAGCTGACGCAGGGCGTGGCCCACCCACTTGAACCGCCAGAACACCATGTGGCGCAGTCGCTCGTCGAAGACGTCGGGCTGCTCGTCGAAGAGGGTGAGCAGACGGGCGAAGACGACGGGCGACTTACGGGGTTCGGAGCCGTAGGTGTACGCCTCCTGGAGTTCGAGGAGGGCGTGGATCAGCGGTACGGGCTCCTCGAACTGCTCGGCGGCGTCGACGAGTTCCTCGGCCGTGACGGTGCGGGTCCGGCCGTAGGGACGCTCGTCGTTGTCCTGGAGCGCCTGGTACAGCTCGTCGGTGGTCTGGATCGTGGTGGGCATCGTCAGCTGTCCTTGCGGAGGGCGTGGGCGAGGAGGTCGAGGAAGGAGCGGTTGATGAGGCTCGACTCGGCGGGCCTGAGCGGGCGCCGGGACAGCATCGCGGCCTGCCCGTAGAGGGCTTCGGCGCTGGTGCGGGCCAGCTCGGGCTCGTCGATGGTGACCGCGGTGCGCACCAGCGGGTTGAGCTGGTTCAGGATCAGCTGGGCCCGCGGGGCCTCCTGGCGCAGGGCGCCGAGGATGTCGCCCCACACGCCGCCCTGCTGCTCGCGGGCGAGCTGGGAGCGGGTGCGTTCGTGCCGGGCCTCGCGGCTGTCGAGGAGGAGGGCGGGGGCGGAGGCCGGCTGGAAGGTACGCAGCGCGACATCGCAGTCGAAGACGGCGAGGGCGTCGCGGGCCTGGGCGAGATAGGCCGCGGCGGCCAGCTCGGTCTCCCGGTCGACGGGGTCGAGGTGGGCGGTGAGGGTCCCCGGGTCGAGGTCGGCGACGCTGACCTCGGGCCTGATCTCGGGCAGCCGGTGGACCAGTTCGCGGTCGTAGGTGTAGCCGCCGTTGACGACGCCGAGCCCGGCGGCCGAGGCGATCGCGGCGACCTGGCGGAACTCCTCCACGCTCGAGGTCACGAGGACGGTGCGGTGGGTGCGCGCGAACTCGTCGAGGGTGGCGTGTCCGTCGGTGGTCTCGAACGGCAGCCAGGGCAGCAGCATCCGCATGATCTCGTCGTCGTGCACCGCGAGCGACTTCACGGCCAGGTGGTGAACCTGGAGGAAACGGCCGAGCAGTTCGGGATCGCTGGCGGCGGACCGGGCGATCCACGCGCGCAGGCGCTCGGCGAGGGCGTCGCGTACGGCGGCGAGGGTGTCGTCCTCGTACAGGGACTCGCGGGACGCGGTCGGGCGCAGGCTCTCGGCGTCGATGACACAGCGGACGAAGAACGCCCAGTCGGGCAGGATCTCCTCGGCCTGCTCGGACAGCAGCATGCCTTTGACGTGGACGCGGTGGCCGTGGCGGCGCCCGGCCGGTACCGCCTCGGGCAGCACGCAGGCGATGCCCTTGAGGCCCACGGCCGGCAGGTCCAGCTCGATGGTGTCCAGCGGCGTGAACCCGAAGACCTCCTCGCCGTAGGCGGCCAGGGCGCGGGAGCGGGCTCCGGGGGTCGGGTGGGTGCGCGCCCAGGGTGCGGGCTCGGGGTTGACGGGTGGTCCCACGGACGCGCCCGGCCCGCCCGGGGCGCCGGTGCCGCCTGTGCCGTCGTCGAAGGTCACCGGATGGCGCAGCAGGGAGCCGAAGTGCCGGGCCAGCGCGTGCACCTGGGCCGGGCGGGTCCATTCGCCCGCGTCGGCGCGGGGCGTCAGCGTGACGGTGGTGCCGGGCCGGGGGCGGGCGGAGGCGGGCAGGGTGCGGACGGTGTAGCTGCCGTCGCCGCGTCCGCGCCATTCCACGGCGGGGGCGTCGGGGGTGCGGGCGGAGCGGCTCACGACGTGGATCTCGTCCGCGACCAGGAAGCAGGAGAGCAGACCGATGCCGAACTGGCCGATGAAATCGGCGCGTTGCTCGGCGATCTGGTCCGTCCGCTTGCTGCTGCGGCCGATCGTGGCGAGGAAGGTGTGCACGTCCGCCTCGGTGAGACCGACGCCGTCGTCCTCGACGCGGACCACCGAACCGTCGGCGTACAGGCGAATGCCGAAGGCGTCGGCGGGGGCGCCCGGTTCGAGGCCGTGGCGGGCGGTCAGCGCGTCCACCGCGTTCTGCAGGAGTTCGCGCAGGTAGACGCGGGGGCTGGAGTAGAGGTGGTGGGAGAGGAGGTCGACGAGGCCGCGCAGGTCCACCTGGAAGGTGCGGTCGGTGCTGGCGTGGTCGGCGGAGTCGTGGCGCAGAGGCATGGGGCAGTCCGGGGAGAAGAGAACGGCGGGGGTGGGTGATGGTCCGGCCGGGACGGGCGGGAACCGTGCGGCCTTCGGCTCAGAAGGCCTTGCGGAAGCGTGCGTAGGCTTTCTGGGGGTCCGCCATGAAGGTCCACGGCCACTCGGTGAAGACACCGTCCAGTTCGCGGAAGACATTGGAGGCCTTGCTGCTGCCCGCCAGCGAAAGGGCCATGGCGAAGATGTTGTAGTCGCCCTGCCAGCCCAGACGGCGTTCGTACGAGTGGTGCAGGATGCTGCGCTCCGCGGCCTCCCTCAGCTCGGTCCGGATCCGCGGGTCTTGCAGACAGTCACGGTTGTCGGACTCCACCCACTCCTCGATGTGCGCCATGGCGATCACACAGCCGAGGCGGTGCCCGTCGGGCGCGCCGGCGAAGGCCTCGCGGGCGAACGTCAGGGCCTGGCCGGGCTCGCCACCCCACCGGGGCTGCAACTGGGACACCCACTCGATGTGGGTCTCCAGGTCCAGCGGGTCGCGGCGCAGGGCGGCGTCGCACCGGGTCTCGTTCACGGCCGGGCCCAGGGACATGCCACGGCCGGAGGTGAGCAGACGGCGCCACGGGGTGACCCAGTCCGGCCGCAGCTCGGCGGCCTCGAGCAGTTGTTCCTCGGCGATCTCGAGTCGCTCGTGGAAGATCCGCCACTGCTCCTGCGTGACGTTCACGGCACGTGCGGAGGTGCGGGCCTCCCAGCCCCAACTGATGTGGCGCGCCCCGGATATCAGCAGGGCCGTGGCCCGGTGCTCCTTGTCCTCCTCGACGGCCCGCCCGATCCAGTCCTGCAGGCCGTCCAACTCGGCGAGCTCGCTCAGCACCGCGTGGTCACGGCCGAGATCGAAGGGAGCCAGGGCCGCCTTGACCGCCTCCCAGTCACCGGCGTCGGCCGCCTCCACCAGCGCGAGCACCCGCGTGTCGCCCAGGGCGCGCAGCCGGTACGTCCCGTTCTTCTGTCCGCGCGGGACGGGCAGGGCGTACGGATTCGCCCCCGGTCTCTCCGCATCCTTTCCGAACAGCTTGCCGAACATGCCGCGCCCTCCCCTGGTCCCGCGTGATCGTCCGGTGCAGCATAAGCGGCCCCACTGACAGCGCTTCCACCGGGTTTTCACCGGCACTTCACCGGTTCGGGTTCCGTCCGGGGCCGCTGAGCTGCTGGGTCACCATCGGGTTACCAGGTCACGGAAAAGTGCGTTCTTCCATGTCAGCGGCTGCTCTCTTACGGTTTCCCAGTAACCACAAGAGACTACGGGCCTGCAGCGCCCGACGATGGAGGCACAGAAGATGGCCATCACCTTGCTGAATCCCGGCGGACTGCCGGAGATCGACGTCTACCGGCAGGTGTCGATCGCGTCCGGTACGAAGCTGGTCTTCGTCGCCGGGCAGGTCTCCTGGGACGCCCAGGGCCGCACGGTCGGTGAGGGCGACCTCGCCGCGCAGGTCGAGCAGTCCTACCTCAACGTCGGCACGGCTCTGGCCGAAGCCGGCGGTTCCTTCGACGACGTGGCGAAGCTGACCTTCTACGTCGTCGACTGGACCCCCGACAAGATGCCCCCGCTCCTGGAAGGGATCTCCCGGGCAGCCGCGAAGCTGGGGGTCACCCCGACCCCGCCGGCCACGCTGATAGGCGTCGCGGCACTGGACGTCCCCGACCACCTGGTCGAGATCGAGGCCACCGCGGTCCTCGACTGAGCGAGTCCCTCATCCCTGCCCGACCGGTCTCACCGGCCTTCCCGTTGTGCGTGTGCCTCGGCGAGGAGGAGGTAGGCGGCCGCCGTCCACGTGTAGGCGCGGTCGCG
This sequence comes from Streptomyces sp. NPDC050759, assembly GCF_044456945.1. NCBI lineage: Bacteria > Bacillati > Actinomycetota > Actinomycetes > Kitasatosporales > Streptomycetaceae > Streptomyces > Streptomyces sp. NPDC050759. The sequence goes on along the minus strand of NZ_JBITGI010000006.1, from coordinate 225,370 downwards.
CAGGCCCGTGCCGGTCAGTGCGTCGAAGTTCTCCGCGAAGCCGTGCTCCTCGCACAGAACACGGAAGCGGGCGCTGATCTCGTCCGCCAGCCGGTGGTGGCCGCCGCGCCGCAGGCCGTCCTCGACGAGGACCGTGGCGGGGGCCCAGATCGGGCCGCGCCAGTAGCCGTCGGCGAGGTAGTGCGGCGAGGCCGGCAGCTCGGTGGCCAGGCCGTACGGGGTCAGATGGGCCTCGATACGGCCGGCCAGCACCTCGCCGATCTCGGGCGGGAGGTGCTCGCCCAGCACCACGGGCATCAGGTCGAGCAGACTGGAGGTGCCCCAGGTGTCGCCGGTGTCGACGCCCCGGGCGACGAACCGGTCGCCCGTCCAGAGCTGGTCGAGCATCGCCTGCTGCGTCTCCTCGGCGGCCCGCGTCCACCGCCGGGCGTCGTCCGGTCTCTCCAAATGCTTTGCCAGATCGGCGAGTTCATGCAGTTGGAGGGTGAGGAAGGCGGCGAGGTCCGCGGTGACGACCACGCGTTCGGGGTCGAAGGTGGTGGCGTTGTCCCAGCCGCTGTCGTTGCCGTGCTGGTAGTGCGGCAGGGCGGCGCCGGGGGCACGGCGGGCGGTGAGCCAGAACTCCGTCCAGCGTTCCAGCCTGTCGTATGTCCCGGTCAGTTCCTCCCGCTCCAACGGCGTGGGCAGCCGGCGCCGCAGATGGCCGAACGCCCAGCCGTGGATGGGCGGTTTGACGAAGTTGTGGAGCACCTCGGAGTGGGTGACCGAGTCGGGCAGCGCCCCGGTCTCGTCCTGGTGGTCGAAGGGCAGCTGGAACTGGTCCCGGGCCAGTTCGGGGCAACCGGGGGCCAGGGCAAGGGCGTTGAAGCAGTGGTCCCAGCTCCACACCTTGTCCATCCAGTGCTTGGACATCAGGACGCCGGGCCGGGTGAGCAGACCGGCCGGGCGTACGGTCGCCGACCAGAGGACGTAGGCGGCGAGTTCGGCGGCCGGGGTGGCGGCCGAGCGCCAGGGTGCCACGGTGTCGACGAAGTCCGCGAAGGAGTTCCGCGCGGCCTCGACGACCTTGCCGAAGGCCGCCGTCGGCGCGTAGGGAGGGCGGGCGGTGTCGAGTTCCTCGACCGCGATCTCCCAGCCGCCGTCCGCGTCGGCGACGGTGACACCGCGGTCGGCGCTGCCCAGGGCCTGGCTGCCGAGCACGGCGGCCACCGTGCCGGAGAGCACCGAGACACGGTACCGCCGGCCGGTCTCGTACGACGTGAACACGTAGGCGTCGGCGGCCGGTTCGCGGTAGAAGTACGTGCCGCTGAACGGGGTCAGGGTCCGGGCCGCCGCCGAGATCCGCAGCGGCACGCCCGCACCGCGCAGTCGTACGGTGTCCGGCGACTCGTAGGCGAGATCGATGCGCCCGGCCGTACCGGTCCAGCTGAGCAGGCCCGGTGTCGCCTCGACACGCGTCTCGGCCCGCTCGCCGGTCACGGGGTCGAGCGGCACGAGGCTCAGGACGGCGTGCATGCCGTTCTGGTGGGAGACGAGGTGGAGGTCCTCGGCGTACGTCTTCTCCGCCACCACGGGGGAGATGCCGAACCAGGATCCGTAGGTGCTGAACGGGATGTCGTGGACGGAGAAGGCCGGGCCGGAGCGGTCGGCGGTCATGAAAAGGCACTCGTTTCTCGAGCAGGGATCGTCAGGGGGAGGGGCCGCGCCGTGGAGGTCAGTCCTTGACGGCTCCGGCGGTCACGCCTGCGGCGACGTAGCGCTGGGCGAGGACGAGGATGACCGCGGCGGGCAGGGAGGCCACGACGGCGGTGGCCATGATGGCGTTCCACTGCTGGTTGTTGTTGCCGATGTAGTGGTAGATGCCCAGGGTGATCGGCTCGTGGGCGCCGCCGTTGACCAGGGTGCTGGCGAAGACGAAGTCGGACCAGGACCACAGGAAGGCGAACAGGGACACCGTGACGACGGCGTTGCGGCTCATCGGCAGGACGACCGACCAGAAGGTGCGCAGGGGGCCCGCGCCGTCCGTCTTCGCGGCCTGGAGGAGTTCGCCGGGGATGCCGGACATGAACGCGGTGAAGATGAGGACGGCGAACGGGACGGCCAGGGTGGAGTCGGCGACGATGAGCCCGGGGACGGTCTGGAGCAGGCCGAGTTGGAGGTAGATGGCGTAGAAGCCCATCGCCATGATGATGCCGGGGATCATCTGGGCGGCCAGCAGGACGAAGCTCATGATTCCGCCGCCGCGTGGGCGCAGCTTGGCCAGCGCGTAGCCGGCGGGGGCGGCGAGTGCCACGGTCAGGGCGACGGTGCCCAGGCCGATTACGAGGCTGGTGCCGAGGTAGGGCAACTGCTGGTCGACGACGGCCCGGTAACCCTCCAGGGTGACGTGGGAGGGGAACAGGTCCGGTGGGCTCTTGCGCATGTCCTGGTCGCGGGTGAGGGACACGTTGAGCATCCAGTACACCGGGAAGAGCATGATCGCGGTCAGCAGTAGGCCGACGGCGGTCTTCAGACGGGTTCTCATGACAGCGCCTGCTTTCGCTGGACCCGGACGTAGACCAGGCCGAAGACCAGGGCGGCGACGACGAGGAGGTTGCCGACGGCGGCGCCGGGGCCGAAGGCGGGCAGCAGGTTGCCGAAGCCGAGTTGGTAGGACCAGGTGGCGAAGGTGGTGGACGAGTCGGCCGGACCGCCCTTGGTCATGATCCAGATGATGTCGAAGACCTTGAGTGTGTAGACCAGGCCCAGCAGCAGGGTGATGGCGGAGACCGGGCGCAGCAGCGGGAAGGTGATGCTCCAGAAGCGCCGCCAGGGGCCCGCGCCGTCGAGGGCGGCCGCCTCGTACAGGCTGCCGGGGATGGACTGCAGGCCGCTGTAGAGGACGACCAGGTTGAAGGGGACGCCGATCCAGATGTTCGCGATGATCACCGAGGTCAGCGACCAGGACGGCGAGGTCAGCCAGTTCACCGGGCCGATCCCGATGCCGTGCAGCACGGCGTTGACGATGCCGGAGTCGCTGTTGAGCATCCACGACCAGGTCGAGGCCGACACGATCAGCGGCAGCAGCCACGGCACCAGGAACAGGGCCCGCAGGGTGGCGGAGAGCCGGAAGTGCTGGTTGAAGAAGACGGCCAGCGCCAGGCCGATGCTGTACTGGAAGACCAGGCACACGCCGGTGAACACCACGGTGTGCAGCAGGGCCGGGGCGAAGGTCGGGTCGTCGAAGACCGTCCGGTAGTTCGCCAGGCCGGTGAAGGGCGCGTCGCCCCGCACGAACGAGCGCACGGTGTAGTGGCGCAGGCTCAGGTCGAGGTTGCGGTACAGCGGATAGGCGTAGAACAGGACGAGGTACAGGGTCACCGGGGCGAGGAAGGCCCAGGCGGCCCACTGCGGGGAGGCAGGGCGGCGCCGCGCCTCGGGGGCCGCGCCCTTGGAGTCGGTCCGCGGGCGCGGCACTTGTGTCGTCTGGCTCATCAACTGGCCCCGGGGTGCGCTCACTTGACGGCGGACTGGGCGTCGGTCAGCGCGTCCTTCGGGGACTTCGAGCCGCTGAGCGCGGACTGGACGGCCTTCCACATCTGCTCGGAGATCTTCGGGTACTTGGTGCCCAGGTCGTCGCTGGTGCGTCCCTTGGCCGCCTTGACCGCGTCGACCCAGGGCTTCAGCTCCGCGTTCGCGGCCACCTGCTTGTCCTGGACCTCGCTGGTGGGGGCCACGTAGGACAGGGTGGTGTCGGTGTCGTACAGGTTCTGGGTGCTGGTCAGGCAGGTCGCCAGCTTCTGGGCGGTGGCGTAGCGGCCGGTGTCGTCCTGGACCGGGAGGGTGACGAACTCGCCGCCGGTCGGTGCGGCGGCGCCGCCGCCGGAGGCGCCGGGTATCGGCAGCACGCCGTACTCGAAGCCGGCCTTCTTGGCGTTGGCGAGCTGCCAGGTGCCGTTCTCGGCGAAGGCGTAGTCGCCGGTGGCGAACTCCTGCCAGCTGGTCGTCTGGGTGTTGTTGAGGACCGAGTTGGGGGCGTAGCCGCCCTTGACCCAGTCCTTCCACAGGGAGAGCGCCGACTCGCCCTGAGCGGAGTCGAGTTGGGTCAGCTTCGCGCCCGCCCCCCAGAACCACGGCAGGAACTGGAAGCTGCCCTCCTCGGTGCCGATCGCGGAGAACGTGATGCCCTTCTTGCCGGCCTTCTTCACCTTCTCCAGTGCCGCCGTGAGGGACGCCCAGTCCTTCACCGAGGCGATGTCCACGCCGGCTTCCTTCAGGACCTTCTTGTTGTAGTAGAGCGCGAGGGTGTTGGCGCCGATCGGGGTGCCGTAGGTCTTGCCGCCCGACTGGCCGGCCGCGAGGAGGTTGGGGTCCACCTTGGAGGTGTCCAGCTTGTTCTCGTCGGTCGTGGTGAGGACGCCCGCCTCGGCCAGGGTCGAGACGACCGGGTTGTCGACGATGAGGATGTCCGGGGAGTTGCCCTGCTGGGCCGCCAGCAGGGCCTTGTTCGTCAGGTCACTGGTGTCGAAGCCGGTCCGCTTGACCTTCACGCCCGCCTCGGTGCCGCACTTGTCGAGCAGGTTCGTCCAGGCCGAGCCCTTGGCGAACTGCGGGTAGGGGTCCCAGACGGTGTACGTGCCGCTGTCGGCGCCCTTGGTGCCGCTGCTGCCGGAGCCGGAGCCGCAGGCCGTGACCGTGACGGCCATGGCGACGACCGTCACGGCTGCGGCGGTCAGACGGCGCTGTCTGGAGAAGCTGTTCATGGTGGGTTCCTTCGGTTCGGGGCATGCGGGTGCCGCGGCGGTGGGTCGCGCGGAGCAGCGGGCACGGCGAACAGCGCCGTCAGGCGGTCCGGACGTGAGGGTGTGACGGTGGAGCGTGGTTGCGGAGTGGGATCAGGTCCCTGCGGGCCCGGTGCTGCTCCGCAGCGAGATCGGTGGGATGAGCAGATGCTGCCGGGGCGGCGCGTCGGAGTGGTCCAGCCGCTCCACCAGCAGGTCGACGGCGAGCCGGCCCATCTCGGCCGCCGGTACGTCCGCCGCGGTGAGCTGCGGGGTCACCGTCTCCGCCCAGCGGTTGGCGACGATCCCGGTGATCGAGAAGTCGCGCGGCACATGGCGGCCCGCGTGGGCGAGCCCCCGGTAGAGGCCGCCCAGCGCGGCCTCGTTCAGGGTGACCAGGGCGGTGGTGGCCGGGTCGTCGTGCAGGATCCGTTCCACACAGGCCTGGCCCGCGGCGGCGTCGTCCCCGCAGCAGTACGTCCGCACCGTCAGCCCGCGTTCGGCCGCGGCCTTGGTGAAGCCGTCCAGTCCGCGGTGGGCGGACTCGTACCCGGTCCTCAGGAGTTGTTCGGGCCGGTTGACGAAGGCGACCCGGCGGTGGCCGAGGTCCGCGAGGTGATGGACGCAGGCCGCCGCCAGCGCGGTGTGGTCCAGGCCGACGTACCAGCCGTCCTCCGGGTGGGCGGTGCGTCCGATGGCGACGGAGGGGAAGCCGAGCGCGGCCAGGTGATCGGCCCGGTCGTCCTCCAGCCTGATCTCCATCAGGATCGCGCCGTCGACCCTGCGCTCCCCCAGCAGTCGCTGGAAGGAACGGTCGCTGTCCATGCCGCTGGGCGACAGCAGTACGTCGTAGTCGTAGGCCGCGGCGGCCTCCACCACGCTGCCGATGAAGTCGAGCTGCATCCCCGTGTAGTGGTTCCCGGCCGGCGGAAAGACCAGGCCGATGGTGCTGGTCCGCCCGTTGGCCAGGGCGCGGGCGCTGGCGCTGGGCTGGTAGCCCAGTTCGTCGACGACCTGCTGGATCTTCCGTCGCGTGTCCTCGGACACCGGGCGCTTGCCGCTCAGTGCGTAGGACACGGTGCTGCGCGAGACACCGGCCCGCCGGGCGATCTCACCGATGTTCACGGCGACTCCTTGGGACGGGCGACCGGCTTGTCGAACCGGTTCGCGTGGAAGTGAACGTAGGAACTGCCCCGACGCCTGTCAATACCCTGAACGTATTCGCTGACGGGGTGGGAGAGACGGCGAGTTCCCCGTGTCGAAGGGATTGCTGGCCCGATGTCCCGGTGCTAGCTTCGCCGAACCGGTTCGACACAGTCGCCCAGGGCGACTCCCTCGTACCTGCCGTCACAGAGCCGCCGCACCCGCATCCCCCTACACGCGCCCTCCCCCCACCTTGCCTGGACCGAACCGATTCGACGGCGACTGGGACGGGCCGACGGAAACCGTTACTCGACGATGAGGACGAATCCATGTCATCCGCTGACAGATCCACGCGCCGCCGCGCGCCGGCCGCCATGGCGCTGGCCCTCGGCGCGGGCCTGCTGGCCGCGCCCGCCGTCTCCGCGCACGCGGCCGAGGCGCCCGGGCCCGCCGCCCGCTACACCTTCGACCAGGACGACCTCGCCTCCGGAAAGATCACCGACAGTTCCGGCAACGGCCTGACGGCGAGCCTGGTGAACGGCTCGACGGCCCAGTCCGTGGCGGGCACGGACGGCGGCAAGGCGCTCGCCCTGCCGGGCGGGGCCCCCACCTCCGACGGCGCCTACGTCCGTCTGCCCCGCGAAGTGGTCGGTGACGCAAGCGACCTGACGGTCTCCGCCCGGGTGAAGTGGAGCGGGGACACGTCGTCCTGGCAGCGGATCTTCGATCTCGGGACCGACACCACCAGGTACCTCTTCAGCACGCCGTACAACGGCAACGGGCTGTTCCAGACCTCCGTGACCACCGGTGGAGGCGGCGCGGAGACCCAGGTCCGCGGCTATGCGGCACTGCCCGCGGACGCGTGGCGGACGGTCACCGTCACCCTCGACACCACCGCCGGCCGGCTCACCACCTACCTCGACGGGGTGGCGGTGTCCTCCGCCGCGACCGCCATCAAGGCCAAGGACCTGCTGAGCGGCTCGGCGACCGCCGCCGGCTACATAGGCAAGTCCCTCTATCCGGACCCGCTGCTCAAGGGTGCCGTCGACGACTTCGCCGTGTGGCACTCGGCGCTCAGTGCCGAACAGGTGGCCGGCCTGGTCGGTGCCGTGCCGACCCTCCAGGAACTCTCGAAGACGTCCTTCGACGTCCGTACGACCGACGGGACCGCGCCGACCCTCCCGGCGGCCGTGCGCGCCACCTTCTCCGACGGTTACGACCGCGACACGCCTGTCACCTGGGACGCCGTACCGCCCGAGAAGTACGCCCAGCCCGGGACCTTCACAGTGGCGGGAACGGCGGCGGGACGCGCGGTGCGGGCGAACGTCACCGTGGTCCGCGAGGGGCAGCTCACCGTCGACCTCGGTTCGGACACCGGCGCGTTCCACGGCGGCGCCTCCGGCACCCTCTACGGGGTGTACGGACCGGACGTCCCCACCAACAACCTCATCGAGGGCATGGGCCTGCGCACGGTCTCCACCAAGGCGCAGGACGGTCCGCAGCACCCCGGCGCCGACGCGCTGGACGTGGTCAAGCCGCTCGCCGACTCCACCGACGGCGATGTCTACATCTATATGACCGACATCCACCGCGGCTTCCCGTACGAGTGGCCTGGCGACACTCCCGCGGAGAAGCTCAAGCTCTATGAGGAGAAGATCGCCAAGCAGGTCGACCAGGTGCTCAAGCTGCCGAAGCAGTACCAGGACAACATCGTCTTCGTGCCGTTCAACGAGCCCGAGGGCAACATGTTCGGCACCGGCCAGTGGAGCTACAACAAGGTCAGCTGGCTGAGCGACCCCGACGACTACTTCGCCGCCTGGGACTCCGCGTACAAGCTCATCAAGACCAGGATGCCGGACGCCCGTATCGCCGGCCCCAACACCAGCATCCTGTACGACCAGGTGAAGGGCTTCCTCACCCATGCCCTGGCCGCGGACACCCTCCCGGACGTCATCACCTGGCACGAGCTGAGCCACCCGGAGGCGGTGCGCGCGAGCGTCGCCAAGTACCGGGTGTGGGAGAAGGAGCTGTTCAAGGGCACCGACCGCGAGGGCACCCAACTCCCCATCAACATCAACGAGTACGCATTCAACTACCACACCTCCGTTCCCGGCCAGATGATCCAGTGGGTCTCCGCGATCGAGGAGTCCAAGGTGGACGCCGACATCGCGTACTGGAACATCGACGGCAACCTCTCCGACTCCGCGGTGCAGTCCAACCGCGGCAACGGCCAGTGGTGGCTGCTGAATTCGTATGCCTCGATGAGCGGGCACACGGTGGCGGTGACGCCCCCGTTCCCCGGCGAGAACTACACCATGCAGGGCGTGGCCACGCTGGACCAGAAGAAGAAGCAGGCCCGGCTGCTCTTCGGCGGCTCCACGGGCAAGGGTCACATCACCTTCTCGAACGTCCCGAAGAAGCTCTTCGGTGACCGTGTGCACGCCTGGGTGCGGGAGGTCGAGTGGAGCGGGCAGGTCGGCGACTCCTCCGGCCCGAAGCTGCTCACGGAGACGAACCTGAAGGTCGCGGACGACGGCACGGTCACCGTCGACTTCGGTGACGGCGCGCTGCCGAAGCTGAAGGAGTCCTCGGCGTACGAGATCGTCCTCAGCCCGGCCGGGAAGGCGGCGAAGACCCAGTCGCCGCCGGTGCGTTGGCAGGGTTCGTACGAGGCGGAGGACGCGGCCCACACCGGGTCCGGCTACTCGAAGAACGGCCCGGAGGGCTCCACCTCCGACGTGTCGAAGTTCTACACCTCCGGCGGCTACGACGTGGGCGGCCTGCGCACCGGCTCGGACGTCACGCTCGACTTCACGGTGGACGTGCCCGAGGACGGCACCTACGACCTGAGCGTCTTCGCCAACTCCCTCAACACCTTCGACAAGGTGAAGGAGCAAGGCCCCACCAACGTCTTCCTTCGGGTGGACGGCAAGGCGGACAGCGAGCAGGAGATGTACCTGCCGCTCGGCTACAAGTGGGTGGTGTGGGACCACACCGACACCAAGGTGAAGCTCACCAAGGGCAAGCACACCCTGACGCTCGCGGCGAAGAGCCTGGACGGCAAGCGGGCGACGAAGGGTGACGCCATCGTCGACCGCCTCACCCTCGCCCTGCCGAACGCTTCGGCCGGCACGCAGGTGCACGAAGGGGAGCTGGCCTGGCTGGGCGGTGGAGCACAGCCCGTCTACAACCTGCCGGGCTCGGGCTCGGGCGCGGCCCGGCTCGCCAAGGGCCAGACCGCCACGTTCTGGGTGTACTCCCCCGCCGACCGTGAGGCCACCCTCGAGGTCGACACCCTCGCCGGCACCGGCGCACGGCTCTCCGTCAACGGACACGACGTCCTGCGCCTGGCCAAGGGCCGGAGCAGCGTCGCGGTCTCCCTCTCCGGCGGCGTCAACAAGGTGACGGTGACGGGCGGTTCGTCGGCCACCCTCGTCGACCGTCTGACGGTCACCCCGACCGAGGGGGCGCTGAAGGCCCGTACGTACGAGGCCCAGGACGCGGTACTCGCGGGCTCGGCCACCCTCACCCCGCTGCCCCTGGCCACCGACGGCACGGCGATCACCGGCATCGGCGGCGACCCGGGCAACAGCAACACCGCGACGTTCACCGTCACCGCGGACCGGGCCGGTCTGTACGCGCTGCGCGTCCGCTACTCCAACCCGGAGCAGTCCGAGGCCACCCACTACAACCCGGACCCGCTGGCCCGGCACGCCGACATCACCGTCAACGGCGGCGGGACGCGGCGCGTCGGCTTCCCGCACAGCTTCCACCAGGACAACTTCTGGGAGCTGACCGTCCCCGTCACCCTGAAGAAGGGACAGAACACGATCGCCTTCCGCTCCGAGGAGCTGCCGAACTTCGACGGCACGACCTACGCCTCGGAGACCTTCCCCGGGGTACTGCTCCGATCCCGGTACGCGCCGCTGATCGACCGGATCACCGTGGCGCCGTACGCGCGGGAGAGGTGATCACCACCGGCGGCGCCCTCGGACGCCGCCGGTGCCGGCCCTCCTGACAGGGTTCGACCCACTGGCCGCGGCGGCCTTCCCCATCCGGATGGCCGCCGCGGCCGCCCCGCGTGTCCAGCAGGGAGGGAGACCCCTCCGGTCGCTCAGTCGGTGGCGGTCGGAGACGCGTGGGCCGCGCCGCGCGAGCCGGGGGACGGCCGCCGCCGGCGCGTCGGCGGGGGCGCCGTCGAGGCGCGTACGACGAGCTCGATCGGTGGGTCGGTCGCCGGGGCCGGCTCGGCGTCCGGTTTCTCGATGGCCTGTACCAGGAGCCGCAGACCTTCCCGGGCCACGGCGTCGAACGGCTGGCGCACGGTGGTCAGCGGTGGGGTGACATAGGCGGAGACGGGGATGTCGTCGAAGCCGACGACACTCACGTCCTCCGGCACCCGCAGGCCCGCCTCCAGCAGTGCGCGGATCAGGCCGACGGCCATGTCGTCGTTGGCGGCGAACACCGCGGTGACATCACCGGCGGCGGCGAGTTCGCGGCCCGCCGTGTAGCCGGACGAGGCCGACCAGTCGCCCTCGATGACGGGCGGCTGTGCCCTGTCACGTGCCGCGAGCGCCTCCCGCCAGCCCTGGAGACGGTCCCGGGCGGCGAACCACCTATGCGGACCGGCCAGGTGATGGACCGTCACATGCCCGAGGTCCAGCAGGTGTTCGGTGGCCGCCCGCGCCAGTGACTCGGCACCGACACCCGCCGCCACCGCACGCGGGCCCCCGAACGTCGCGGGCGCGCCGAGGACCAGGACCGGGACACCGGCCCTGAGCGGCACCGAACCCTCGTCGATCGGTTCGGACACGACGATGCCGTCCACGCCCTGCTCGAGGAGCGACTCCACGGCCCCGGCGACGCCCGCCGGATCACCCTCCTGCGTGTTGACCACCCGGAGCGCGTATCCGGCGTCCCGGGCGGCCCGCTCGATGCCGATGAGCAGGGAGGCGGGCCCGTAAAGAGCGGTTCCGAGCGCGACCACCCCGATCGAACGGGTACGTCCCGAGGCCAGGGCCCGGGCCGCGCTGTTCAGCCGGTAGCCGAGTTCCTCCGCGGCTCGCAGCACCCGCTCCCGCACATCGGCGGACACGTACCGCTCACCGTTGAAGACCCGCGAGACCGTCTTCTGGGAAACACCGGCCAGCCTGGCCACATCCACGGCACGCGGCGCGCCAGTGCTCTGGCCCTGTCCTCCCACTGGCGTCATTGCGTCTCCCGATGTCCGTCACCTCGAATCCTAGCCAGAGCCACTGGTCGAGGCCTGACCCCTCCGGGAGAGATCGTTACCCGGCGTGGCCGTCCGAGCGGCGGCGGTGCAGCGTGAACGTCTCGAAGACCGACAGGTCGCCGCCGGGCTTGTTCACGTTGTAGTAGGTCACGTGCATGCGGGTGGTGTCACCGGCGTGCCGGCCGGGGTCGACCGTGAAGGCGGCGAAGCCATAGGGGTGCTCGATGTCCCGGACCCCTGTCCAGACCGCCTGCTCCTTGGTGTAGGTGGAGGTGCGCTTCCCGTTGGCACCGGCGGTCGCCGACACAGCGGTGATCACCTTGGCGGTGCCGTCCTTGAAGAAGTTCTGGTTGGTGGTGCCCGAGACACCTCCGCCGCCGAGGATCATGTGCACGGTGCCCAGGCCGGTGTCGATGGAGTCGGTGGCCCCGGAGACCGGGTTCGGGGTCAGCGTCTCGCTGCCGGTGACGACTCCGCGGACGGCCAGCGAGCGCTCGTAGTTGTGCTCGTGGCCGCACAGGACCAGGTCCACTCCGTACCGGTCGAACAGCGGGCCGTACTTCTGGCGCAGGCCGAGGTCGGCGCCGTTGGCGTCCGAGGAGCTGATCATGACCTGGTGCATGGCGACGACCACCCAGTCGATGTCCCGGGAGGACCGCGCCGCCATCAGTTCCCTTTCGAGGAAGGCGAGTTGGCGCCCGCCGGAGTAGCCACTGACGTAGATGTCACCGCCGTCCTGGAGGCAGTTGTCGTCGTTCTGTAGCACGATCACGCGGACCGAGCCGGCGGTGAACGCGTACCAGAGACCGGCGAGTTCGGCGTCCGTCTCGGTGGACGGGAGGGCGAAGTAGGTCTGGTAGGCGCCGAGTCCGAGCGGGCCGTTGGCCTTCTCGATCTCGTGGTTGCCGGCCGCGGGCATCCAGGGGCGGAAGCGCGCGGAACGGGTGTTGTTGGTGAAGAAGTTGTTCCAGGTGCGCACCCGGTCGACGTCGAGGTTGGCGTAGCACAGGTCGCCGTTGAGGAGGTGGAAGAGCGGGGCGACCTGCTCGATGCCGGTGACGATGTCCTTGGTCGCGGGGGTGGAGTTCGCGTCCAGCGCGGGCGTGCCGTTGGCCGCCCAGGTCACCTGGGGCGCGGACTGGTCGCCGAAGCTGGTGAAGGTGAACGGCCGCCGTCCGCGCGGAGCCGTCCGGAACGTACCGCTGTCGGGAGTGGCCCCCTCGTGGGTGGCGAGGTAGATGTACTCGGTGCCGGGGCGGAGCCCTTCCAGCGCGGCGTGGTGGACGTGGACGGTGCGGCTGGACGTGCCGTCGACATAGGTGACGGTCCGGGCCTCCGCGCTGGAGCCGAAGCCGTGCTCCAGGGTGCCGTAGCGCACCACCGGTCTGGTCACCGGCCGGTCGGTGAGCCACGAGACCGTCATCTGGGTGCGCGGGTCCGCGCCGAAGGTCAGGTGCAGCCCCTGGACCGGGGGCGCGCCGGAGGAGTCGGCGGTGAGATGAAGGGCGGGGGCGGCCTGTGCCGTTCCCGCGCCGAGCAGCGGGGTGACGGCGGCGCCCGCTCCCGCCGTACCGAACATGCCCAGCGCGTGCCGCCGGCTGACCCCCTCGGAAGCCTTCGCCGACCCGTCCGATGTACCTGGACCTGACTGTGCGGTCATGGTGCCCTCCCTGGCTGACGTCGACCGCACCCTGGCGCGCCACAGCGGCACTTGAGTGAACGCCGCGTTGCCAGATGGTCGTCGAGCCGGGAGTGACGGCCCACGAGGGCAAATCTTGCCTCCGCCTTTGCCGGGGGCCGCCCGGCCGTTGACGCTCGCAAGAGGACCTAGGTCGCGGCCCACCTGGCCGGGCCCGAAAGAGGAGCGGCAGCCCATGACCGGGTCCGGGAGGGGCGGATCCGGCGGAGCGGCCCCGCCCCGTCCCGCGTTCAGGCGGTCGGGGCCAGCCGGAGGAGTACGGCCGTGTCGGTGCGCGGCAGGCCGACGGTGAGCTTTCCCTCGGCCGCGTCCCACTCCACCGTCGCGTCGGCCGTCGTGGGCTGGAGCACCTCTGGCCGCGCCTCGACGCCACGCAGGTGGGCCAGCGTGAGCGTACGGCTCTCCGGGACGTCGGCCCGCTCCCGCCGCCACACCGCGAGGAGCGTCGCCTCGCGCCCCCGCAGTCCATGGGCGATCCAGGCGTCCTCCCAGTCGGGCAGGCCCAGCGGCCAGAAGGGACGGGCACCGGCGATCTCCGGCCGGATGTCCTTGTACACCCGGATCGCGGAGCGGACGAGCTCGAACTGCTCGTCGTCCATGCGGTCGAGGAAGCCGGAGAGGTGGATCCGGCCCAGCAGTGCGCCGGTGAGGGTGAACGCGATCCGGTCGGGGGTGTGGTCGGGCTGCGGGTAGGCCCACACCGCGGCCTGTTCGGGGGCCACGGCGGTGGCGGCGGACGCGGCGATGGGCGGGTAGCGCAGCAGGTCCTGCTGGTCGCTGGTGGACTGGAGCTGGGTGACGGCGAGTTGGGCGTAGTCCATGCGCAGACCGCCGGAGCCGCAGTTCTCCAGGACCAGGCCGGGATGCCGGTCCAGGAGGGCGGACATCCAGCCGAGGTGGGCGCGGTGGTGGCCCAGCAGACCGACGCCGGGACTCTCCGGGCCGTTCTCCGTGCCGGGTCCGATGTTGATGTTGTAGTCGAGCTTGAGGTACCCGACTCCCCACTCCCCGACCAGCCGGTCCACCACCGCGTCGAGGTGGGCCCGGGCGGCGGGGTGGCGCAGGTCCAGGTGGTGCCGTCCGTGTTCCGTCACGCGCAGGCCGCCGCGCCGGAAGAACGCCTCGGGCGGCAGGGTGTCGGCCAACGGGCTGCGCACGCCCACGACTTCGGGCTCCAGCCACAGCCCCGGGACCATGCCGTGTCCCCGGATCGCGTCCAGCACCTCCTGGATGCCGCCGGGGAAACGGCCCCGGGCGGGCTGCCACGCGCCGACGGCGTCCCACCAGCCCTGGGCGTCGTCGTCGTACCACCCGGCGTCGATGACGAACACCTCGGCGCCCGCCTTCCCCGCCGCCTCGACGAGCGGCAGCAGCTTGTCGGTGGTCGGGTCGCCCATGAGGGTGTTCATGTAGTCGTTGTAGATCACCGGCAGGGCGCGGTGGTCGGGGTGGTCGCGGCGGATCAGCCTGCGGTAGTCGGTGAGGTCACCGAATGCGGCGTCGAGGCCGCCCGTCTCGCCGCAGACGAGGACGGCGGGAACGGTGTGGAAGTCCTCGCCGGGCGCGAGGGTGTGCCGCCACTGGTGGTGGGCGTCGTCGGGGCCGAACAGGGCCACGTAGGCGGCGCCTTCGCGTTCGCCGGTCTCGAAGCGCCACCCCGCGCTGGACTCGATCTGCCACAGCCAGGTGCGGCCTGAGAGGTCGGTGAGCGCCCCCATCGGCAGGTGCCGGCCGGTGGACCAACTCCCTTGCGAGGAGCGCTCGAAGCAGCCCCGCCCCTCGTGACCGTGCGCGGACCGGCTCAACGGGACGACCTGGTCACGGAAGGGGGCCTGGCGCCAACGGCACTCGGCGAGCCAGTCGTTGTCCGCCCAGTGCAGGGTCAGTCCGTCGAGGCCGCCGCCCACGTCGGTGATGCCGCCGACGGTCAGGCTGCTCACGCTCTCGAGCCGGAGGGGTGTGCTGCCCTCGTTGACCAGACGCACCCGCGAGCGCAGGAAACCGGCACCCGGAGCCGTCTCCAGGACCACCTCGGCGACCAGGCCGGTCTCGGGGTCCGCGAGCCGGATCGTCGTACGCTCCCTGCCCCCCTCCCGGACCGTCTCGTGGTCACGGTAGGCCAGGCGGTCGCCGATCACGGTCTCGATGAAGCGCTCCCCCGACCACAGGCGTCCGTGTCCGGTGGCGGTGACCTCGACGAGAGGCACCAGAGTGGCCCAGTCCTGGCCGGGCGCCCCCAGCCGGACCGAGCCCGTGGCGTCCAGGAGGGCGTGCAGCCCGAGCTCCGGGTGCGACCAGAGGCGGGATCTCCCGAGTGCTCCGACGGCTGAGGTCAACGCAGTTTCCCCTTCCGGCTCGCCCGCCATGTGACCGCTCGCGATCCTCGC
The DNA here is from genome assembly GCF_044456945.1 of Streptomyces sp. NPDC050759. NCBI lineage: Bacteria > Bacillati > Actinomycetota > Actinomycetes > Kitasatosporales > Streptomycetaceae > Streptomyces > Streptomyces sp. NPDC050759. Next base: position 210,148 of record NZ_JBITGI010000006.1, on the reverse strand, counting down.
ACGTATGTGACCGGTCACACAAGCCTGCGCAGCGAGCGCCGGGCCTGCCGGAGGCGACCGGGCCGACGACTGTTGACCTGCTCGCATAGAGTTCCGCCATGAGCAGCAACGGCACCGAGTCCGGGGGCACGTCCAGCGGCGGTGTGCAGTCCGTCGACCGGGCTGTCACCGTGCTGGAGATCCTCGCCCAGCGCGGCGAGGCAGGCGTCAGTGAAGTGGCCGAGGCGATCGACGTCCACAAGTCCACCGCGTTCCGTCTGCTGGGCGCGCTGGAGGCGCACGGGATGGTGGAGCAGGAGGGCGAGCGCGGGAAGTACCGCCTCGGCTTCGGCATCGTGCGGCTGGCCGGCGCGGTCACCGGGCGCATCGACGTCACCAAGCACGGCCGCGGGATCTGCGAGCGCCTCGCCGACAGACTCGGCGAGACGATGAACATCGCGGTCCTGGAGTCCCACCATGTGATCAACCTCGACCAGGTGCGCGGCCGGTCCGCCATCACCGCGCAGAACTGGGTCGGCCGGCTGACGCCGATGCACTGCACGTCGAGCGGCAAGGTCCTGCTCGCCCATCTCACGGAGCAGCGCCGGGACGAGCTCGTCGCCACGGCCGGTCTTGAACGGCTGACGGCCCGCACACTGACCTCCCGGCAGACGCTGGAGGCGGAGCTGGTCCGGGTCCGCGAGCAGGGCTACGCCCTGACGGTCGAGGAGTACGAGGAGGGCCTCAACGCCATGGCGGCGCCGGTGCGTTCCGGCGAGGGCAAGGTCGTCGCCGCCCTCACCGCCTCGGGTCCCGCCTTCCGTCTCACCGAGGAGCGGATGCACGAGCTGGCACCGGTGCTGGTGGAGGGCGCGGACGAACTCAGCCGGCGGCTCGGTTACTTGGGCTGACCGGGCTTCCGCCGGGGCACGCTCACCCCCGGAGACGGGACATCGTCGGGTCGAACAGCGGCTCCTCGGCCACCACCGCCTCCACGCGCTGGTCGAAGTACCCGATGTGCAGCGCACGGCCGGCCACCGCGAGCTCCGCGGGCAGCCAGGCGTACGCGATGCCCTTGCCGATCGTGTATCCGAAGGCCGCGCTGGTGACGTAGCCGACTGCGCGCTGTCCGTCGTAGACCGGCTCCTTGCCCATGACGACGGCCCGCGGGTCCTCGATCGTCAGGCAGGTCAGCTTCCGCCGTACGTCGGCCCGGCGGCGCTCCAGTGCCGCCTTGCCGACGAAGTCCTCCTTGTCGGCCTTGACGGCGAAGCCGACCCCGGCCTCGTACGGGTCGTGCTCGTAGGTCATGTCGGTGCCGAAGGAGCGGTAGCCCTTCTCCAGACGGAGGCTGTTGAAGGCGCCCCGCCCGGCCGCGATGCCACCCAGCGGGCGGGCCGCCCGCCACAGCGTGTCCCACAGTTTCAGGCCCTGGTCGGCGGTGGTGTACAGCTCCCAGCCGAGCTCGCCGACGTACGAGAGGCGCATGGCCGTCACCGGGACGGACCCGATGTAGGCGCGCTTGGCGCGGAAGTACTTCAGGCCCGCGGCCGAGAAGTCCTCGTCCGTGAGCGGCTGGAGAACGTCCCGGGCGAGCGGCCCCCACAGGCCGATGCAGCAGGTGCCGGGGGTGATGTCGCGGACCTGGACGGTGCCGTCGGCGGGGAGGTGGCGGGTGAACCAGTCGAGGTCGAGGTTGCCGTTGGCGCCGACCTGGAAGAGGTCGGGGGCCAGCCGTGCGACGGTGATGTCGCTGCGGATGCCTCCGTCGTGGTCGAGGAGCAAGGTGTACGTCACCGAGCCGACGGACTTGGCGACCTTGCCGGTGCACAGCCGCTCCAGGAAGTCGGCCGCTCCCCGTCCGCTCACCTCCAGGCGCTTGAGGGCCGTCATGTCGTACATCGCGACGGTCTCGCGGGTGGCCTGGGCCTCGGCACCGACGATCGGCGACCAGTACCGCGCGGCCCAGTCGTTGGGGGTGACGATCGAACGGCCTTCCACCAGGCCCGCGTTGGCCTCATACCAGTGCGGCCGCTCCCAGCCGTTCGCCTCCAGGAAGAAGGCGCCCAGCTCCTGCTGTCGGGCGTGGAATGAGCTCGTGCGGATCGGGCGCGGGGCACCGGACGGCTCCAGCGGATGCAGGATGTCGTAGACCTCTGCGAAGTTCTGGCAGTCGCGGGCCAGTACGTACTCCGGGGAGAGCTGGTGCGGCTCGAAGCGGTTGACGTCGCACTCGTGCAGGTCGAAGGACGAGCAGTGGCCGTCGACCAGCCACTCGGCCATCGCCCGGCCGACGCCCGCGGAGTGGGTGACCCAGACGGCCTCGGCGACCCAGAAGCCCTTGACGTCCGGGGACTCGCCGAGGAGGGGCAGGCCGTCGGTGGTGAAGGAGAACAGGCCGTTGATGGCCTCCTCGATCTTGGCCTCGCGGGTGGCGGGGAGCAGTGACTGCGTCTCGGTCCAGGCGTCCGCGAAGTCGTCCTCGGTGAACTTCAGGACCGACGGCATCCCGTCCGCCTCGTCGACGGAGAGGATCTCGTCGGCGGTGATGGGCATGGGGCGGTGGCCGTAGTAGCCGATGCCGAGGGTGTCGTGGCGGTCGCGGTAGTAGAGGTCGGCGTCCTGGTGGCGCAGGATCGGGCGCACCGCCTCCTCGGTCTGGCCGGCGAGCGCCGGGACCGGGCCGGTCCAGGCGAGCTGGTGGGCGAGCGGGGTGAGCGGGAGGTTCATGCCGGCCATGCGGGCGATCCGCGGGCCCCAGATGCCGGCGCAGCACACGACGATGTCGGCCTGCAGGTCGCCCTGGTCGGTGCGGACGCCCGTCACCGCGCCGTCGGCCCGGAGCACGTCGAGGACCTCGTGGCGGGCCAGGAACGTCACTCCGCGCTCGGTGGCGCGGCGGATCTGCGCCTCGACGGCGAGGACGGCCTTGGCGAGGCCGTCGGTCGGGATGTGGAGGCCGGCGAGAACGCGGTCCCGGTTGACCAGGGGGTGCAGGGCGACGCACTCGTCGGCGGTCACGATCCGCGACTCCACGCCCCAGGAGGTGAGCCAGCCGTGTCGGCGGTGGAGTTCGGTGACGCGTTCGGGCGTGGTCGCCACCTCGAGGCCGCCGACCTGGAGGAAGCAGGGCTGTCCGTCGACGTCGAGCGAGCAGAACTTCTCGACGGTGTAGCGGGCCAGCTCGGTCATCGTCTTCGAGGAGTTGGCCTGGAAGACGAGGCCCGGGGCGTGCGAGGACGATCCGCCAGTGACCGGGAGCGGGCCCTGGTCGACCACGGTCACCTCGGTCCAGCCGCGTGCGGAGATCTCGTCGGCGAGTGCCGCGCCGACGACGCCCGCTCCGATGATGACCACTCGGGGTCCCGCCATCGCCGCACCTCCGGTTAAGTTGCTTTGTGCGCAACACGATTCAGGCTGCGCAACTCAATGTGCCCGCCTCGGGGAGGGGTGTCAAGAGCTCAGCACGCAGGGACGTTTAGCTCGATACCGGGATCGACGGTCAGGTCGTCCTGACCGCCTCGGGCAAAGCGGAATTGGCCCTTCGGGTTCAGCACCGGATCAGCCCGGACAGAGGCGGGCCCGTCAAGCGGGTGTATATCCCCAAGCCAGGCGGCAGGAGACGCCCGCTCGGCATTCCCGTGATCCTGGACCGGGTCGAGCAAGCCCGCGTCTCCCAGGCACTGGAACCGCAGTGGGAAGCGCGGTTCGAGCCGAAGTCGTACGGCTTCCGGCCCGGCCGCAGCTGTCAGGACGCCATCGCGGCGATCTACTGGACGGCCAAGGGCAGCAAGGCCCGCCGCCGGTGGGTACTGGACGCGGATCTGGCAGCGGCGTTCGACCGAATCGACCACGACCACCTGCTTCAGCAGCTCGGCACATTCCCCGCGCGGGAACGGATCGGGCAGTGGCTGCGAGCAGGTGTGGTCGAGGAAGGCCGGTTCACGCCAACCGAGGAGGGAGCTCCTCAAGGCGGCGTGATCAGCCCTGTGCTCCTGAACATCGCCCTGCATGGGATGGAGACGGCTGCGGGAGTCCAGTACCGGCAGACCGGACGCCGTGCCGGTGACACCATGCCGGGCTCCTCGCTGCTGGTGAGATACGCCGACGATCTCGTCGCCCTGTGCCATTCACGGGAACAGGCCGAACAGGTCAAGGCCCGTCTTGCCGAGTGGCTGAGGCCAAGGGGACTTGGTCTTCAACGAGGACAAGACGCGCGTCGTCCACCTCGAAGAAGGCTGCGACTTTCTCGGCTTCACCATCCGCCGCTATCACGGCAAGCTGCTGATCAAGCCCAACCGTGAGGCCGTCAGACGGATCCGGAACAGGCTGCGCGCCGAGGTGCGGTCCCTGCACGGGGCCAACGCTGCCGCGGTGCTGCAACGACTCAACCCGATCATCCGGGGCTGGTCGGCCTACTACCGGAGCATGGTCGCCAGCGAGGTCTTCACCGCGCTGGACGACTACATGTGGAAGCTCACCTACAAGTGGGCGACCCGCGCGCACCCGAACAAGCCCCGGCACTGGGTCACCACCCGGTACTACGGCACGTTCAACAAGTCCCGGCAGGACCAGTGGGTGTTCGGTGACCGCGACAGCGGCGCCTACCTGCTGAAATACGCCTGGACGAAGATCGTCCGACACCAGATGGTCCACGGCTCGGCGTTCCCGGACGACCCTGCCCTGGCGACCTACTGGGCCGAACGGCGCCGCACCAGCCCACCACCGCCGATCAACCGTGCCACCCTGCGCCTGCTCCAGGCGCAGAACGGGCAGTTTCTGATCTGCCGGGGACCGCTGCTGCACGCCGACTCCGCCGTCCAGCCCCACCGAGTGGGAACAAGGGCTGCGAGGCACCCGACAGGCGGTCACCACCAGGAAGATCACCTATCGCGGGATCGAAACGTCGGACGGGGTGCAACTCCGTCTCATCCACTCGTCCTGCACTGCACGCCTGTGAGCCTCTCGGGCTTGCTTGAGCCGAGCTGCGGGGAAAGCCCGCACCGCCGGTTCTGAGGGGGGACCGCCGCAGCAATGCGGCGGTCCTACCCGACTGGCCGGGTACAACTAGCCGACGCAGTGTTCGCCCTTCCAGGGCCAGTTGAAGCTTCCAGGCTTGACCAGGGCGACGTTCCAGTAGGGAAGAGCCGCGCAGGAGTCGATCCACAGCTGGGTCGCCGGGAATCTCCCGGCGGTCTTGCTGTTGAACAGAAGTGGCCCACCGGAGTACTTATAAATCTTGACGTTGTGGTCGGACGCGAGCGTGATGTAGGCCCTGGGCTGAGCCGACGTCACGTGATTCGGTCCGAACTCATCCTTTAGAACACCTTTGTAGTAGATGAGCGCGTTGGCATACTTGCCCATGCAAAGCTTTGCGACAGCCCCGCGCTGTCCAGCAGTGGACACGATGCACTTCCCGACGGTCAGCTTCTGGCCGACGTTCAAGTGGTACTGCCCAGCTGCAGCGTCAGCCTGAGTGGCTGGCGTGAAGATGGATGCCCCAAGCAGAATCCCGGCAATCAGAACGCTCCGCATATATTTGCGAATCCCCACGTCTCCCCGTTTCCGAATGAATTTGGGTTTGGTCGTAACCGTGTGCCATTCCGGACGAGATCTTACCGGGGAGATGCCTTCACCGCGGGCCTGGAAATCATTTTTGCCGCAGCTTGACCATTTTGCCGGCGGCCACGCTCCAGGCGAGGGTTTCATGTTGGAATTCGGGAGGAATCGCGGGCGAAATAGGTTGTTCTCCGGCAGTTCACGCAACGCACCCACGGAGCCTTGGCCGGAGAACAACCACATTAGCGGCGGACGCCGGCGCTATTTGAGCCAGGCGTCGACCTTTTCCTTGTTGGCCTCGACCCACTTCTTGGCCGCCGCCTCGTCCGTCATCTTGTCCTGCGCGATGTACTTGGCGACCTCGTTCTGGTCGTCGTTCGTCCAGTTGAAGTTCTTCACCAGGTTGTAGGCGGGGCTGCCGGACTTGGCGAACTTCGCGCTGACGATCTTGTTGAGGTTGTACACGGGATAGTCGCAGGCGACCTTCGCCGCGTCGGCGTCACAGCCGTCCTTGTACGCGGGCAGGCTGACCTTCTTCAGCGGGACCTCGGACAGGAACCACTGCGGCTCGTAGAAGTAGCCGATCACCCACTGCTTGTTCTTCTCGGCAGTGCGGAAGGCCTGGATCAGCGCCGTCTCACTGCCCGCGTACACCACCTTGAAGTCCAGCTTCAGGTTCGTCACCAGCGCCTCGTCGTGGGTGACGTACGACGGGTCGCCGTCGAGGAGCTGGCCCTTGCCGCCCGACTCGGACGTCTTGAACTTCGACGCGTACTTGTTGAGGTTCTTGTAGTCGAGGATGTCGGGGTGCGCCTTGGCCAGCCACGGCGGCACGTACCAGCCGATGAGGCCTTTGTTGCCGGTCGGGCCGGCGTCCACGGCGGTCTTCTGCTGGTCGATGTACTTCTTCACCAGGTCGGCGTGGCCCCAGTTCTCCAGGACCGCGTCGACCTCGCCGGAGCCGAAGCCCTGCCAGGCGATCTCTTCCTTAAGGTTCTTCTTGTTGACCGTACAGCCGAGGTTGTGCTGGGCGACGTACGCGACGACCGCCGCGTCCGCCTCGTAGCCCACCCACGGGTTGACGGCCAGATTGAAGGTGCCGCACTTGCCCGAGCTTCCCGAGCCCGCGGAGGAGCTGTCTCCGACCTTCGCCCCGCCGCACGCGGTGAGGGTGAGGCCGAGGACGGCCAGGCCGGCCGCGCCGGCTCGCCAGTGTCTTGCCATGGTGTCGTGCTCCTTAAGCGGTGGCGCGGCGCGCCGCGGCCTGAGTGATCCGGTCGAACATGACTCCGAGAAGGACGATGGCCAGACCCGCGGCAAGCCCCTTCCCGTACAGCTCCCCCCGTGAGAATCCGGCCACGACGTCGTAGCCGAGGGCGCCCGCACCTACCAGGCCGCCCACAACAACCATCGACAGCACGTAGATCAGGCCCTGGTTGGTCGCAAGCGTCAGGGCACTGCGTGACATCGGCAGTTGAACCTTGGTGATGATCTGCCAGGTGTTGCACCCGGCGGAGGTCGCCGCCTCCACGGTGGTCTCGGGCACCGCCCGGATCCCGTCCGCGATGATCTTCATGGCGACCGGGGCCCCGTAGACGATCGCGGCGACGATGGCCGTGAAGCGGGTGGGGCCGAACAGCGCGAGGAACGGCACGAGGTAGACGAAGGGCGGCATGACCTGGGCGGCGTCCAGGGTGGGCCGGATCAGCCGGTCCACCATCATGCTCCGCCCCATCCACACCCCGAAGACGATGCCGAGCACCATCACCAGGACCGTTGCGACGAGCGTCGAGGCCAGGGTGGTCATGGCGTCCGCCCACAGACCGGTGCCGACCAGCAGGCCCACGCACACGGCTGTGGTGACCCCGGACTTCCAGCCGCCGAGCACCACGCCCAGCGCCACCAGCACCGCGCCGACAAGCCACCACGGGGAGTCGGTGACCAGCGTCTGGAACGGGTTGAGCAGGCCGTTGGTGATGACGTCACGGATGGCGTTGGTGACGCCCGAGAGGCTGTCCTGCGCCCAGTTGGTCGCGCTGTCCGCCGCGCTCGCGATGTGGCTGCCGACCGTGCCGTCACCGGGGAAGTCGGCCGCCCACAGGTAGGTGTGCGACAGATAGATCAGGACCGCCGTGACGGCCGCACCGGCGCCCAGCAGCGGCCGCCGCCGCTTCAGGAGGCGGTTCTTGGAGCGCCGCGCGTTCTCCTCGCGGGCGGCGGCCGCGGTGGTCACCCGGTCCAGGACGATCGCCATGACCACGATGGCGAGGCCCGCGTTGAAGGCCGTGCCGACGTCGAGCGACTGCAGCGCCTGCAGGACGATCACGCCGAGGCCCGGCGCGTTGATCAGGGCCGCGATGGTCACCATGGCCAGGGCGGCCATGATGGTCTGGTTGACGCCCATCACCACGGTCCGCTTGGACATCGGCAACAGGACCTTCAGCAGCGACTGGCGGCGGGTGGCGCCGAGGGAGTCGGCAGCCTCGACCGTGGTCTTGGAGACATTGCGGATGGCGTGCGCGGTGATGCGGATCGTCGGCGGGGCCGCGTAGATCACGGTGGCGATGGTGGCGGACGCACCGCCGATGAGGAAGAACAGGGTCAGCGGTGCCAGGTAGACGAAGGTCGGCATCGTCTGCATGAAGTCCAGGAAGGGCGTGACGATCCGGTTGAACCGGTCCGACAGCCCGGCCCACACCCCGAGCGGGATCGCGAACAGCAGCGCCACGAACACCGCGGAGAGGGTGAGGGAGAGGGTGTCCATGCTCTCCTGCCACAGCCCCTGCAGCCCGAAGAAGGTGAACCCGGCCACGGCCAGCAGCGCGACCCGCCAGTTGCCCACGGCCCAGGAGACGTAGCCGGCGATGCCGACGACGCCGAGCCAGCCGATCTCCGGGACCGGACGGGCTCCGGACGGCTGCGAGATCAGGTGCTGGATGAAGGTCACCAGGTTGTCGATGACCAGCCGGATCTCGTTGAAGAAGTACAGGAAGAGCGGGTTGGAGTTGCGGTTGGCGCCGATGGAGTCGTTGAAGTCGTTGATCCAGCGGTGCAGATCGGTCAGGTCGGCCGCCGCCAGCGACAGCGTCTGCTTTCCGCGCAGTACGGCGAACAGGACCAGCCAGACGACCACGATCGCGCCGACCACCATGGGCCGGCTGATCCTGCGCGCCGCTTTGACGGGCGCGACCGGCTCTGCGGCCTCCGTTTTCTCGGGTTTCTCGATGGCGACGGTCATCACGCGCCGCCTTCCTGCCCGGCGACCACCGCGAGGATCTCCTCGTCACCGACGATGCCGAGCAGCTTGCCGTTCTCGACGACCTTGATGGGCTTGTCGGCCGCGAGCACCGCCCGGGTGGCCTCCTTCACCACGACGTCCGGACCCAGTTCGGGGCCGTCCAGCGGGTCGCCGTCCTCCGGCGGGCGCATGATCCAGCGCAGGGTCAGCACGTCGCCGCGCGGCACGTCCTTGACGAACTCGCGGACGTAGTCGTCGGCGGGGGCGCCGACCAGTTCGTCGCCGGTGCCGCACTGGACCATCTGGCCGTCGCGCATGATGAGGATGCGGTCGCCCAGCTTGAGCGCCTCGGACAGGTCGTGGGTGATGAACACCATGGTCTTGCCGACCTCGTGGTGCAGGCGGATGACCTCGTTCTGCATGTCCCGGCGGATCAGTGGGTCGAGCGCCGAGAAGGGTTCGTCGAAGAAGAGGACGTCGGGATCGCCCGCCAACGCCCGTGCCAGGCCTACGCGTTGCTGCATTCCGCCGGAGAGCTGGTCGGGGTAGGAGTTCTCGTAGCCGGCGAGGCCGACCAGGTCGACGACCTCCTGGGCCCGCCTGGTGCGTTCGGCGCGGGAGGCGCCGCGGATCTCCAGGCCGAAGCCGACGTTGTCCAGGACACGGCGGTGGGGCAGCAGCCCGAAGTGCTGGAAGACCATGGAGAACTTGCGGCGCCGCAGGTCGCGCAGGCGCCCGGCGTCGGCCTGGCGGATATCCTCGCCCTCGAAGACGATCTCGCCGGCGGTCGGTTCGATCAGCCGGGTCAGACAGCGCACCAGGGTGGACTTGCCGGAGCCGGACAGTCCCATGACGACGAAGACCTCGCCGGGCGCGACATCGAAGTGCACGTCCCGCACGGCGGCGGTGCAGCCGGTGCGGCCCATGAGTTCGCGGCGGGTGAGCCCGCGCAGCTCCTCGGAGTCCGGTACCTGGTCCGCCTTCGGCCCGAACACCTTCCACAGCCCGCGTACGGATATGACGGGCGTGGGAGCCGCGTCCTCGGGGGTGCCGCGGCGCGGCGGCACCTCGGTCTGGGTTGGGGTCATGGTCGACCTCTTCTCGGCGTTCAGCCGCGGAACCAGTGCTGCGGCCGGGGTTGGATGTTCTGCCAGATGTGCTTGGGCTCGCGGTACTCGTCGAGGCCGGTCGGTCCCAGTTCCCGGCCCACACCGGAGTGCCCGAAGCCACCCCACTCGGCCTGTGGCACATAGGGGTGGTAGTCGTTGATCCACACGGTGCCGTGCCGCAGCCGGCGTGCGACCCGCTGGGCCTTCCCGGCGTCCTGCGTCCAGACGGCACCGGCGAGTCCGTACTCCGTGTCATTGGCGATGCGTACGGCGTCGTCCTCGTCGGAGAAGCGCTCGACGGTCAGCACCGGCCCGAAGGACTCCTCGTGCACCACCCGCATGTCCTGCCGGCACTCGTCGAGCACGGTCGGCGGGTAGTAGTGGCCGTTCGCGAGGGCGGGATCGGTGGGCCGTTCGCCGCCGCAGCGCAGTACGGCGCCCTCGGCGACACCCGTGGCGACGTACGCCTCGACCTTCTCCAGGTGCTGCGCCGAGATCAGCGCCCCGGTCTCGGCCTCGGGATCGAAGGGCCCGCCGAGGCGGATCTGCCGGGCCCGGCGAACCACCTCGTCGACGAACCGGTCGTGCAGCGAGTCCTCGACGATCAGCCGGGCACCGGCCGAGCAGACCTGCCCCGAATGCAGGAAGACGGCCGTGAGCGCGAAGTCCACGGCCGTCTCGAGGTCGGCGTCGGCGAAGACGACGTTGGGATTCTTGCCGCCGAGTTCCAGCGCGACCTTCTTCACGCTCGCGGCGGCCGTCGCCATGATCCGTTTACCGGTCTCCACGCCCCCGGTGAAGGAGACCATGTCGACCCGGGGATCCTCGGAGAGCGGCGCGCCCACCTCGGGCCCGGTACCGAGGACGAGGTTGGCCGCACCGGCGGGCAGTCCGGCCTCCTCCAGCGCCTTCATCAGCAGGATCGCGGTGGAAGGGGTCAGCTCACTGGGTTTGAGGACGATCGTGTTTCCGGCCAGAAGAGCCGGAGCGACTTTCCAACTCACTTGCAGAAGGGGGTAGTTCCACGGTGTGATCAGACCGCACACACCGATCGGCTCGTAGACCACGCGGCTGACGGCGTCGTCCCGTCCGGTGTCGATCACGCGGCCGGCGTCGGTGCCGCCGAGCCCGCCGTAGTAGCGAAGACAGGAGACGACGTCGGCGATGTCGTACTCGCTCTCCACCAGCCGCTTGCCGGTGTCCAGCGATTCGGCGCGGGCGAACTCCTTGGCGTCGCGCTCGAGCAGGTCTGCGGTGCGCAGCAGCAGGGCGCCCCGCTCACGCTCGGGGGTGCGCGGCCAGGGCCCTTCGTCGAAGGCCCGGCGGGCGGCGGCGATCGCCGCCTCGGTGTCCGGGCGGGTCCCTTCGGACACGGTCGCGGAAAGCGTGCCGTCGGCGGGACATCGGATCTCCCGATGGCCTCCGGCCACCGGCTCCCGCCACTTCCCGTCCACATACAGGTCTGCCACCTGGGGAGCCCTTCGAGCGATTCTCGTTGCGCATCGCGCACCGCATTGCTTGTGGTGGAACACTCTGGAGAATGCATGAACCCACGTCAAGGGGTTGGGGGATGACGGTTTGGGCACGCGGGCGGCTTGCGCGCAGCCGGACCCCGGCCGGTTTCCGGTACAAGCGGCCCCACGAAAAATCCGTGTTACCCCGCCTGCGTGCGGGCGTCCCGGTGGCGGTAGTACGCGGCCTCGGAGGGCGCGAGCGGCTCCTTGCCGAGGATGAGGTCGGCCGCCTTCTCCGCGATCATCATCACCGGTGCATAGATGTTTCCGTTGGTGACATAGGGCATCACCGACGCGTCGACGACACGCAGCCCCTCGACGCCGTGCACACGCAGGCTGGCGGGGTCCACGACGGCCATCTCGTCGGTGCCCATCTTGCAGGTGCAAGAGGGGTGCAGGGCCGTCTCGCCGTCCTTGGCGACCCAGGCGAGGATCTCCTCGTCGCTCTCGACGGACGGTCCGGGCGAGATCTCCCCGCCGTTGTAGGGGGCGAGGGCGGGCTGGTTGAGCAGCCTGCGCGCGACCCGGATCGCCTCGACCCACTCGCGGCGGTCCTGCTCGGTGGACAGGTAGTTGAAGCGCAGCGCCGGGTGCTCCTGCGGGTCCCTGCTCTTGATCTTCACGGACCCGAGGGCGTCGGAGTACATGGGTCCCACGTGCACCTGGTAACCGTGTCCGCCGGCGGGCACGGAGCCGTCGTAGCGGACCGCGATGGGCAGGAAGTGGAACATCAGGTTGGGGTAGTCCACGTCGTCGTTGCTGCGGGCGAAGCCGCCGGCCTCGAAGTGGTTGGTCGCTGCGGGGCCCTTGCGGAAGAGCCACTGCAGGCCGATGAAGGGGGCACGCCACTTCGCGAGGTACGGCTGCATGGAGACGGGCTGCTTGCAGGCGTACTGGATGTACACCTCCAGGTGGTCCTGCATGTTCTCGCCGACGCCCGGCAGGTCGTGGACGACGTCGATGCCGAGCGCGCGCAGTTCCCCGGCGTTGCCCACGCCGGACAGCTGGAGCAGCTGCGGGGAGTTGATCGCGCCACCGCAGAGGATGACCTCCTTGGCACGCACCTGCTGCGGCGCGCCCTTGCCGCGCCGGTACTCGACCCCGACCGCCCGCTTGCCCTCGAACAGGACGCGGGTGACGAGGGCGCGGGTCGTGACCGTGAGGTTGGGGCGTTTGCGGACGGGCTTCAGATAGGCCTTCGAGGCCGACAGGCGGCGTCCGCGGTGGACGTTGCGGTCGAACTTGGCGAAGCCCTCCTGCCGGTAGCCGTTGACGTCGTCCGTGGGGGCGTATCCGGCCTCCTCGGTGGCCTTCTGGAAGGCGGTGAAGAGCGGGTTGGTGGCGGGGCCGCGTTCCAGGACGAGGGGGCCGTCGTGGCCGCGGAACTCGTCGTCGGGGTCGGCCGCGAGACAGTTCTCCATGCGCTTGAAGTACGGCAGACAGTGCGCGTAGTCCCAGGTCTCCATGCCGGGATCGGCGGCCCAACGCTCGTAGTCCAGGGGGTTTCCGCGCTGGAAGATCATGCCGTTGATGCTGCTCGAGCCGCCCAGCACCTTGCCGCGGGCGTGGTAGACGCGCCGGCCGCCCATGTGCGGCTCGGGTTCGGACTCGTACTTCCAGTCGTAGAAGCGGCTGCCGATCGGGTAGGTCAGCGCTGCGGGCATGTGGATGAAGACGTCCCACGGGTAGTCGGGCCGGCCGGCCTCCAGGACCAGCACCCGGTTGCCCGGGTCGGCGGAGAGCCGGTTGGCCAGTGCGCTGCCGGCCGATCCACCGCCGACGATGACGAAGTCGTACTGCTGAGGAGCCATGATGCCTCGTCTCGCTCGCGCCGTAGATATGCGCGGCATGGTAGTACGGGTAGCGTCATACGCACCAGGTTGCGCGCCACGCAACCTCCACGACACATGGCGGAGGGCGGCCGGGCCGACGGCCGCTTGTCGAACTGGCTGCCGGCCTCGGCACCGACGTGGCAGGTGTCGTGGACCCGGTCGGTGAGCGGGTGACTGGTCGAACGGGCGCGGGCCGTCGCCCCGGACGGGATTGACGCGGTGGTCGACATGTCCGGCCGGGGCGAGATCCCGGACTCGATCGAGCGCGCGGAAGGTCCGGACCGGGTCCTGACCATCGCGGCGTTCGATGCCGCGGGCACCGGCATCAAGATCCGTCGCGGTCACGAAGACCACAACGGGCGCGACGGCGGCGGGCATCGGTTCAACCGATGCCCGCCGCCGTGTGCGTCCCGCCCACGCCGCTCACTCGTCGTCCGGGAACTCGCCCGCGAACGCGCCCGCCATCCGCAGCCAGGGCTCCGCCTCGTCCTGGCGCCCCTGACGTTGCAGGGTGCGTCCCAGCATCAGGTGGGCGTAGTGCTCCACCGGATCGCGCTCGACGATCACACGCAACTGGTCCTCGGCGCGCTTCAGTTGTGCGGAGTGGTAGTAGGCGCGGGCCAGCAGCAGCCGGGGACCGGTCTGTTCCGGTGCCTCCTCGACGACGACGGCGAGGAGCTTCGCGGCACCGCTGTAGTCCCGCGCCTCGAACAGCAGCCCAGCACGCTCCCAGCGCTCGAGGGTGGTCTCCTCGTGCGGCACTCCGACGCCGTTGTCGAAGAGATGCAGCGCGCTGGCCCAGCGGTCGGGCGCCACCCCGTCGGTGGCCGGGTACGCGTTGACGTTTTCGGTCATGATTCCTCCCTCTCCTCTCCCGGCCGCGTCCTCACGCGGACGGGAGTGCGGCGGTGTGTGGTGCGAACGGCACGTCGGTCTCGACGAATTCGCCCACCCCCGGCGCCCGTCCGCGGTCTCAGACCGCTTGCTCGGCGGTCCGCGCGCTCTCGGCGTCGCGGGCGGCGAGCAGGGAGGCGTGGGTGGGGGCGTCGGGCACTCCGGCCGGCCGCACCGCCGCGAACTCCTTGCGCAGCACCGGGACGACCTCCTCGCCGAGCAGGTCGATCTGCTCCAGTGCCGTCGTCAGCGGGATGCCGCCGCCGTCCACCACGAACAGCTGGCGCTGGTAGTCACCGGCGTACTCGCGGAAGGAGAGCGTCTTCTCGATGACCTGCTCGGGCGTACCGACGGTCAGCGGGGTCTGCTCCATGTACTCCTCCATCGAGACGCCGCCGCCCATCACCGGCGAGTGGTCGAAGAACGGGCGGAACTCCCGTACGGCGTCCTGGGAGTTGTGCCGCATGTAGACGTGCCCGCCGAGACCGACGATCGCCTGCTCGGGCGTGCCGTGGCCGTAGTGGGCGTACCGCTGCCGGTAGAGGTCGATCAGCTTCCCGGTGTGCTCCTTCGGCCAGAAGATGTTGTTGTGGAAGAAGCCGTCGCCGTAGTACGCGGCCTGCTCGGCTATCTCCGGGGAGCGGATGGAGCCGTGCCAGACGAACGGCGGTACGCCGTCCAGCGGGCGTGGCGTGGAGGTGAAGCCCTGCAACGGCGTGCGGAACTTCCCCTCCCAGTCGACGACGTCCTCGCGCCACAGCCGGCGCAGCAACGCGTAGTTCTCGACCGCGAGGCCGATGCCGTCGCGGATGTCTTTGCCGAACCACGGATAGACCGGGCCGGTGTTGCCGCGGCCCATCATCAGGTCGACGCGCCCGTCGGCCAGGTGCTGGAGCATCGCGTAGTCCTCGGCGATCTTCACCGGGTCGTTGGTGGTGATCAGCGTGGTGGACGTGGAGAGGATGATCCGCTCGGTGCGCGCGGCGATGTGGGCGAGCAGGGTCGTCGGCGACGAGGGCACGAACGGCCGGTTGTGGTGCTCACCGGTCGCGAACACGTCGAGTCCGACTTCCTCGGCCTTCCGCGCGATCGCGGTCATCGCCTTGATCCGCTCGTGCTCGGTGGGCGTACGACCCGTGTGCGGGTCGGTGGCCACGTCACCGACGGTGAAGATGCCGAACTGCATCGTCCTCACCCTTCCTGGTGGTTGATGCATCAACTGTATGCCTGCAACACACCCCCGCACCCGGCTATTCCGCGCCCTCGGCACCGCCGGCTCAGGATGACCGGTGCCACCGGGTCGGCCAGGTCAGCGGCGCGGGGGGTTGCCGCGCGGCGTGATGACGGCGTTGGGCAGGGCCGGGGCGGGCAGGCGGCTTCCGGGGTGGCCCTCGACCTCGCCGAACCGGTCGGAGCCCGCCTGCCAGTCCTCCCGCGCCTTGACGATGTCCTCGTGGCTGCGGCCGATGAAGTTCCACCACATGACGATCTCCTCCTCGAAGGGAGGACCCCCGAGCAGGATCGTGCGCGCGGGACCGTCCGAGTCGTTCACCACCGTCACGGTGTCGGTACCCCAGGGGATGTAACCGAGTTCGGCCGGGCGCAGCGCGGTGTCGAGCAGGCGGACGTCCCCGCTGTCGACGAGGAGGCCGTGCTCGAAGGCGGTGTCCACGGCGAGCACGACCGAGGCGCCCGGGTCGAGGATGATCTCGGCACCGAGCAGGGGGGTGAAGGTCCGCACCGGGGAGGTGCTGCCGGCGAGCGAGCCCAGGAAGACTTTGATCTCGGCGCCGTCGATCCGCACCGGCTCGGGCACATGGTGCTGGAAGTCGCGAGCGGTGTCACGGTGCTCCTCGGGCAGCGCCACCCACAGCTGAACGCCGTGGATGACGGTGGTGCCCGGTGTGGAGACCTCCGAGTGGGCGATGCCGTACCCGCCGGTCATGAGGTTCATCTCGCCGGGCCGGACGAACGCGTGGGTCCCCAGGGTGTCGCGGTGCTCGATCTCCCCGCTGAACAGCCAGCTCACGGTCTGCAGGCCGGTGTGCGGATGCGGGGGCACGTCCATGCCCGTCCCGGTGGCGTCGACGGGACCGTAGTGATCGGCGAAGCACCAGGCCCCGATCAGGGTTCGCGCCCGCTGCGGCAGCGTCCGGCGCACGAGCAGCGCACGCGGCCCGCCCAGCGGCACCTCCCGCGCCGACAGCACATCGACTCGGCTTTCCGCGTTGCTCACCGGGACCACCTCTCACCCATTCTTGTTGCTACATCAACTACCATGCCACGAAGATCAGGCCGATGACTACAGTGCGCGAACCTCTGACGTGCGGTCGCGGGCGGCCACAAGGAGGAACGCAGTGAGCGAGCAGGTCCGTGCATCCGCACCGCGCAGGATCTTCATCGACAAGCAGAGCCCCAAGGCCTTCCACGCCCTGGTGCAGACCTCCGAGGCGGTGAGCGCGGCGGCCGCCGCGGCAGGGCTTGAACGCACCACCGTGGAGCTGATCAACATCCGCGTGTCCCAGCTGAACCGCTGCGCCTACTGCCTCGATCTGCATACCGGGAAGGCCCTGCGCGCCGGCGAGTCACCGCAGCGGCTGGGGGTTCTGGCGGCTTGGCAGGACACCGAGGTGTTCACCCCTGTGGAGCGTGCGGCGCTCGGGCTCGCCGAGGCGACGACCGACCCGACGAACGCCGACGCTCAGGCCTCCGCCTACGAGGCCGCCCGCGCGATCCTCAGCGAGGACCAGATCTCCGCCGCGATCTGGGTGGCGATCACCATCGGCGCGTTCAACCGCGTGTCGGTCATGAGCAAGCATCCGGTGCAGGCGCCTCGCCCGGCCCGGGTCACACCACAGCTTGATTGACGGGTCATCCATGATTTCCCAGCGCGCCCGACCAGGACGGGGCTCACGCCGTCAACGCACCGGCACCGCGAGGTACTGGTACTCCAGGAACTCGTCGATCCCGACCCGGCCGCCCTCGCGGCCCAGCCCGGACTGCTTGACGCCGCCGAAGGGCGCGGCCGGGTTGGAGACGAGGCCGGTGTTGAGGCCGACCATGCCGACCTCCAGGCGTTCGCTGACGCGCAGGGCGCGGTCGAGGCCCTCGGTGAAGAGATAGCCGACCAGACCCCAGGGGGTGTCGTTGGCTCGCCGGATCACCTCGTCCTCGTCGGCGAAGGTGAGGATCGCGGCGACGGGACCGAAGATCTCCGTGTCCATGAGGCGGCTCTCGGGGGACACGTCCGTGAGCACGGTCGGCGGGTAGAAGCAGCCCGGACCCTCCGGCGTACGGCCACCGACGAGGACTCGGGCCCCGCGCTCCACCGCGTCGGCGACCAGGGCCTCCACCTTGCCCCGCCCTGTCCTGTCGATCAGCGGTCCGACGTCGACGCCGTCCCGGTTGCCGGGGCCCACGACGAGCGCGCCCATGCGCTCGGCCAGGCGCCGCCCGAACTCCTCCGCCACCGAGTGGTGGACGAAGAACCGGTTGGCGGCGGTGCACGCCTCGCCCATGTTGCGCATCTTGGCGAGCAGCGCGCCGTCGACGGCCTTGTCCAGGTCGGCGTCCTCGAAGACGATGAACGGCGCGTTGCCGCCCAGCTCCATCGAGGTCCGTACGACCGCCTCCGCGCTCTGGGCCAGCAGCAGCCGCCCGACTGCGGTGGAGCCGGTGAAGGAGAGTTTGCGCATCCGCCCGCCGCGCAGGAGCGGTTCGCACACCTCCCCCGCACGGGAGGTGGTGACGACGTTCAGCACGCCGTCCGGCAGCCCGGCCTCCTTCAGGATCGCGGCGAGGGCCAGGCTGGAGAGCGGCGTCTGCGGGGCCGGCTTGAGCACCATCGTGCAACCGGCGGCGATCGCCGGGCCGATCTTGCGGGTGCCCATGGCCAGGGGGAAGTTCCACGGGGTGATCAGCAGACAGGGGCCGACCGGCCGGCGCGAGAGCAGCATGCGGTTGCGGCCGTCCGGCAGGATGCCGGCACCGCCGTCGATACGGACGGCCTCCTCCGAGAACCAGCGGAAGAACTCCGCCGCGTACGCCACCTCTCCCCTGGCCTCGGCCAGCGGCTTGCCCATCTCGGCCGTCATCAGGTGGGCCAGCTCGTCGGTGCGCTCGAGGATGATCTCGTAGGCGCGCCGCAGGATCTCACTGCGGGCCCGAGGTGCCGTACGGGCCCACTCCTGCTGTGCCTGGACGGCCGCCTCCTCCGCGAGCCGGGCGTCCTTGGGGCCGGCGTCGGCGACATGGGCGATGGTCTCGCCGGTCGCGGGGTCGTCGACGGGCATGGTGACGCCGTCCTCGGCGTCCACCCAGGAACCGCCGATGAACAACTGCGTGGGCGTGTCGGTCATGAGGTCTCTCCTCGTCGAGCGGCTGGATCGGCGGCGGGGTCGAGCAGTTCGGCCAGGTGCAGAGCGTGGATTCCCAGGTCACCGGCGAGATGGTCGATTTGGGTGGCGCAGCTGAAGCCGTCGGCCACGACGACGGCCCACCGGACCTCGCCGAGGGCGTCAAGGCGAGGCTTCAGCGCCAGGTCGGCGACGGCCGTCGAGGTGTCGTAGTGCTGCTCCTCGAAGCCGAGGTTCCCGGCGAGGCCGCAGCGGTCCTCGCCTCGTCGACCTTCCCCGCGCCCAGCCTGCGCAGCAGGTCGGCCGGGCGGCTGCACTGGAAGGTCGCGCAACGCGTGGCAGTGGGTCTGCATGACGTACTGGCCTGGGGCCCGGGCCGGTCTCCACCCGCAGTCCGGGAGCCGTCCCGGCCAGCCGAGCGGTCAGCCGCACCACGCTGTCGTTCATCGTGCCGACGCTCCCGAGGTGCCGGCCTCCACGGCGGTCGCCCACGCCTGAAGTCCGTCGTCCACCGCCGCCTCGTCGATCACGAGCGCCGGGATCATCCGCACGACCTGGTTCCAGGCACCGCACAACAACAGCAGCAGGCCCTCGTCGACCGCGGCGCGCTGCACGCGGGCGGCGGTCTCGGGGTCCGGGCTGCCGTCCTCGGTGACGAATTCGCTGGCCAGCATCAGCCCGAGGCCGCGTACGTCCCCGATGGCCGGGGTCCGGTCGGCGACCGCCTCCAAGCCCTGCCGCAGCCGCGCTCCCATCGCCTCGGCGTTCTCGACGAGCTTCTCGTCCCGTACGACGTCGAGGGTCGCGCAGGCCGCCGCGCACGCCACCGCGTTGGCGCCGTAGGTGCCGCCCTGCGAGCCCGGCCATGCCTTGGTCATCAGCTCCTCGGAGGCGGCGATGCCGGACAGCGGGAAGCCGCTGGCCAGGCCCTTTGCGGTGACCAGGATGTCGGGGGTGACGCCGAAGTGGTCGTGTCCCCAGAAGCGGCCGGTGCGGCCGACGCCGGTCTGCACCTCGTCCAGTATGAGCAGGAACCCGTGGCGGTCCGCGCGCTCCCGCAGGCCCTCAAGGAAAGCGCGGGTCGCGGGGACGTAGCCGCCCTCGCCGAGCACCGGCTCGACGATGATCGCCGCCGTGTCGGCGGGCGACGAGATCGTCTGCAGCGTGTAGTCCAACTCCTGGAGCGCGAACCGGGTCGCCGCCTCCTCGTCCCAGCCGTAGCGGTAGGCCGACGGGAAGGGCGTGACGACCACCCCGCTCATCAGCGGGGAGAAACCGGACCGGAAGCGGGTGCCGGAGGTCGTCATGGCGGCGGCGGCGACGGTCCGGCCGTGGAAACCGCCGTGGCAGACCAGGATGTTCGGGCGGCCGGTGGCCTGCCGGGCCAGCCGCAGCGCCGCCTCCACGGCCTCGCTGCCGGAGTTGGTGAAGAAGAGACTGTCCAATCCGGTCGGCAGCACCTCGCCGAGCTTGTCGACCAGTTGCCGCAGCGGCCGGTGCATGACCGTCGTGTACTGACCGTGGATCAGCGTGCCCACCTGCTCCTGCGCCGCCGCCACGACCTTCGGGTGGCAGTGTCCGGTGCTGGTGACGCCGATCCCGGCGGTGAAGTCGAGGTAGCGGCGGCCGTCCTCGCCGTAGAGGTGGACGCCCTCGCCCCGGGCCGCCACGACGGGCGTGGCCTGGCGAAGGTGCGGCGACAGTGCGGTCATGGTCGTCTCCCGGCGTGGGTCGTCGGACGGGTGCGGTCCTCCGAGCATCCCGGGGTGTCCGAGCGGCGACAACGCCTGATCTGTCCAGTGGGGACGCGGAGTTCGGACGATGTGTCAGGCGGCGCGGGCAGCGGCCCGCCAGCAGGGGTTCGGTGCCCCGCACGGGACGGCTCCTGCGCAGTCAGCCTGGCTTGTCACGGTGTCCGGGCGGGCAGGGAGGCACTATGGGCGAGAACGGTGTCACCTTCCGGCAGCCGGACCCGGACGACCGGGGCTCCGCCAGGGCCGGCCGGCCGCTCACCGTGGCGGACGTTCTGGCCCTGCCCGTCCTGGCCATGGGGCAGCCGCAGGTCGTGACCGGTGTGACCCGGCTCGACCGACCGGTGCGCTGGGTCCACATCACCGAGCTGACCGACCCGGCGTCCTTCCTCAAGGGCGGCGAACTGGTCCTGACCACCGGTATGCCCCTGCCCGAGGATCCGACCGGAGTACGCCGGTACGTGGACGAACTCGCCGGCGTCGGAGCCGCGGCCCTGGTCATCGAGCTCGTACGCCGCTACCACCGCCCGCCCGACGCGCTCGTCCAGGCCTGCCGGGCCCGCGACCTGCCTCTCGTCACGCTCGCCAAGGACGTCAACTTCCTGGAGGTCACCCAGGTCGTCCACACGCTGCTCCTCGGTCACCAGACGGGCGCGATGCGCCGGACCCAGCGGATCCACGAGGCGTTCACCGGCCTGACGCTGCGCGGCGCGGGACCCGAGGACGTGGTGCGGGCGGCGGCGGAGATGAGCGGCCGCACGGTCGTGCTCGAGAACCTGGTGCACCAGGCGCTGATCTGCGACGCCTCCGGCAGCACGGTCGAACAGGCGCTCACCGAATGGGAACAGCGCTCCAGAGCCGTCCCGTCCCGCGACCGCACAGAAGTGTGCGGTCCTGAGGGCTGGCTCGTGGCCCCCGTGGAGTACCAGGGCGAACGCTGGGGCCGCGTGACCATGCTTCCGGACACCTCTGGCGGGCCGGCAGGCTTCGCCCCCGAGGACGTCACCGTACTGGAGCGGACGGCGATGGCCCTGACCATCGCCCATCTCATCCATGCCACGACCTGGGAACGCGCCGCGCACCGGAACGTCCTGCGCGACCTCGCCGAACAGCGCCACCACTCCCCCGAGGACGCCCGCGCCCGCGTCGCCGCGCTGGGGCTGCCCACCGAGGGCGGATTCGTCGCGGTGCTGGTGGACCTGCGGAGGAGAGACGACAGCCCCGAGCCGGAGTCCCTCCTGGACCGGGAACTGCGGACCGCGGGCGTGCCCGCACTCGTCGGCGCGCTGGCCCCCGGGCGGCTCGGCGCGCTGCTGGCCCTGCGTCACTCACCGTCCTGGCGGCCCACCGTCGAGCGGCTCAGCCGGGCCGCACTCGGCCTGAACCCCGACGCGGTCGTGAGCATCGGTGCCGAGGTCGCGGACCTCTACGACGCCCCCCGCTCCTTCCGCGAGGCCGAACGGGTGGCCGAGTCCGCCCTGCCCGGGCTTGCCCTGCCCGACGGCAGGTCCTTCCACGAGCTGTCCGACATCGGCCTGCGCCGACTGCTGTACGCGCTCCGCGAGGACATCCGCGTCCAGGACTACGCCGAGCGGCAGCTCGGCCGTCTCGTCGACCACGACACGCGGCACGGCACGGACCTGCTGACGACCCTGCGCCACTACCTCGACGCGGCCGGCAACAAGACCACCGCCGCCCGCCTCGGCAACCTCTCCCGGGAAACCGTCTACCAGCGCCTTCGTGCCATCGAGCGCATCCTCCACCGCGACCTCGAATCCGGCGAACAGCGCACCGAACTGCACGTGGCGCTGGCGGCACTTGATGTTCTGCGTGCCCCTCGCTGAAGGCCCGGATCAACCAACACAACACCTGCACACCCGCTACCAGGCAAAAGACACTGGTCAGGGTCCCGAGGGTAAACAGGTCGTTCCGTACTCCCCGTATAGTTGCGTTGTGAGCAACTACAACCCGGATAACGAAACGACAGGGTCGTCGAGCGGCGGGGTGCAGTCCGTCGACCGGGCCATTCACGTGATGGAGATCCTCGCCCAGCGCGGCGAGGCCGGCGTCAGCGAGGTGGCCGCCGAGATCGACGTTCACAAGTCCACGGCGTTCCGGCTCCTCGGTGCCCTGGAAGCGCGCGGCCTGGTGGAACAGGCGGGTGAGCGCGGCAAGTACCGTCTGGGTTTCGGCATCGTGCGCCTGGCCGGCGCGGTCACCGGACGCATCGATATCACCCAGCAGAGCCGCCCGGTCTGCGAGGACCTGGCGGAGGAGATCGGCGAGACCGTGAACCTCGCCGTGATGCAGGAGCGTTACGCGGTCAACCTCTACCAGGTGCGCGGCCCGGGTGCCGTCACCGCGCAGAACTGGGTCGGCCAGCTGACCCCGTTGCACGCCACGTCGAGCGGCAAGATCCTGCTGGCCCACCTGCCCGCCGAGGAGCGCGCGGCGCTGCTGACCGAGACCGGCCTGAAGAAGGTCACCCCGCGCACCATCACCGCGAAGACGAAGCTCGAGAAGAACCTCGCCGAGGCCCGGGAGCGCGGTTACGCCTGGGCCCTGGAGGAGTTGGAGCTCGGCCTGCACGCCATGGCCGCGCCGGTCCGCGACCGGGACGGCGAGGTCATCGCGGCGCTCAGTGCCTCAGGGCCCGCGTACCGGCTCTCCGAGGAGCGGCTCCACGAGCTCGCCCCGGTGCTGGTCAAGGGCGCCGAGGAGATCAGCCACCGCATGGGTTACCTGGGCTGAGCCCCGTTACCCGGGCTGACCCCCAGCCGGGCCTGGACCCAGTCGTGGAACTCGCCGATGTGGTGCTCGCTGGGCACCAGGACGCCGCCCTTGGCGTACAGCCGTGAGCTCATCCCGGGCTGCGTGCGCTCGCACGCGTCGAAGTCCTGCCGGTTGACCCGGTCGAAGAGCTCCACCGACCGGCTGACGTCCTTGCCGCTCTCCACGACATGCGGGAGATACAGCCAGTCGCACTCGACGATCGTGCGGTCGGCGGCGACCGGGTACATCCGGTGGAAGATCACATGGTCGGGCACGAGGTTGATGAACACCTGCGGCCGGACGGTGATCGCGTAGTAGCGGCGGTCCTGGTCCTCGGAGACTCCGGGAATCCGGTCCAGCCCCTCCGAGCCGTCGACGGTGAAGCCTCTGACGTCCTCGCCGAACTCCGCGCCGTGGCCCACGTAGTACTGGGCCGCGTAGCCGTCGGCGAACTCCGGTAGCACCTCGGTGAGTTCGGGGTGGATCGTCGCGCAGTGGTAGCACTCCATGAAGTTCTCGACGATGAGTTTCCAGTTCGCCTTGACGTCATAGACGATCCGCCGGCCGACCTCCAGTCCCCCGATGTCGTAGTGCTCGATCGACTCGGCGTCGCCCAGGCGCGCGATCACGTCCTGGACGACCTCGTCGAAGGGCGGCGGGTCCTCCGCGAGGCACACCCACACATAGCCCAGCCATTCGCGCACCGCCACGCTCGCCAGGCCGTACTCGGTACGGCCCACGTCCGGCATCTTCGTCAGGTTCGGCGCGGCGACGAGCTTGCCCGTCAGGTCGTACGTCCAGGCGTGGTACGGGCATTGGAAGGCTCGCTTGACCTCGCCGGACTCCTCGGTGCACAGCTTGGCGCCGCGGTGCCGGCAGACGTTGAAGTAGGCGCGGATCGAGTTGTCCCGGGCCCGCGTGACGAGGATGCTCTCGCGGCCCACCTCGACCGTCCTGAAGGCACCGGGTTTGGGCAGGTCGAGGGCGCGGACGGCGCAGAACCACATCGCTTCGAAGATGCGCTCCTGCTCCTGGGCGAAGATCCCGGGATCCGTGTAGGAGGCGCCGGGGAGGGTGGCGATCAGACTGTCCGGCAGGCTGGTCGAGGTCACAGTGCACTCCTCGGGGAACGTCGTGGACCGGTGATGCACGCCGGGCCGAGCGGACGGCGTTCTGTACGGGTGACAGCGGCGGTGCTGTCAGGCCGCGGCGGCGAGCTGCTTGCGCCAGCGCATGAAGAGCCGCGGCTGGTTCATCCCGAGCACGGCGACCGGATGCCCGGAACGCCGGTAGACGGCCAGGACGTTGCGGTCGTCCCGGGCGCCTTCCTCGATCGTCACGCTGTCGGCACCGGCGGCGTGACCGGCGAACTGGATCTTCACGCCGTACTGGTCCGACCAGAAGTACGGCGGCCTCGGCGCGCTCGGTTCCACCGCACCGCCCGCCAGCAGTGCGGTCACGGCGGCGTCGGGCCGCTCCCGGGCGCCGGTCCAGTGCTCGACCCGGCGGTGCAGGCCCGCGCGCGGGTCGTACCAGGAGGCGCAGTCACCGACCGCGACCACACCGGCCAGGCTGGTGCGGCCGTCGGCGCCGCACCTGACGCCGTCGTCGAGCTCGATGCCGGAGCCCGCGAGCCAGTCGACGCACGGGCGGGCACCGACCCCCACCACCACGATGTCGGCGGGGACGCTGCGGCCGTCCTCCAGCAGGACGGCGTCGACGTGGCTCTCGCCGCCCAGTCCCTTGACGCCCACCCCGCACAACAGCCGTACGCCGTGGTCCGCGTGGAGGGCGGAGACGATGGTGCCCATGGTCTCGCCGAGCGGTCCGGCCAGCGGGGTCGGGGCCGCTTCCACCACGGTCACGTCGAGCCCGAGGGCGTACGCGGTG
Organism: Streptomyces sp. NPDC050759; assembly: GCF_044456945.1. NCBI lineage: Bacteria > Bacillati > Actinomycetota > Actinomycetes > Kitasatosporales > Streptomycetaceae > Streptomyces > Streptomyces sp. NPDC050759. The sequence goes on along the minus strand of NZ_JBITGI010000006.1, from coordinate 185,255 downwards.
GAGGCGACCTCGGCGCCGATGAAGCCACCGCCGATGACCACCAGCCGCCCCCCGAGGGCCAGTTCGTCGCGCAGGGCGCGGGCGTCGTCCAGGGTGCGCAGGGTGTGCACCCCGGCCAGGCCGTCGGTGCCGGGCAGGGTCCGGGCGGCGGCGCCGGTCGCTATGACGACGCCGTCCGCCCGTACCTCGCTGCCGTCGGCGAGCCGTACGGCGCGCTGCGGGGCGTCGAGACCGACGGCGCGGACACCGAGCAGCCACTCCACTCGCAGGTCCTCGTCGTCGGGCTCCAGGGAGAGATCGGCCTCGGCGAGGGAGCCGGCCAGGAACTCCTTGGACAACGGGGGCCTGTCGTACGGGCGGTGGTGTTCGTCGCCGATGACGACGAGCCGCCCGTCGTAGCCCTGTTTGCGCAGCGAGCGCGCCGCCGACAGACCGGCGAGCGAGGCGCCGACCACGGCGACCGTCCTCACGCGGGTCCGCCGGCGAGCCGGGCCGCGACGCAGGGCGGCAGGTTGGGCGCGTCCAGGGACAGCTGGACGTAGATCATGCCGTCCTCGACGTGGACCTCGTGGGTGCGGACCGGGCGCTTGGCCGGCGGGGCGTCGACGGCGCCGGTCCGCAGGTCGAACTTCGAGGCGTGCAGCGGGCATTCGACCTCGCAGCCCTCCAGCCAGCCGTCGGCGAGCGAGGCGTCCTGATGGGTGCAGGTGTCGTCGATGGCGAAGACCTCGCCGTCGTCGGTGTGGAACACCGAGACCGGCGGATCGATGTCGAGCCGGTAGGCCTCGCCTCGGGGAAGGTCCACGAGACGGCACGCGGGAATCATCATGACACCTCGGTGCGTATAGCGAAACGGATTGCGTTGAACGCAACGTCAGTTTGAGGGCGCCCACAAACCCTTGTCAAGGCGTCCAGAGGGCGCACATGCACTTTGCTCAACGTTGCCTTGTGCGCAACATGGTGCGCGATAGGAAACGTATGACGCCTGCCCCTCACAGCACCACCACGGACCGCAGCACCTCACCGCGGTGCATCTTCTCGAACGCCTTCTCCACGTCCCCGAGGTCGACGGTCTCGGAGACGAAGGCGTCCAGGTCGAAGCGTCCGCCCAGGTAGAGGTCGATGAGGGCGGGGAAGTCGCGGGAGGGCAGACAGTCGCCGTACCAGCTGGACCTCAGCGCGCCGCCCCGCCCGAAGACGTCGAGCAGCGGCAGCTCGAGTTTCATCTCCGGGGTCGGCACACCGACCAGGACGACGGTGCCGGCGAGGTCGCGGGCGTAGAAGGCCTGCTCGTACGTCTCGGGGCGGCCGACCGCCTCCACGACCACGTCGGCGCCGAAGCCGCCGGTCAGTTCGCGCACCGCCGCCACGACGTCCGCCGTGGAGCCGTCGACGGTGTGGGTGGCGCCCATCCGCGTGGCCCGCTCCAGCTTGCGCGGGTCGACGTCGACGGCGATGACCTTGGTCGCGCCGGCGAGCCGCGCCCCCACGACCGCGGCCATGCCGACCCCGCCGCAGCCGATGACGGCGACGGAGTCCCCGCGGCCGACGGCGCCGGTGTTCACGGCCGCGCCGAAGCCCGCCATGACACCGCAGCCGAGGAGTCCCGCGGCGGCCGCCGGGGCCGCCGGGTCCACCTTGGTGCACTGCCCCGCGGCGACCAGGGTCTTCTCCGCGAACGCGCCGATGCCGAGGGCGGGCGTGAGCGGAGTGCCGTCGAGCAGCGTCATCCGCTGGGTCGCGTTGTGGGTCGCGAAGCAGTACCACGGCCTGCCCTTCGCGCAGGCCCGGCAGGTACCGCAGACCGCGCGCCAGTTGAGGATGACGAAGTCACCCGGCTCGACGCCGGTGACGCCCTCGCCGACGGCTTCGACGCGGCCGGCCGCCTCGTGCCCGAGAAGGAAGGGGAAGTCGTCGCCGATCCCGCCCTCCCGGTAGTGGAGATCGGTGTGGCAGACGCCGCACGCCTCGACCTTCACCAGCGCCTCGCCCGGCCCCGGATCGGGCACCACGATCGTCTCGACGGAGACCGGGTCGCCCTTCACCCGGGCGACGACAGCACGAACCTCATGAGCCATGGGTCACTCCTCCGACAGACCTGCTGGGGGTTGCCTCATCCGATACACGCATCACCATGCGCAACTGAGCATCGGGGAGGGCGAGCCATGGGTCAAGAGGTCGGCTGCGGCCGGATCGCCACGGCGCGCAGCGGTCAAGAAGGCATGCGGTCCCGTACATCCATGCGGACCCACGCCTTTCTCGCGTCGCACCGGGTCTAGTCGGCCCAGGCACCCTCCAGCAGGGCCCCGAATGTGGCGGGCTCGCGTCCGATCAGCTCGGCGAGCGTCGAGTCGATGGCAGCGAACTCGCCATGACGCGCCGCCGCGAAGATGCTCAGCATCAGGTCGGCGATCGGGGCCGGGGCGCCGTGCGCCAGGGCCTGCTCGCGGAAGGCTCCGTCGGGGACGACGGTGCGGGTGAAGGGCCGTCCGGTGGCCTGGGACGCGATCTCGGCGACGGTGTCGAAGTCGAGTGCCGCCGTGCCGGTGAGCGGCGGGGTGGGCCCTTCGAAGCGACCCTCCTCGGCGAGGATCGCGGCGGTGGCGTCGGCGAGGTCGTCATGTCCGGTCCAGGCGACGGGGCCGTCGGCGGGGAGGGCGATGTCGCCGGTGTGGCGGGCGGACTCCAGGAACTGCAAGGCGCTGGCCGCGTAGAAGCCGTTGCGCAGCGCGGTCCAGGGCAGGCCGGTGGCGCGCAGCAGATCCTCGGTCCGGGCGTGGTCGCGGCAGGACTGGAAGCGGGAGTCGTGGGCGGCACCCATCTGGCTGGTGTAGAGGATGCGGCCGACACCGGCCTTCACGGCGGCGTCGATGGCGGTGCGATGGCCGGTGACGCACTCCTCGCCGACGCGGTCGAGGGAAACGAGGAGCAACTGCTCGGCCCCCTCGAAGGCATGCACGAGCGAGGCGGGATCGTCGAAGCTGCCCGGCCGGACCCGGACGCCGCGGTCGGCGAAGTCCTGGGCCTTGCGGGGATCGCGGACGCTGACGCCGACGCGGTCGGCGGGAACACGCTCCAGAAGGCGTTCGACGGTACGACGGCCGAGCTTTCCCGTGGCTCCGGTCACGATGATCATGATGTCTCCCGACGCTGTTTCCAGTGGAATCACTTTCACGCTAACACTGGAATATCGACGGAAACAAATCCTCGATATCATCGGTCTCATGGCTATCCGCGACACCACCGACAGCCCCCGTCGCCGCATCGTCGAGGCGGCCGTCGAGCTACTGGAGAGCGGCGGTGCGGACGCGGTGAGCACGCGCGCGGTCGCCGCCGCGGCCGGCATGCAGCCGCCGGCGATCTACCGCCTCTTCGGCGACAAGGAAGGGCTCCTCGAGGCCGTCGCGGAGCACGGCTACGCGCAGTTCCTGGAGGGCAAGCGCGCGCTGCTCGATCCCGAACCGCAGGACGCGGTGGAGGACCTGCGCCGCGGCTGGGACATGGTGGTGGAGTTCGGGATCTCCCGCCCCGAACTGTTCGCGGTGATGGTCGGGGCCACCGGCCGGGGGGCGGACATGGCACATCGCGCGGGCTTGGAGATCCTCTACGGCCGGGTGCGCCGGTTGGCGGCCGGGGGGTGGTTGCGGGTCGACGAGGAGCTGGCCGCCCAGATCATCCAGGCCACCGGCCGCGGCGCGGTCACCACCTGGCACTCCACCCCGGCGGAACGCCGCAATCCAGCGCTGCTGACCGTCCTCCGCGAGGCCATGGTCGCCGCCGTCACCCGCGCCGAACCGACGGTGCCCCCGGCGGAGTCCGGCCCGGCCGCGGCGGCCCGCGCGCTGCGCGCCGCTCTCCCCGACGACGCCGATGTCCTGAGCGACGCCGAGCAACACCTGCTCCGCGAGTGGCTCACCCGCCTGGCAGCGGACGGTGGCGCTCCGCAGGCCTGATCGCATGCCAGGGCCCTCGTGCAGGTCAGACCTCGTCGACCACCCCGGCTCCGCCGTGACCCCCGTCATTCCCCCACGTACGCCGCCAGATGCTCCGCCGTGATCGTCGACCCGGTGGCGATCAGCTCCCCCGGTGTCCCCTCGAACACGATCCGCCCGCCGTCGTGGCCCGCGCCCGGGCCGAGGTCGATGATCCAGTCGGCGTGGGCCATGACCGCCTGGTGGTGCTCGACGACGATGACGGACTTGCCGGAGTCGACGAGCCGGTCGAGGAGGCCGAGCAACTGCTCGACGTCGGCGAGGTGAAGGCCGGTCGTCGGCTCGTCGAGGATGTACACCCCGCCCTTGTCCCCCATGTGGGTCGCCAGCTTCAGCCGCTGCCGCTCACCGCCGGACAGCGTGGTGAGCGGCTGGCCGAGGGTGAGATAGCCGAGCCCGACGTCGGAGAGGCGCTCAAGGATCTTGTGCGCGGCCGGCGTGCGCGCCTCACCGGCCCCGAAGAACTCCTCGGCCTCCGTCACCGGCATCGCGAGCACCTCGCTGATGTCCCGCCCGCCGAGGTGGTACTCGAGGACCGACGCCTGGAACCGCTTCCCCTCGCACTCCTCGCAGGTGGTGGCGACCCCGGCCATCATCGCGAGGTCGGTGTAGACGACCCCGGCCCCGTTGCAGGTGGGGCACGCCCCCTCGGAGTTGGCGCTGAACAGCGCCGGCTTCACGCCGTTGGCCTTCGCGAACGCCTTGCGGACCGGTTCGAGCAGTCCGGTGTACGTCGCCGGGTTGCTGCGTCTGGACCCGCGGATGGCGCCCTGGTCGACGGACACAACCCCTTCCGTGACCGGGATCGACCCGTGCACCAGCGAGCTTTTGCCGGACCCGGCGACCCCGGTGATCACGGTCAGTACCCCGAGCGGGATGTCGACGTCGACATCCTGGAGGTTGTGCGTGCTCGCACCGCGGATCTCCAGCGCGCCGGTCGCCTTGCGGACCGTGTCCTTGAGACCGGCCCGGTCGTCGAAGTGCCGCCCGGTGACGGTGTCGCTGGTCCGCAGCCCCTCGACGGTGCCCTCGAAGCAGACCGAACCGCCCGCCGTACCGGCCCCCGGGCCGAGGTCGACGACATGGTCGGCGATCGCGATCGTCTCCGGCTTGTGCTCCACGACCAGCACCGTGTTGCCCTTGTCCCGCAGGCGCAGCAGCAGGTTGTTCATGCGCTGGATGTCATGGGGGTGCAGCCCGATGGTCGGCTCGTCGAAGACGTAGGTGACATCGGTGAGCGAGGACCCGAGATGCCGGATCATCTTGGTGCGCTGCGCCTCGCCGCCGGACAGCGTGCCCGAGGACCGGTCGAGGGAGAGATAGCCGAGCCCGATCTCCACGAACGAGTCGAGGGTCTCCCCCAGCGCCGTCAGCAGCGGCCCGACCGACGGCTCGTCCAGGGCCCGCACCCACTCGGCGAGGTCGCTGATCTGCATCGCGCAGGCGTCCGCGATGCTGATCCCCTTGATCTTCGAGGACCGGGCGCCCTCGCTCAGCCGGGTGCCCTCGCACTCGGGACAGACCATGAAGGTGATCGCACGGTCCACGAACTCGCGGATGTGCGGCTGCATCGACTCGCGGTCCTTGGCGAGCATCGACTTCTGGATCCGCGGGACGAGACCCTCGTAGGTCATGTTGATGCCCGCGATCTTCATCCGGGTCGGCTCGCGGTACAGGAAGTCCTGGAGCTCCCGCTTGGTGAACCTCCGGATCGGCTTGTCCGCGTCGAAGAAGCCGGACTCGCTGTAGAGGCGGTAGTTCCAGCCGCCGGCCTTGTAGCCCGGGATGGTCATCGCGCCCTCGGCGAGCGACTTGGAGTCGTCGTAGAGCTGGGTGAGGTCGATGTCGTTGACCGTGCCCCGGCCCTCGCAGCGCGGGCACATGCCGCCGACGATGCTGAAGCTGCGGCGCTCCTTCACGGTCTGTCCGCCGCGCTCCATGGTCACCGCGCCCGCCCCGCTGATCGAGGCGACGTTGAAGGAGAACGCCTTGGGCGAGCCGATGTGCGGGGTCCCGAGTCTGCTGAACAGGATCCGCAGCATCGCGTTGGTGTCGGTGACGGTGCCCACGGTGGAGCGCGGGTCGCCGCCGAGGCGCTGCTGGTCGACGGTGATGGCGGTGGTCAGGCCGTCGAGGACGTCCACGTCGGGCCGCGCCAGGGTGGGCATGAAGCCCTGCACGAAGGCGCTGTACGTCTCGTTGATCATCCGCTGCGACTCGGCGGCGATGGTGTCGAACACCAGCGAGCTCTTGCCGGAGCCGGAGACTCCGGTGAAGACCGTGAGCCGGCGCTTCGGGATCTCGATGCTGACGTCCTTGAGGTTGTTCTCGCGTGCCCCGTGCACGCGGATCAGGTCATGGCTGTCGGCAGCGTGCTGCGCGCCCGTCCTCGTGGCCTTGCTCATGGTGACGTGTCCTCCCGTTTCGGCAGCTTCGAACACTACGACGACGCGCACGCCTCAGCGCAGCTCCTGGACGCGGATCATGTTGCCCGCGGGATCGAGGAAGGCACAGTCCCGCATGCCGTACGGCTGCTCGATCGGCTCCTGGATCACCTCCGCACGGGCCTGGAGCCGCTCGAAGACGGAATCGAGGTCGGGGGTGGCGAGCAGGAGCTCGGGGTCGTCGCCCGCCGGGTGCAGCACCACCGAGGTCTCGGCCTGCCCCGCCGGTCCGACCGTGATCCGGCGCATCCCGTCGCGGCCCACGTCACCGCGGACCTCGAAGCCCAGCACGTCCCGGTAGAAGGCCAGGGACGCCTCCGGGTCGTCGTGCGGGAGGAAGCTCGCCCGAATCGTGATGTCCATGGCCGTCACGCTAACCACGGCCCGCGGCCCGCGCTTCTCGGATCCTGACCGGTCTCAGCGCACCAGACCCGCGATGTGCGCCGTGACCGTGTCGAGGATGTCCGCCCAGGCGGCCGCGTCACCGAGGACGAGGTAGTTCAGGGTGAGCCCGTCGGTCATGGCCGCGAGATAGCGGGCCAGCACGGAGACGGGCACCCGCAGCTCCAGATCCATGCCCTTGCGCAGCTGCTCGATGAGCTCGGCGTAGGCCTCGCCGTACAGCTCGTACTGGCGCCTGGCGAGATGCTCGAATCCCGGCTCGCGCAGGGCGTACTGGGTGAGTTCATAGGTGAGCATGTGCGCCTCGGGGTGGGCGCGGACATGGTCCCAGTACGCCCGGAACCCGGCGGCGACGGTCTCCTCCAGCGTGTCCCGAGGGCGCAGCGCCTCCTTGACCACGGTGACGGAGTGGTCGGTGAGGGTCGTGATCACCGCCTCGATCAGGGCCTGCTTGGAGTCGAAGCAGTAGTGGAAGACGCTGAGGGACACGCCGGCCTCGGCGGCGATGGACCGGGTCGTCGTCTTCGCGACGCCGTCCCGGGCCATCGCCCTGATCGCCGCTTCCGTCAGCTGTCTGCGCCGCTCCGCCGACGGCATGCGTGCCATGCGTATCCCCCGCTGTCGAAGAGTCAGCCGCTGTGGACGCCGACCTCGTTGAGCGAGTATCCCCAGTCGGTGCCGCGGTCGAGGCCATGGACGCGCACGTAACGGGCCGGAGTTCCGGTGAACTTGGCGGTGTCCAGGCCGCCGTCCCCGGAGGTGGTCGACCAGACGGTCTGCCAGTTCGCCCCGTCGGTGGACAGCTCGATCCGGTACGACGTCCCGTACGCCCGCTCCCAGTCGAGCGTGACCTTGGAGACCCGGTTCGTGGAGCCCAGGTCGACCTGCCACCACTGGTCGTCGCTCCAGTCGCTCGCCCAGCGGCTGGAGTCGTCGCCGTCCACGGCCCGCCCCGGCTGATAGCTGGTGAACGGGTTGGACTCGGACGAACTGGCCGTGGCCGTCCTCCCGTTGGCGAGGTCGACGGACGCCTGGTGCTGCTCGGCGGCGCCCCAGGTGTCGAGGTAGGACTCGGCGCCCCGGAAGAGGTCGTCCACCACACCCTGGCCGCCGACGAGCCGGATGTCCTCGATCCAGTCCGGGATCATGCCGACATGGGCGGCCCCGTCGGTGTTGAGGTCGAAGGTGCGCTGCCCGGACGTCTGCTTGTCGATGACCGAGCCGCCGTCGACGCTCTTGAAGGGGTACGTCACCTTGTTCGCGGCGTTGGCTCCGCGCGGTGCGGGGTGGTCGCCGATGCCGTTGAAGTCGGTGCCGAATCCGTAGCCCACGCCGTACTTGTCGCGCAGCGCGTCGGTGCGCTTGGCCTCCGCGGCGAACCCTTCGGAGCCGTGCATGTACTGGGCGACGAAGCCGCCGAGCGAGTAGACCCGCTCGGTCCAGTTGAGGTCCATCCAGCTGTGCGAGGAGAGCACGCCGGGGTAGTTCGCTGCCTCGAAGATGTCGAGGACCTGGCCGGTGGCCTTGACGCTCATGTGGTCGATCTCGAGCATCATCTTGCGTTTCATCATGCCGCGCACGGCGTACTCACCGAGATCGGTGAGCCCTCGGACGTTGCACTGCGCGGCCTTGTCGTACTCCGGGACCTCGGTGCCGGCCGGCAGGTCGTCCTCCGCCTCGGAGGCCGCCGTACCGATGGGGTTGTCGTGCTGCGGTCCCTTGCAGGTCTCGGTCTTCCAGAAGGTGCCGGTGGACAGGAACTGCCCGACGTTGATGGCGGTTCCGAGGCCGCCCTCGTCGAAGCGGACACCGCACAGGGCGTTGTCGAACTTGTGGCACAGGAACATGGAGCGCACGCCGAGGCCGTACAGCTCGTCGAGGCCCTTGTCGATGTCCGCCTTGCTGCACTGCCCGATGTCGAGGATCTGCTTGCAGCCGAACGGCTCGGAGGTCTCCACACCGAGCACGACCGCCAACTTGCCCTGCTGGATGACCTGTCGGGCCTGCGCGCTGTCGGTGACGATCCGGAACCAGCCCTTGCCGGTGCCGCCGTACATCGTGTCGATGAAGGCCTGGAGGTCGTACGTCATTTTGGCCTGCAGGCGGATCGAGGTCATCTCGTCACAACTGCGGTCCTTGAACGGGTAGATGGAGCAGATCATCCCGTTGGTGACGAGGTCGTTGACCAGCACCCGCTGACCACCGCGCCAGGCCCGCTCCACCCAGGCGTAGTAGTTCGCCTGATGGGTCATCGAGTCGTACGCCGGCCAGTCCTTGAAGGTCGGCCAGCCGGTCGGGTCGTGCTTGCCGTCGCCGCCGTGGGTGATGTAGTCGAAGAGCGCGAGGGAGCCGTCGGGGTAGTGCTCGGGGCAGTCCTTGAGCGCGTCGGCGACTCCGGCCTCGGAGAACACCTTGCCGCAGATCAGCCGGCCGCCGAAGGCCTCGTTGGAGAAGAGGTGGTTGTGGGCGTCGATGAACCCCTTGACCTCGCCGGCGGAGTTGGTGCCGGTGAAGGGCGCTCCGGTGACGTTGACCTGGGCGTCGGGGGTGGGCCTGGCCGTCGGGGTCCACCAGTCGGTGGCCGCCGAACTCGGCGTGGGGCCCAGGATCGTGGCCAGCACCAGGAAGAGCAGGGCGGTGATGGTGATGTTCTTGCGTCGGCGGCAGGTGCGTCCGGCCATGGCCCACGTCCCTCGGTCGGCGGGAGGCGCCGTCGACCGAGGGCGTTTTGACTGCCCTTGGGATTGTCATGACCGGCGCAAGATATGCGTCGAGGATCGCGACTGAGCACGTTCCGAGTCAAGAGTCCGGGACAGTTGACCTGATACCTGGGGTCCATCAACCGTTCACGCAGGCCGCCCCGTTGAGAGTGAAAGCGGCCGGCGCGGTGTTCGTGGCGCCCTTGCCGCCGATGAAGCCGACGGTCACCGAACCCCCGGCGGGGATGGTGTTGGTGTAGGAGGCCGGAGTGACGGTCACCGAGCCACCGCTCTGCGCGGCCGTGCCGCCCCACATGTTGGAGACGGTCTGCCCGTCGGCGAACGTGAAGGCGAGCTTCCAGCCGCTGACGGCGGACGTGCCGGTGTTGCGGATGACGATCTCACCCTGGAAACCGCCCTGCCACTCGCCGACCACGCGGTAGCCGACGGAGCAGCTTCCGGCGGGCGTGGTGGCGGTGGTGACGCTCACCGTCGCCGAACGGGCCGACCGGTTCCCGGCCGCGTCACGGGCGTACACGGCGAAGGAGTACGCCGTGTTGGCCGTCAGGCCGGTCACGGTCACCGAGTTCGCCGTCGCGGCCGCGACCTTCGTCTCGGTGCCACCGCTGACCCGCACGACGTCGTACCCGGCGACGCCAACGTTGTCAGTGGACGCCGTCCAGGTCAGGTGGGCGGAGCTCGCCGTCACCGCCGAGGCGGTCGGGGTGCCGGGAGCGGTAGGAGCCTGGGTGTCACCGGAACCGCCGCCGAAGACGGTGGCTTCCTTGGCGGTCTGCGCGATGCCGTTGGCGCCGTTGAAGATGCGCTGGCCCCATGAAGTCATCTGTGCCGGATCGAAGTTGAGCACGAGGTCGAGGATCGGGTCGGTGTTGCCGCTCCAGGACCAGGCCAGGTAACCGATGTCGAGCTGCTCGGCGGTGGCCATCATGGTGTCCTCGTCCGGATCGCCCCACTGGTCGGCGGGACCGCCGAACTCACCGATCACGATGGGCAGTTTGGCGCTCACGAAGGCGTTCAGATAGTCGGTGACCTCCGCCGCGGTGTCGAAGACGCTGTACATATGGATCGAGAAGATCAGGTTGCCGGTGGTGTCGGCGGCGTACACGGACTGGGCGTTGGCGCGCATGACGCCCTGCCAGTCCTGGCCCCAGTTGGGGGCGTCCACCATGATCGTGTGCTCGAAGCCGGCGTTCCTGAGCTTCTGGATCGCGGCGATGGTCGGGGCGGTCCAGCCGGCCGGGTCGGTGTTGCCCCAGGGCTCGTTGCCGATGTTGATGACGATGTAGTTCTCCTGGCCGGCGAGCACGTTCTTCAGGCCGATCCAGTAGTCGGCGGCCTGGTCGAGGGTGCCGGCCGCGCTGTCCTCGCCGTATCCGGTGGTGTCGTGCACCTCGAGGACGCAGATGAGCCGGTTGGCCTTGCACTGGGCGATGACGTTGGCCACGTCCGAGGCGGTGTTGGCGGTCCAGCGGTGGCCGTCGGCGAGGACCACCCGGACGGTGTTGGCGCCCTGCGCCTTGATGTCGGCCAGCGACCCCAGTTGGTTCGGGTACCAGGTGTGGGCGTGGTTGACGCCACGCATGACGAAGTCGTTGCCGTTGCCTTCGACCAGGCGGCCGTCGCTGATGTGCAGACCGGTGGCCTTGGTGCCGGGCTCCTCGGCGGCCTGGGCGGCGGTCGGGCAGAGGGCACCGAGCACCACCAGGACGACGAGGGCGGCCAGTTTGGCCAGTAACGCGCTCAGGGGGCTCTTTCTTGTTCTTCTCACTGCGGCTCCAGGGATGGGTGAGACAGTCGGAAAGAAGCATGGGAGCGCTCCCATAGAAGCCACTCTGCCAAGTACACGTCAAGACAAGGGACGGAAATGGGCGGTGCCCGTCGGCAACTCGGCGGGCCCAGTACTCGCATAGGGTGCCGAACCTCGACCACCGCATCCGGGAGGCACGTTGACCACGCGACCCGTCGGCCCCGACGCCGTCAACGCCGAGGCCTGGCACACCTACGGCGACCACCATCTGCGGAGCGGCACGGTCCTGCCGGAGCTGGAGCGGTTCGACTGGGGACTCCAGGGCACCGGGCCGGGCGCGGAGATCCTCGGCGAGCTCGCCGGACGCCGCGTGCTGGACCTCGGATGCGGCCCGGCCCGGCACGCGGCGCATCTCGTGGGGGCGTACGGCGCCTCGGTGGACGCGGTCGACTCCTCCCCCACGCAGTACGAGCGCGCCCGCGCCCGCTACGGCTCCCTGCCCGGCCTGCGCCTGATCAGGGCCGACGCCGTCGAGCACCTCGGCACGGCGGAGCCGTACGACGTCGTCTACTCCGTCAACGCGGTGCCGTACCTCGATCCCCGCCGGCTGCTGCCCACCCTGGCGGCAGCACTCCGGCCCGGCGGGACGCTGTGCTTCACGGTGCTGCACACCAACTCCCCGGGCGAGGGCCCCTCGTCGGTCGTCGAGTCCCGGCCCGAGATCCTGCGGCTGGCCGGCGGCGGGGAGGTGACCGTGCGGATGTGGGTGCTGACCCCGGAACTCTGGACGGACCTGCTCGGCGAGCACGGCCTGCGGGTCGAGGGGATCGACGTCCTCGACGCGCCGGAGGAGGGCAACCACGCCTCGTACCGGATCTTCCGGGTGACCCGGCCGGTCCGGGTCTCCTCCCGCGAGCGCAGCGACCGCGGTCCGGTGCCGCACGCGGCGATCGGCGTCGGCGCCATCCTGTACGGGCCCCGCGGACTGCTTCTCGGCCGGCACCGGCGCGGGACCTGGGAGTTGCCGGGCGGCACGGTGGAGCCCGGGGAGTCGCTGGTGGAGACGGTCGTGCGAGAACTCCGCGAGGAGACCGGCATCGAGGCCCGCCCGGCCGATGTCCGGCTTGTCGGCGCGCTCCTCGACGACGTCGCCGGCGTGGTGCGGATGACCGTGGCCACCCGGGTCACCGCCTGGCGGGGCGAGCCTTCGGACCAGCCGGACGAACGCGTCGGGGACTGGCGCTGGTTCCCCCTGGACCGGCTACCGGAGAACCTCTTCGCGTGCAGCGCCCAGGGCCTGACCGCCTGGCGCCCGGACCTGCCGATCGACCACACTCCGGCCCACTTCACGCCGTACGCCGGTTAGGGCCCGGGGCTCTGCAACCCCCTCGCAACCTTCGCTCTGCTGCACTCGACGACCATGGACGAGGATTCCGCACGTGCCGTGTACGACGAGGTGCCGCGTGTCGAGGTCACGCCCGCGGCAGCCGAGCTGCTGCGCCGGTTGCGCGAGGCGCACGGGCCGCTGATGTTCCATCAGTCGGGCGGCTGCTGCGACGGCAGTGCGCCGATGTGCTTCCCGGAGGGCGAGTTCCGCACCGGCGGCTCGGACGTGCTGCTCGCCGAGCTGGACGTGCCGGGGGTCGAGGAGCCGGTGACGTTCTGGATGTCGAGGAGCCAGTACGCGGTGTGGCGCCACACCCGGCTGATCGTGGATGTCGTCGAGGGCCGGGGCAGTGGTTTCTCGCTGGAGGCACCCGAGGGGGTGCGTTTCCTGATCCGTTCGCGTGTGGTCGGCGCATAGCCGTCCCCTGTGTCATCGCTGTCTGATGCACTCTTCCTGAGTCCTGGGAAAAGGTGACGAGACATCAGGGAGAGCTGTGACGCATCGTCAAAGACGTTTCGGCGCAGGAAGATCGGTACTGACGTTTCTCGCGGCACTCGGCACGCTGGCCGGTGCGGCCCTGGTGGGGGCGGCACCGGCCGGCGCCGCGCCGGGGTGGACACGGCTCGCGACCGGCGTGCGGTACGAGGAGTTCGACATCGACGCGACCGCGGGGGTGACGCATGCCCATGTGATCGACGTGGACCTGAGCGATCCGCGGGTGCGGATGGAGCTGTTGTATCCGGGGGCGGTGGCCGCGCGGGCCACGGTGTCCCGGCTGGCCACCGCGCAGGGGGCGCTCGCGGGGCTGAACGGCGACTTCTTCAACATCACGGAGTCCCAGCACCCGGGCGTGGAGGCCACCGGAGCGAGTGTGGGCCCGGCGATCGCGCAGGGCCGCGCGCTCAAGGCGGCGGTGCCGAAAGGCCAGCGCTTCGGGCCCGCGCTGCCGTCCGGCACGAGCACCAAGGACGTGTTCGGCGTGGGCACCGACGGTCGGGCCCGCCTCGACGACCTGGCGCTCGACGGGTCGGTGTCCACGCCCGAGGGAAAGCTGACGCTCCGGGGGCTGAACCAGTACGCGCTGCCCGTGGGCTCGGTCGGGGCGTTCACCTCGGACTGGGGCAGCGCCTCCCGGGTGCGGTCGACCTGCGGGACGGACACCGACCGGGCCGCCCCGTGCAGCACGGACACCTACGAGGTGACGGTCCGCGCCGGGAAGGTCGTGGCCATGGCCGACGCCCCGGGCAGCGGACCGATCGCCGCAGGCACCACGGTGCTCGTGGGCCGGGAGGCGGGCGCACAGCACCTGCGGAAGCTGTCCGTCGGCGCGGCGGTGACGGTGCGGCACCGACTGGTCGCGGCCTCGGCGAAGCTCCCGTACCGCTTCGCGCTCGGCGGCTACCCGGTGCTCGACGACGGCCGCCCGCTGCCCGGCCTCGACGACACGACGTCGGCCGTGCGCACGGCCGTGGGTGTCGCGGACGGCGGACGGCGGCTGTATCTCCTCGCGCTGGACGGGGCGCCCGACTATCGCAGGGGGCTGACGATCGCCGAAGTGGCGGACACCATGCGGACGTTGGGTTCCGTCGACGCCTTCAGCCTGGACGGCGGGGGTTCCACGACCATGGCCGCCCGGATGCCGGGCACGAGTACTGTGGCCGCCCTCAACCACCCCTCCGGCGGCGCCGAGCGGCCCGTGCCGAACGGCATCGGGGTCTTCTCCACGGGCTGAGATCAGGGGCGCAGACTGCTGACGATGTCGGCCGTCGCCGTGAGGCCGCTGAAATCGCCACGGGCGGCCTCCTCCGCCACGCCGCCAGATCCGGCGTTCGGCCGCAAGTGTGGCGTGGCGGAGGGTTCGTCCGGGCGGCTGAAGGGTCCTCCGGACGAGTGGTGTCCTTACGTCTCCCGAGGCGCCTGTCGGTGGGCGTCCAGGAAGGCCTCCAGGCCCGCCAGGTCGTCGGTGTTGAGGTAGTCGACGCCGGCGGCGAGCAGCTCGGCCCACAGCGCGTCCCGGGCGGGGCCCGCGAGGTCCGGGGTGGCCCAGAACCGTACCTGCTGCCCGCGCGCGTGGGCCTGCTGGACGATGGTCCGCAGCTTCTGCCGCTCGGCGTCGGGGAAGGCGCCCTCGCCGAGCCAGGTGAAGTTGAGCGTCCAGTTGTCGCTGATCAGCGGGATGAGGGAGGCGGGCGCCGCGGTGCCGAGGTCGGTGAGCCGACCGTCGTAGAAGGCCCGGCGGACGGTCTGGGCCTCCATCGGGACACGGGCGGCGCGGTCGCCGGAGATCACGGCGGTCACCGGGCCGGGGACGACCTTGCCGTGCACGTACGTCGTGAACAGGTGCTTGTAGCGCCGCAGATGACGGTCGAGTTCGAGGTAGGTCGAGGACCCTTCGGTCTTGATGTCGACGAGCAGTTGCAGGGGACGGCGGTAACCCCGGTACACCGACCCGTGGTTGGCCTTGACGATCCTGGCCAGCGGGTCGAGGTACAGGGACTCCAGGGTGCGGGTCGGGTCGAGGTCGTCCACGGTGTGGCCGATGAGGAGCTGGTCGCCGACGAGGAAGATGTCGGCCTCGACGCTGCCGAAACGGTGGTCGAGGGCGTCGAGGAGGGGGCGCGGATGCTCGTAGTCGTTGTGGGCGTGTGCCCGCCACAACGGACGGGGGCCGTGCCTCTGACTGTCGGCCCAGGCGCTGCCGACCGGCGGGGCGAGTGTCGCCGCGACCGCGGCGCCGAGGGTGGTGAGGGCTCTGCGACGAGTGATGAGGGCCATGTTCTGCCTCCCTGTGGGGCGGGTCGAAACCACAGGGAGTATGGGGCACTTCGGCCCTCAATGAACCTGTACATGCCAGGAGTTGGCCGGACTGCCGCCGCCCGTTCACTCCCTCCGCGCGGGCGCACGTAAAAGCCCGCCCCAGGTGGGGCGGGCTTCACCGAGGTTCAGCGGGTGACGCTCAAGGTGCCTGGAGGTCGACGAGTTCGGCCAACCGGGCGCGATGCGCGCCCGCCGTGCCGTAGGCGATCGAGTCGGCCTTGGCCCGCTTCAGATACAGGTGCACCGGGTGCTCCCAGGTCATGCCGATCCCCGCGTGTAGTTGGAGCGCCTCCTCGGCGGCGTGCACCGCGGCGGATGCCGCGTAGGACTGCGCGACGGCGACCGCCACGTCGGCGTCCTCGCCCGTCGCGAGCGCGTCGGCCGCATTGCGGGCGGCGGCACGGAGGTTGACGACCTCCAGCCACAGCTGGGCGAGCCGGTGCTTGAGCGCCTGGAACCCGCCGACCGGCCGGTTGAACTGCTTGCGCTCCTTGAGGTAGCGCACGGTCTCGGTCAACGTCCAGTCGGCAAGCCCGAGTTGCTCGGAGGCGAGCAGTCCGGCGCCGGCCCGGAGCGCGCGGTGCACGGCGACTTCGGCGTCGCCCAGCAGGCGGCCCCGCGCCCCGTCGAGGGCGACGGTCGCGAGCGGACGGGTCAGGTCGAAGGAGACCTGCGCAGTGACGGTCGCGGAGGCGGCGTCCACCGCGTACAGCCCGCCGTCGTCCGCGGGCACGAGCAGCACGTCGGCCGCCTGAGCGTCCGCGATCGCCGTCAACTGCCCGTGCAGGGCCCCGCCTTCATGGCGTACGACCTTGTAGGCGCCGCCCGGAGCGACGTTCAGGGCGACGGCGAGGGCGCCGCTCTTCCGCCCGGACGCCAGCTCGGCGAGGAGGTCGTCGGCGTCGCAGGCGAGCAGGGCCTCGGTGGCGACGACCGCACTGGTGAGATAGGGCACGGGCGCGACCGCGCGACCCAACTCCTCCAGGACCACGGCGACTTCGCGGTGCGAGGCGCCCTGACCGCCCTTGTCCTCGGGCACCAGGAGCCCCGCGAGGCCCATGCCGTCGGCGAGGGCCTTCCAGGCCGCGAGGTCGTGCGGGGTGTCCGACTCGGTGCGGGCGATCACACCCGGCGCGTCGCAGTGGTCGGCGAGCAGGTCCCGTACGGCGGCCCGCAGCGCCTCTTCCTCCTCCGAGTACAGCAGGTCAGTCATCGGGAGAGGTCCTTCCACGCGACGTCCTTGTCGGTGCGCGGCTCGGCCGGGAGGCCCAGGACGCGCTCGGCGACGATGTTCAGCAGGACCTCGCTGGTCCCGCCCTCGATGCTGTTGCCCTTGGAACGCAGGTAGCGGTAGCCGGCGTCGCGGCCGGTGAAGTCCACCAGCTCCGGGCGCCGCAGGGTCCAGTCGTCGTACAACAGGCCCTCCTCGCCGCGCAGTTCGACCTCCAGGCCGCTGATCTCCTGGTTGAGGCGGGCGAAGGCGAGCTTCATCCCGGCGCCCTCGGGCCCCGGCTGTCCGGCGACGAGCTGCTGGCGCAGGCGCTCCGCGGTGAGGCGGGCGACCTCGGAGTCGACCCAGAGCTTCAGCAGACGCTGGTGCAGGTCCTGGGTGCGCAGTTCGGGGCGCTCGCGCCAGGTCTTCGAGACCGGGCCGATCATGCCGCCCTCGCGGGGCAGCCGCATGCCGCCGATCGCGACGCGCTCGTTGTTCAGCGTGGTCTGCGCGACCCTCCAGCCGTCGCCGACCTCGCCGAGCCGGCAGCTGTCGGGGATACGGACGTCGGTGAGGAAGACCTCGTTGAACTCGGCCTCGCCGGTGATCTGGCGCAGCGGTCGCACCTCGACGCCCGGGTCGGTCATGTCGCAGAGGAAGTAGGTGATGCCCGCGTGCTTGGGCACGTCCGGGTCGGTGCGGGCGATGAGGATGGCCCAGCGGGAGTTGTGGGCGCCGGACGTCCACACCTTCTGCCCGTTGACCACCCAGTCGTCGCCCTCACGGACGGCCCGGGTACCGAGCGCGGCGAGGTCGGATCCGGCGCCGGGCTCGCTGAACAGCTGGCACCAGATCTCCTCCCCCACCCACAGGGGCCGCAGGAAGCGCTGCTTCTGCTCCTCGGTGCCGTACCTGAGGATCGTCGGCGCGGCCATGCCGAGGCCGATGCCGTTGCGCCGCGGGTCGTTGTCGGGAGCGCCCGCGGCCTCCAGCTCGGCGTCCACGACGGCCTGGAGGGAGCGGGGCGCGTTCAGGCCGCCGAGCCCCTCGGGGTAGTGCACCCAGGCGAGCCCGGCGTCGAAGCGGGCCTTCAGGAAGTCCAGGCGGTCGGTCCCGGCCGGCGGGTGTGCGGCCAGCAACTCGGCGGTGCGGCGCTTGAGTTCGGCTGCGTCGGTCATGCCTGTGCTCCCGTGGGTACGACGGCGATCCGGCCGGTGGTCACCCCGTCACCGAGGCGCTGCACGGCGTCCGCAGCCCCGGCCAGCGGCACCCGCTCGCTGATCAGCGGCTTGATCGCACCCCGGGCGGCCAGTTCGGTGAGCTGCTCGTGGCAGTGCTGGACCAGCTTGGGGTTCTTGGTGTTGTACAGGCCCCAGTGCAGGCCCAGGATCGCGTAGTTCTTCACCAGGGCGTGGTTGAGACCGGGGCTCGGGATGCTTCCGCTGGCGAAGCCGACGACCACGATCCGCCCCTCGAAGGCGACGACCTTGGTCGACTGCGTGTAGGCCTCGCCGCCCACGGGGTCGTAGATCACATCCGCGCCCCGGCCCCCGGTGGCCTCCTTCACGGCGGCGACGACATCCTCGCTCCGCCGGTCCACCACCACGTCACAGCCCAGCTCCCGGGCGACGGCCGCCTTCTCGGCACCGCCGACGACACCGATGACGGTGGCCCCGGCCGCCTTCCCGAGCTGCACGGCCGCGCTGCCGACCCCTCCCGCGGCAGCGTGGACGAGCAGCGTCTCACCGGCCTCCAGGTGAGCCCGCCGGTGCAGCCCGAACCAGCCCGTCTGGTAGCCGATGTGCAGGGCGGCGGCCTCGGCGTCGTCCAGCGAGTCCGGCGCGGACAGCAGAGCGGCGGCGTCGGCGACGGCGTACTCGGCGAAACCGCCGTACGGCAGCGCGGGGTTGGCGATCACGCGGCGTCCGTCCTCGGTCTCGCCGCAGATCTCCACGCCCGGCGTGAAGGGCAGCGGAGGCCGGACCTGGTAGTGGCCGCGGCACATCAGCACGTCCGGGAAGTTGATGTTCGCGGCGCGCACCTTCAGCAGGACCTGGCCCTCGCCGGGCACGGGCTGCGCCACGTCCGCGAGGCGCATCACCTCGCTCGGCTCACCGTTCTCGTGCACTTGCCAAGCCTGCATGGGGGGCCTCCACGGGACTGCGTCGTCGTGCCGGGGGTCTGACCGGGGTCCTCCGCATACTAAGCGGTCGCTTGCCGATCAGGGAACAGCCCATGGGGAGAAAGTGTCGGCACCCACATTGCAAAAGTGCGTCCTACCGCAGGAGACGCCGTTCAGTGCTCAAGCCGGTGCGGATGGGACGGGTACACGCCCAGGATGCGTACCTCGGTGGAGAAGAACCCCAGTTCGTGCAGGGCGAGGGAGACGTGCTGCTCGTCGGGGTGGCCCTCGATCTCGGCGTAGAAGCGACTGGCGTTCACCCCCGCGCCGATCTGATAGCTCTCGATCTTCGTGAGGTTCACCCCGCTGGTGGCGAACCCGCCGAGCGCCTTGAAGAGCGCGCTGGGGATGTTGCGCACGGAGAAGAACAGGCTCGTCATCGTCGGTTCCCCGGTGTGCGGGGCCACGACGGACTCCCGGGACAGGACGACGAACCGGGTGGTGTTGTCCGGGTCGTCCTCGACCCCGGAACGCAGCACGTCCAGGCCGTACAGCCCGGCCGCCGCGGGCGGGGCGAGCGCCGCGTGCCGCGGATCCGCCAGCTCGGCCACCTCGCGCGCCGCTCCGGCCGTGTCGTCGGTGACGAGGGTGCGCCAGCCGCCGTCCCGCAACACCTTGCGGCACTGCCCGAGCGCATGCACATGGCTGCGCACGCACTCCACCTGATCCGGTGTCGCCCCGGGCACGCCCATCAGGTCGAAGCGGATGGCGAGGAAGTGCTCGGCGATGATGAACAGCCCCGACTCGGGCAGCAGATGGTGGACGTCCGCCACCCGGCCGGCCGCGGAGTTGTCCACCGGGATCACGGCGAGGTCGGCGGTGCCGAGCGTCACCGCGTCCAGAGCCTGCTCGAAACTCGTGCAGGGCTGCTCGGCGCACCCGGGGTACAGGGTGTGCGCGGCGGTCGCCGAGTTGGATCCGGGTTCACCTTGGTAAGCGACGGTCGTCACGGGGTTGGTTCTCTTGTCGTCGGGCGGCAGAAGCTCCGTAACGTATCAGGGAGGCTCCGCCCTCAGATCCAGGTGTCCAGCCACATCCTGGAGTGCCAGTCGGCGTACGGGATCGTCTCCCCGGTGTAGAGCGGGAAGAAGTAGACGAAGTTCCAGGCGATGAGCAGGACGAGGGCGCCCGCGGCCACCGCGCCCCGTGTCCGCCGTCCGCGGTCCGCCCCCGGTGGCCCCAGGATCGCGCCCACCGTCATCGCCACGGCCAGGCAGAGGTAGGGCACGAAGACGACCGCGTAGAAGGAGAAGACCGTACGGTCCTGGTACAGGAACCAGGGCAGGTAACCGGCGGCCACCGCGCACAGGACGGCGCCGGCCCGCCAGTCGCGGCGCAGTGCCCAGCGGAAGAGCAGGTAGAGCAGGGCACCGCACGCCGACCACCACAGGAGCGGGGTGCCGAGGGCGAGAACGGTCCGGGAGCAGTCGACCGCCGTGGCGCAGCCGTCCTGTCCGGGTTTCGGCGACTGGTAGTCGAACAGCACGGGGCGGCCCTGGATCAGCCAACTCCAGGGGCTGGACTGGTACTTGTGCGGGGTGTGCAGCCCCACGTTGAAGTCGTACACCAGGTACTCGTAGTGCCACAGGCTGCGCAGCGGGGCGGGGATCCATGACCAGGTGCCGCCGCGGCCGTCGGCCCAGTGGCGTCCGTAGCCGTCGTCGGACAGGAACCAGCCGGTCCAGGTCGCCAGATAGGTCGTCAACGCGACCGGGACCAGGGACAGGAGGGACCAGCCGAGATCCCTGTTCAGCACCGCCAGGTAGGGTCGGGGGGAACCGGCCACGCGGCGCGAGCCGACGTCCCACAGCACCGTCAGGAGCACGAAGAAGACCAGCACGTACAGGCCGTTCCACTTGGTGGAGGCCGCCAGCCCCAGGAAGACCCCGGCGGCGAGCCGCCAGGGACGCGGCCCGGTGCCGGTGTGGTCGGCGGTGTGCTCGTCCGGGCGCGCGCGGCCGTCCTCGCCGACCGGCAGCGCGGCCGCGAGCCGGCCCCGTGCGTGGTCCCGGTCGACCAGGAGGCAGCCGAACGCCGCCAGGACGAAGAACATGACGACGAGGTCCAGCAGGGCGGTACGGCTCATCACCACATGCAGACCGTCCACCGCAAGGAGCGCGCCGGCAAGGCAGCCCAGCAGGGTCGAACGGAACAGACGGCGTCCGATGCGGCACAGCATGAGCACCGACAGGGTGCCCAGGGCCGCCGTCATGAAGCGCCAGCCGAACGGGCTGAGACCGAACATCCACTCGCCGAGGGCGATCACCCACTTGCCCGTCGGCGGGTGCGCGACGAACGCCCCCGTGTCGGAGAGCGAGACGACCTGGGGGTGGGCGAGGATCTGCGGGTCGGCGATCTTCCGGTCCGGCCAGCTGCCCTCGTAGCCGAGGCGCAGCAGGGACCAGGCGTCCTTGGCGTAGTAGGTCTCGTCGAAGACCACGGCCCGCGGCCGGCCGAGGTGCCAGAAACGGATCCCCCCGGCCAGGACGGCGACGAGCACCGGTCCCAGCCAGTCCCACACCGACGACTTCGGAAAACGCGGAACGAGACGCTCGCGGAGGTCGGTTCCCGGCCGGGCCGCGTACCCGAACCGTCGAAGGCGCGCTGCCCAGTCCCGGGGCGCTGTCGTCGAAGGGGTGTCCACGACGGGGTCACAGGTCGTCACGTCGCTGCTCGTCACCGGGCGACCTGCCGTGCCGTCACGTGTGCCCGGGGCGGTATCTCGTCCATCCGGTGAACCTACCTGCCGGCAGGCGGAGTTCCTCACGTCTTCCGGGGACGGGCCCGTACGTGCATCCGCTCGCCCTGCGGCCCGAAGAGACTGAGGAACTCCGCGGGACCCTCCCCCGTCGACCCGAACCAGTGCGGCACCCGGGTGTCGAACTCGGCCGCCTCCCCCGCCGTCATCACCACGTCGTGGTCGCCCAGCACCACCCTCAGCCGCCCCGCCAGGACGTACAGCCACTCGTAGCCCTCGTGGGTGCGCAGCTCCGGCTCCTCCTCGCGGCGCGGCACCAGCACCTTGAAGGCCTGGAGGCCGCCGGGCTGCCGGGTGAGCGGCCAGAAGGTACGTCCGTGCCGTTCGAGCGGTGCGGACCGCACCCGGGGATCGCCGACCGGCGGGGCGCCGACGAGTTCGTCGAGCGGCACCTGGTGGGCCTGGGCGATCGGCAGCAGCAGCTCCAGGCTGGGCTTGCGCAGGCCGGACTCCAGCCGGGAGAGCGTGCTCACGGAGATGCCGGTCGTCTCCGAGAGGGCCGCGAGGGTCACCTCCCGGTCCTTGCGCAGCCGCCTGAGCCTGGGTCCCACTTCGGCGAGAACGTCGTCGGTAGTCATACCCGTATTGCAGAATCGGCAAAGTTGTTTGTCAATCCCGCGCCCGCGGAGCGACCGTGGCGGCATGACCGAGACATACGGCGAGACATACGAAGTGATCGTGATCGGCGGCGGCGCGGCAGGCCTGTCCGCCGCCCTGGTCCTGGGCCGGGCCCGGCGTCACACCCTGGTCGTCGACGCGGGCGAACCGCGCAATGCGCCCGCGGCCCACATGCAGGGCTTCCTCACCCGGGACGGCATGCCGCCCGCCGAGTTCCTGGCCATCGGCCGCGAGGAGATCAAGGGCTACGGCGTCGAGCTGGTCCAGGACCGGGTGGTCGAGGTCGCCCCGGGCTTCGCCGTGACCCTGGCGAGCGGGCGGGTGCCCAGGGCCCGTCGCCTCGTCGTCGCGACCGGCCTCGAGGACGAGCTCCCGGCCGTACCCGGCGTCGCCGAGCGCTTCGGCAAGGACGTCCTGCACTGCCCCTACTGCCACGGCTGGGAGGTCCGCGACCAGGCCTTCGGCGTGCTCGCCACGACCCCGCTGAGCGTGCACCAGGCGCTGATGGTCTCCCAGTGGTCGAAGAATGTGACCTTGTTCCTTCACCAGGTCACTGAGGAGGCGCTGACGGACGACGATCTGCGCCGGCTGGCCGCGGCCGGTGTCGGCGTGGTGCCCGGGGAGGTCGCCGAGCTGGTCGTGACGGACGACCGGCTCACCGGCGTACGACTGCAGGACGGCACGACGCACGCGCGCGAGGTCGTCTTCACCGCGCCCCGGGCCGTCCCGCGCACCGGCCTGCTGGAGCGGCTCGGCGCCGAGCTCCAGGAGACGCCCTTCGGCAGCTACCCCGTGGTCGACGGGAACTGGCAGACGACCGTGCCCGGTATGTACGCCGTGGGCAATGCGGCCGGCTTCGGGGAGCAGGTGATCAACGCGGCGAGCGCGGGTTACCGGGCGGCGGCCACGATCAACGGGGAGCTGCTGATGAGCGACCTCGACGCGGCCGTAAAGGCATAGCCGGGGTGCGGTCGGGGTGTGGGCCCGCCGCCTCCGGTGCAGGATGGCTGCATGCTGCTTGCCCGGCTGGCCCACGTGTCCCAGGAGGTCGCCGCCACCTCGGCGCGGTCCCGGAAGATCGCACTCCTCGCCGAACTGTTCCGGGACGCCGAGGCGGACGACGTCCCGATCGTCATCCCCTACCTGGCCGGACGGCTCCCGCAGGGCCGGCTCGGCGTCGGCTGGAAGGTGCTCAGCCGCCCGGTCGCCCCGGCCGCCGAGCCGACCCTGACCGTGCGCGAGGTGGACGCCCTGTTCAGTGAGCTGGGCAAGGTCGCGGGTGCGGGCTCGCAGGCCGAACGGGTCCGGCTGGTGGGTGAGTTGCTGGGTGCGGCCACCGAGGACGAGCAGCGGTTCCTGTTCGGGCTGATCAGCGGGGAGGTACGGCAGGGCGCGCTGGACGCGGTCGCCACGGAGGGGCTCGCCCAGGCGACGGAAACACCTCCCGCCGACGTACGCCGTGCCGTGATGCTCGCGGGCTCCCTCCAGACGGTGGCCGAGGCCCTGCTCACCGACGGCCCGTCCGCGCTGGACCGTTTCCGCCTCACCGTCGGCCGCCCGGTCCTGCCGATGCTGGCGCACAGCGCTTCCTCGGTGGCCGAGGCGGTCGACAAGCTCGGCACCTGCGCGGTCGAGGAGAAGCTGGACGGCATCCGCGTCCAGATCCACCGGGACGGGGATGCCGTACGGCTGTACACGCGCACCCTCGACGACATCACCGACCGGCTGCCCGAGCTGACGGCCGCCGCACGGGAGTTGAGGGGCGAGCGGTTCATCCTGGACGGCGAGGTGATCGCCTTCGACGAGGACGGGCGGCCCCGTTCCTTCCAGGAGACCGCGGGCCGGGTCGGCTCCCGCGTGGACGTGACGACGGCCGCCGAGGCGGTTCCCGTCTCCCCCGTCTTCTTCGACGCGCTGTCCGTCGACGACCGCGACCTCCTCGACCTGCCCTTCGCCGAACGGCACGCGGAGCTGGCCCGGTTGGTGCCCGAGCCGATGCGGGTCCGGCGCACACTGGTGTCCGGGCCGGACGAGATCCCGGCGGCCGAGGAGTTCCTCGCCGAGACCCTGAAGCGCGGCCACGAGGGCGTCGTGGTGAAGTCCCTGGACGCCCCCTACAGCGCGGGCCGGCGCGGCGCCTCCTGGCTGAAGGTCAAGCCCGTCCACACCCTCGACCTGGTGGTGCTGGCCGCCGAGTGGGGCCACGGCCGCCGCACCGGCAAGCTCTCCAACCTTCACCTCGGCGCCCGCACGGCCGACGGCGGCTTCGCCATGCTCGGCAAGACCTTCAAGGGCATGACCGACGCGATGCTCACCTGGCAGACCGAACGGCTCCAGGAGCTGGCCGTCGACAGCAACGGCTACGTGGTGACCGTACGGCCCGAACTCGTCGTCGAGATCGCCTACGACGGCCTCCAGAAGTCGACCCGCTACCCGGCCGGAGTCACCCTCCGCTTCGCGCGCGTGGTCCGCTACCGCGAGGACAAGCGGCCGGAGGACGCCGACACGGTGGAGACGCTGCTGGCCGCGCATCCCGAGGTGAGGCCGTGAGGACGAGCGCGGGCCTGCTGTTGTTCCGGCACACCGGCGACGGCCTGGAGGTATTGCTGGGCCATATGGGTGGCCCGTTCTTCACCCGGCGGGACGCCGGAGCGTGGACGGTTCCGAAGGGCGAGTACGAGCCGGACTCGGAGTCGGCCTGGGCCGCTGCCCGCCGCGAGTTCCAGGAGGAGCTCGGGCTGCCGCCGCCCGACGGGGAGGCCGTACCGCTGGGTGAGGTCCGGCAGACGAACGGCAAGGTCGTCACGGCGTGGGCGATCGAGGCGGACCTCGATCCGGCGGCCGTGGTCCCGGGCCTGTTCAGCATGGAGTGGCCACCGAAGTCCGGGCAGACGCGGGAGTTCCCCGAGCTGGATCGGGTGGAGTGGTTCGGCCTGGACCGGGCCCGGGCCGTGATCGTCAAGGCGCAGGCCGCGTTTCTCGACCGGCTGGCTGAGCACTCGGGCTGACGTCCACGCGTTGCGGTCGCCCCCGCCGCGCGGGAAGGTCGAAGCACAGCCAGGACTTCAGGAGGTCGGTCATGCCCATCGCGACGGTGAACCCGGCGAACGGCGAGACGCTCAAGACGTACGAGGCCATGGGCGAGGAGGAGATCGAACGCAGGCTCCAGCTCGCCGAGGCGACGTTCCGCACCTACCGAACGACCTCCTTCGCGGAGCGCGCCCGTCTCCTGAACCGGGCCGCCGAGCTCCTCGACGAGGCCCAGCAGGACATCGCCCGCGTCATGACCACCGAGATGGGCAAGCCGGTCAAGCAGGCCCGCGCGGAGGCCGCCAAGTGCGCCAAGGCCATGCGCTGGTACGCCGAGCGCGCGGAGTCGCTGCTGGCCGACGAGGAGCCCGCCGAGTACGACGTCAAGGACTCCGGCGCCTCCCGGGCCCTGGTCCGCTACCGGCCGCTGGGGCCGGTGCTCGCGGTGATGCCGTGGAACTTCCCGCTGTGGCAGGTGGTCCGCTTCGCCGCTCCCGCCCTGATGGCGGGCAACGTCGGCCTGCTCAAGCACGCCTCGAACGTGCCGCAGACCGCGCTGTTCCTGGAGGACCTCTTCCATCAGGCGGGCTACCCGGAGGGCTGCTTCCAGACCCTGCTCGTCGGGTCCGGCGCGATCGACGACATCCTGCGCGACGAACGCGTCAAGGCGGCCACGCTCACGGGGAGTGAGCCCGCCGGGCGGGCCGTGGCGTCCACCGCCGGGAACATGGTGAAGAAGACGGTGCTGGAGCTCGGCGGCAGCGACCCGTACATCGTGATGCCGTCCGCGGACATCGACCGGGCCGCCCAGATCGCGGTGACCGCGCGGGTGCAGAACAACGGGCAGTCCTGCATCGCCGCCAAGCGGTTCATCGTGCACACGGACGTCTACGACCGGTTCGCCGAGCGGTTCGTCGAGGGCATGAAGGCCCTCAGGGTCGGCGACCCGCTGGAGGAGGACACCGAGGTCGGGCCGCTCTCCAGCGAGCAGGGCCGGGCCGACCTGGAGGAACTCGTCGACGACGCCAGGCGCAGCGGGGCGAGCGTGCTGTGCGGCGGGCAGCGGCCGGACGGGCCGGGCTGGTACTACCCGCCGACCGTCATCGCCGACGTGAGCCGCGAGATGCGCATCCACCGCGAGGAGACCTTCGGGCCGGTGGCCACGCTGTACCGGGCGGACGGCCTCGACGAGGCGGTGCTGATCGCCAACGACTCGCCGTTCGGGCTGAGTTCCAACGTGTGGACGCGGGACGAGGCCGAGGTCGACCGGTTCGTACGGGATCTGGAGGCCGGCGGGGTGTACGTCAACGGGATGACCGCCTCGCATCCGGCGTTCCCCTTCGGCGGGGTCAAGCGGTCCGGCTACGGGCGTGAGCTGTCCGGGCACGGAATCAGGGAGTTCTGCAACATCACCACGGTTTGGCACGGAGCGTGACGCTTGCGCGGCTAACATCCCGGGTGTGAACCGCGAAGTGACTCTGCCTCTGATCGTCGATGACCGCGGGACCCTGCAGGTGGCTGCCGCCGATGTGAGCAAGTTGCTCCGCAGTCTCGGCGGGCGGTGGTTGCACCTGGTCGAGGCCGGCGCCGACGGGCTGGACGAGGACACGGTCGCCGCCCTGACCATCGAGCTCGCGAAGCTGGCCGACCGGATCGACGTGGCCTGTATCGCGCACAGCAGCGGTGGGGCGCCGTAGAAGGTGCCGTCTCGGCTTCGGCCCGCACTACGGCCGGGGCGTCCCGCCCCGGCCCAGCGCCGTCAGCGGATGGACATGCCGGACAGGGTCCGGGCGATGACCAGTCGCTGGATCTCGCTCGTGCCCTCGAAGATCGTGTAGATCGCGGCGTCCCGGTGCATGCGCTCCACGGGGTACTCCCGGGTGTAGCCGTTGCCGCCCAGGATCTGGACCGCCTGCGCGGTGACCTTCTTCGCCGTCTCACTCGCGAAGAGCTTCGACATCGAACCCTCGGCGGCGGTGAACTGCTTGCCGTTGATCGCCATCCAGGAGGCACGCCAGACCAGGAGTCGGGCCGCGTCGATGGAGGTGCGCATGTCCGCGAGCTGGAAGGCCACGCCCTGGTTGTCGATGATCGGGCGCCCGAACTGCTCACGCGTCTTGGCGTAGTCGAGGGCGACCTCGTACGCGGCCCGGGCGGTGCCCACGGCCATGGCGCCCACGGCGGGCCGCGACGCCTCGAACGTGGCCATCGCCGCGTTCTTCACGCGCTCACCGCCGCTCTTCGCCCGCTCCCGGGCCCGGGCGAGGCGCTGGTCCAGCTTCTCCTTGCCGCCGAGGAGACAGGAGCCGGGCACCCGGGCGTTGTCCAGCACGACCTCGGCCGTGTGCGAGGCACGGATGCCGTGCTTCTTGAACTTCTGCCCCTGGGACAGGCCCGGCGTGTTCGGCGGCACGATGAAGGACGCGTGACCCTTGGAGCCGAGCTCGGGGTCGACGACCGCGACGACCACATGGACGTTGGCGATACCGCCGTTGGTCGCCCAGGTCTTGGTGCCGTTGAGCACCCACTCGTCCTTGGCCTCGTCGTACACGGCACGGGTGCGCATGGAGGCCACGTCGGAGCCGGCGTCCGGCTCGGACGAGCAGAACGCGGCGACCTTGACATCGTTCGCGTCGCCGTACATCTGGGGGATCCAGGTACCGATCTGCTCCTCGGTACCGTTGGCGAGAACGCCGACAGCGGCGAGACCGGTGCCTACGATCGACAGGGCGATGCCCGCGTCGCCCCAGAACAGCTCCTCCATCGCCATCGGGATACCGAGCCCGGTGGGATCGAAGTACTGCTGGGCGTAGAAGTCGAGGGAGTAGATGCCTACCTTCGCGGCCTCCTGGATGACCGGCCAGGGAGTCTCCTCACGCTCGTCCCATTCGGCGGCCGCGGGGCGGATGACGTCGGCGGCGAAGCCGTGCAGCCAGTCCCGGACCTCCTTCTGTTCGTCGTTGAGCTCCATGGTGAACTCGGCCATGTCCCCTCCAGCGGCGACGCACGTGCGTGTTACTTGCGGTAACCCGAGTCTGTTACCCACGGGTAGGAAAAGTCAACTCCCGATGACCAGTCAGCAGCCTGTTCGATGTCAATCGCCTGC
The DNA here is from genome assembly GCF_044456945.1 of Streptomyces sp. NPDC050759. NCBI lineage: Bacteria > Bacillati > Actinomycetota > Actinomycetes > Kitasatosporales > Streptomycetaceae > Streptomyces > Streptomyces sp. NPDC050759. The sequence continues at coordinate 156,839 of NZ_JBITGI010000006.1, read as the reverse complement.
CGGGTGTTAGTTTGCGCAGGCGTTACCGATTCAGTACGGGTGGGGAGAGCTCATGGACACCACACAGCGGACCGATCAGCAGCGGTCCGCCGACCGCCGTCGGCGTGAACTGCTGGAGGCCGCGGACAGAGTGGTGCTGCGCGACGGGCCGCAGGCCTCTATGAACGCGATCGCCGCAGAGGCCGGCATCACCAAGCCGATCCTGTATCGGCACTTCGGTGACAAGGGGGGACTCTACGCCGCCCTCGCCAAGCGGCACACGGATGCACTGCTGGACTCGCTCCGGGCCGCGCTGGACGCTCCGGCGGAACGGCGTGAGCGGGTCGAGGCGACCTTGGACACGTACCTGGCGGCGATCGAGGCCCGGCCTCAGGTGTACCGGTTCCTGATGCACCCCGCCGACGGGGGCCAGGTCGGGGACCAGGGGTTCGATGTCGGCAAGCATTCCGCGCCCCTGCTGCGGAGGATGGGTGAAGAGTTGGGGCAGGTCATCGAGGAGCGGCTGGATCTCGGGCCCGGGAGTCCGTTGCTGGCGCGGGTGTGGGGGCACGGGATCGTCGGGATGATGTATGCGGCGGGTGACTGGTGGCTCGGGGAACGGCCTTGTCCGCGGGCGGAGTTGGTGCGGAGTCTGGCGGATCTGTTGTGGGGGCGGCTCGCTGCGGCGGGGGACAAGGTGGGGGGGCCGGGGTTCTGAGGGTCGGCTTTCGACTGCCGGCCGGTGGGGGCTGGTCGCGCAGTTCCCCGCGCCCCTAGGTGGAGTCGGTCTCCCTGCGCCAAGATGCCCGCCCTGCTTGGCGTAGCAGCCTGCCGCGGCGCCAGCCCTTCACGCGGTCCGCGTAGACCTTGCCCTCCATGTGGTCCATCTCGTGCTGTAGGCATCTCGCGAAGAAGCCCGTGCCGTCGATCGTCACGGGCTCCCCCGTCATCGTGAACCCCTCCACCACCGCGTGGTCGTGACGTTCCGTCCCTGCCTCCAGGCCAGGCAGGGACAGGCAGCCCTCGGGGCCTCTCAGCACCACACCGTCCGTCTCGACCAGGCGTGGGTTCACCACATGTCCGAGGTGGCGGATCTCGTCGTCGTCCGGGCAGTCGTAGACGAAGACGCGCAACGGCACGCCGATCTGGTTGGCGGCGAGGCCCACGCCCTCGGCCGCGTACATCGTCGCGAACAAGTCCTCCACCAGGGTCGCCAGTTCGGGGCCGAAGTCGGTGACGTCCTCGCAGGGTGTGTGCAACACCGGGGTGCCGAGCAGGGTGACCGTGCGGACGCGCCCCCGCGTGCCCGGAATCGAGCCGTTTCGCATGGCCGCAAGGGTACGGCGATTCGGGAGTGCCTACGGATCTCGATAGGCTGAGGTCCACACCACGTGGCCGGAGGCTGAGGCGCGGCGCGTACGCAAGGAGGATCGAGATCTGATGACAGGCAACTCGGACCCGCTCTCGCCGCGGGCCAAGCTGGCCGTGACGGCGGGCAAGGCCGTCGCGGCGGCATCCCGAGCCGCGGGTCGCGGCAGCGGTTCGGTCATCGGCGGCAAGGTGGCCCTCAAACTCGACCCCGACCTCCTCGCCCGGCTCGCCCAGCACCTGGACGTCGTCCTCGTCTCGGCGACCAACGGAAAGACCACCACCACCCGGCTGATCGCGGAGGCACTGGGCGCCGCCGGGCCCGTCGTCTCCAACGCCCTCGGCGCCAACATGCCCGCCGGCATCACCTCCGCCCTCGCGGGCGGCTCGGACGCCCGCTACGGCGTCATCGAGGTCGACGAGAAGTACCTCGCCGGCGTGGCCCGCGACACCGACCCCAAGTGCATCGCCCTGCTGAACCTCTCTCGCGACCAGCTCGACCGCGCCGCCGAGACCCGCATGCTCGCGGAGAATTGGCGCGAGGGGCTCGCGGGTTCAAAGGCCGTCGTCGTCGCCAACGCCGACGACCCGCTCGTCGTGTGGGCCGCCTCCTCCTCCCCCAACGTCATCTGGGTCGCCGCCGGACAGATGTGGAAGGACGACGCCTGGTCGTGCCCGTCCTGCGGTGGTGTGATGCAGCGGCCGGGCGACGACTGGTTCTGCGGCGAGTGCGGGTTCCGGCGGCCGACGCCCAGTTGGGCACTCTCCGGTGATCATGTGCTCGACCCGCACGGGTCCGCCTGGCCGATCCACCTCCAGCTGCCCGGCCGTGCCAACAAGGCCAACGCGGCTTCCTCCGCCGCCGTCGCCGCCGTCTTCGGCGTGCCGCCGCAGGTCGCCCTGGAACGCATGTACCAGGTGCAGGCCGTGGCCGGCCGCTACGACGTGGTCCAGTTCCTGCAGCGCGACCTGCGGCTGCTGCTCGCGAAGAACCCGGCCGGCTGGCTCGAGACGTTCAGCCTGATCGACCCGCCGCCCACCCCGGTGATCCTCTCCGTCAACGCCCGCGGCGCCGACGGCACCGACACCTCCTGGCTGTGGGACGTCGACTACACCCGGCTCACCGGCCACCCGATCTGCGTGATCGGCGACCGGAAGCTGGACCTCGCGGTGCGACTCGAGGTCGCGAACCAGAACTTCCAGGTCTGCGACAACCTCGACCAGGCCGTGCAGATGAGCCCGCACGGCCGTATCGAGGTCATCGCGAACTACACCGCCTTCCAGGACCTGCGCCGCCGCGTCGGCAACTGAGACACAGGGGACTTTTGTGAGCGACAACAGCCTGCGGATCGTCTGGATCTACCCCGACCTGCTCAGCACCTACGGCGACCAGGGCAACGCCCTCGTCATCGAGCGCCGGGCCCGTCAGCGGGGCCTCGACGTGGCCCGCCTGGACGTGCGCAGCGACCAGCCGATCCCGACCTCCGGCGACATCTACCTGATCGGCGGCGGCGAGGACCGGCCCCAGCGGCTCGCGGCCGAGCGGCTGCGCCGGGACGGCGGTCTGCACCGGGCCGTCGGCAACGGCGCGATCGTCTTCTCGGTGTGCGCCGGCTACCAGATCCTCGGCCACGAGTTCATCAACGACCTCGGCCAGCGCGAGCCCGGCCTCGGCCTGCTCGACGTGATCTCCGTGCGCGGTGAGGGCGAGCGCTGCGTCGGTGACGTGCTCGCCGACATCGACCCGCGCCTCGGCCTGCCCCCGCTGACCGGCTTCGAGAACCACCAGGGCGTCACGCACCTCGGCCCCACCGCCCGTCCGTTCGCCAACGTCAAGCTGGGCAAGGGCAATGGCACCGGGGACGGTACGGAGGGGGCGTACAACGACACGGTCTTCGGTACGTACATGCACGGCCCCGTGCTCGCGCGCAACCCGCTCATCGCCGACCTGCTGCTGAAGCTCGCGCTCGACGTGAACGCACTGCCGCCGACCGACGACCGCTGGTACGAGGCCCTGCGCAACGAGCGCATCACGGCCGCTCAGCAGCCCGCCTGAGCAGGAAGTTCACCTGGGTTCCAGACGTCCGTCACCGGCCCGTCTGACGCATGGACCGCACAGGTGAGCGGACTCGTCCAGCAGGCGGACGCGTGCTACGGCCCCGCCCCCCTGTGCCGCTAGGGTGGCGGGGTTCGAGCCGGACGACGTGGTCCGGACCCGACCCACGTTGATTCGGTGAGAGGGTTTTTCCGGCTATGCGCATTGGTGTCCTCACGTCCGGCGGCGACTGCCCCGGCCTGAACGCCGTCATCCGGTCCGTCGTGCACCGTGCCGTCGCCGACCACGGCGACGAGGTCATCGGTTTCCGGGACGGCTGGAAGGGCCTCCTGGAGTGCGACTACCTCAAGCTCGATCTCGACGCGGTGGGCGGCATCCTGGCCCGCGGCGGCACGATCCTCGGCTCCTCCCGGGTCCAGCCCTCGCATCTGCGGGACGGCGTGGAGCGGGCCAGGGGGCATGTCGAGGAGCTCGGGCTCGACGCGATCATCCCCATCGGCGGTGAGGGCACGCTCAAGGCCGCACGGCTGATGTCCGACGCCGGTCTGCCCATCGTGGGTGTGCCCAAGACCATCGACAACGACATCGCGGTCACGGATGTCACCTTCGGGTTCGACACCGCGGTAGGGGTCGCCACGGAGGCTCTCGACCGGCTCAAGACCACCGCCGAGTCCCACCAGCGGGTGCTCGTCGTCGAGGTCATGGGGCGGCACACCGGGTGGATAGCGCTGCACTCGGGGATGGCGGCCGGTGCGCACGCCATCGTCGTGCCGGAGCGGCCCTTCGACATCGAGGAGCTGGCTCGCCGGGTCGGGGAGCGGTTCGAGGCCGGGAAGCGGTTCGCGATCGTCGTCGTCGCGGAGGGGGCCAAGCCGGCGCCCGGCTCCATGGCCTTCGACGAGGGCGCCAAGGACATCTACGGGCACGAGCGCTTCGCCGGGATCGCCCGTCAGCTGTCGATCGAGCTGGAGGAGCGGCTGGGGAAGGAAGCCCGGCCGGTCATCCTGGGGCATGTGCAGCGGGGTGGTACGCCGACCGCGTACGACCGCGTCCTCGCCACCCGGTTCGGATGGCATGCGGTGGAGGCCGTGCACCGTGGGGAGTTCGGTCACATGACGGCTCTGCAGGGGACGGACATCGTGATGGTGCCGCTCGCGGAGGCCGTCGAGACGCTGAAGACGGTGCCGGAGGACCGGTACGCCGAGGCGGAGTGCGTGCTGTAGGTCGTACGGCGGTTGTGTGCCCCCGGTCCAGGACGTGACCGGGGGCAGTCTTAGTCTGGGGGGCGGACAGACGCGCACAACCCCCACGAATCAGGAGCCGCCGCGATGGACCACAGCGGGCACGGCATGACCCACGACCTGGCGCCGTTCACGCTGGGACGAGGGCTTCAGTGGTCGGCCGACCCCTTCTTCCTCGTCGCCTGCCTCCTTGCGCTCGGTCTGTACACGTGGGGAGTCGTGCGGCTGCGGCGGCGGGGCGACGCGTGGTCCCCGGGGCGGACCGTTTCCTTCGTGGTCGGCGTGCTCACCATCGCGCTGATGATGTGCACCAGGCTGAACGACTACGGCATGGTCATGTTCAGCGTGCACATGGTGCAGCACATGGTGATCAGCATGCTGTCGCCGATCCTCATCCTGCTCGGCGCCCCGGTGACCCTGGCTCTGCGGGCGCTGCCGGTTGCGGGCAAGGGGCGCAAGGGACCCCGTGAGCTGCTGCTGGCACTGCTGCACAGCCGGTACATGCGGATCATCACGCACCCGGCGTTCACGATTCCGCTGTTCATCGCGAGCCTGTACGGGCTGTACTTCACGCCGATCTTCGACTTCCTGATGGGGTCGAAGACCGGACACGTCGCGATGATGGTGCACTTCCTCGCCGTCGGTGTCGTCTTCTTCTGGCCGATCATCGGCGTGGACCCCGGGCCGCAGCGACCGGGCTATCTGATGCGGATGCTGGAGCTGTTCGCCGGGATGCCGTTCCACGCCTTCTTCGGCATCGCGCTGATGATGGCGTCCGAGCCCATGGTGGAGACGTTCAAGAACCCGCCCGCCTCCCTCGGCATCGACGCGCTCTCCGACCAGAACTACGCCGGCGGTATCGCCTGGGCGTTCAGCGAGATTCCCTCCGTACTGGTCCTGATCGCACTGCTGTTCCAGTGGTACGGCTCCGAACAGCGGCAGGCCAAGCGCACGGACCGGGCCGCCGACCGCGACGGCGACAAGGATCTCGAGGCGTACAACGCGTATTTGGCCTCATTGAACGCACGCGGGCGTTGAAAGGCTTCGTCTTTCCGAAGCATTCAGTAGCATGAAGCGCGTTGGGGGAACCGCCGCCGGGGGGAGCGGTCATGACACTTCGCGCATTTATGCACAGGATCGCCGTCCTGGCGATTTTCTCACTGCTGCTGAGCGGTTGTGAGAAGGGAAATCCACTGACGGTGGTCAAGGCGGTCGCCGCCGGTGTGCCCTCGCTCGCCCCGTTCTTCGAGGAGAACAGCGGGCTGGGCAGGGACGCCACCACCGTGCGGTCGCAGCGCGTCCAGGGAAGTCTCCAGCAAGGGGACACGCCCGGTCTGTACGGCGGCAGCAAGCAGCCGACCATCTGTGACGTCGCCAAACTCGAACGATTCCTCACCGATCCCAGGAATCACGAAAAGGCACAGGCGTGGGCGGACGTGCTGAACATCGGCACGGACGGGATACCGGAATATCTGGATCGACTCACACCGGTTCTGCTGCGTCACGACACTCTCGTCAAGAACCACGACTACAAGAAGGAAAAGGCCGTCCCGTACAACTCCTTGCTCCAGGCGGGAATCTCGATTCTCGTCGATGAACAAGGGCTTCCGGCTGTGAAGTGCTCGTGTGGAAATCCACTGCGGCCCTTCGAGGGTGACACCGGCCGGATTTCCGTCCAGTTCGAGGACGGCAACAAGAAGTGGGCGGGATACCGGCGGGAGTCGGTGGTGGCCGTGAAGCCCGCTCCGCGGAAACTGGCACGGATCGCCCTCGTCGACGTCCAGGAACCCGCGCGCGGTATCAACCGGCCGGTCGGCAGCACCGGCGAGAGGGACAGCACCTTCAACACGAAGAAGCGGCGCACGGTGCCGGATCTGGCCGGGACGACCTTCGCCCGGGCCAGTCGGGAGCTGATCGACGCCGGTCTTGCGGCCGGGTACGCCGGGCAGGGGGTGCCGTCCGACGGCGCGAAGGTCACGGCGACCGACCCGCCCGCGGGGGCGGAGCTGCCGTTCGGGCAGTACGTGATGCTGACCGTGGCCGGAGGCGGCTCGAGCACCTCCGGCGGGGAGAGCGGGCCCACGACCACTCCCCCGCCGCCCTCCTCGGGGGCGAAGACACCGCCCAAGAGCACCCCGCCGAAATCGGGACCCTCCGGACCCCCGGGATCGTCCGGCGGACGGCCCGGCACGTCCTCCTCACCGCCTCCGTCCTCGTCGAGCGGCAGGCCCGGGGCGTCCTCGGCACCGCCCGCGTCGAGTACGGCTCCCGGCTCGCCGTCGCCCGGGAAGTCGAGCAGTCCGCCGAGCCCGCCGCCCTCGACCGGTTCACCGCCGACCGGCGCCCCGGTCACCAGCAGCGCGCCGCCGTCACCGCCACCGGCGACGACCAGCGCGCCCGCCACCAGGGAGCCGCCCAGCAGCGCCCCCGTGACCACCAGGCCGGCCACCTCGCCACCGGCCACGAGCGAACCCGCGACCAGCGAGCCCGCGACGACTGAGCCCGCCACCACTGAGCCCGACACCGACGGGCCGAGCACCGCGGTCGCCGCGTAGCGCCCCCGAGGAACCCGAGGAACCCGCAGAACCGGAGAGTCACCGGATGTCTTCAGGATCACCGATGTCGGGAGTGGGCCGGGTCATCGCCGGCCGCTATCTGCTGCTCAACCCGCTCGGCAGCGGCGGCATGGGCCATGTGTGGCTCGCCCACGACCAGAGACTCGACTGTGAGGTCGCGCTCAAGGAGATCGTGTTCCGTGACCCGGTGGAGGCGGACCACGAGCGGGAGGCCCGGGTGGCACGGGCCCGCGCGGAGGCCCGGCACGCGGCGGGGCTGCGCGGCCATCCGCACGTGGTGACCGTGCACGACGTGCTGGAGCACGAGGGGCTGCCGTGGATCGTCATGGAGTACGTGGCGCACGCGGTGGACCTGCGTGACCTGGTCGACTCCCGCGGACCGCTCGCCCCGGCGGAGTGCGCCCGGATCGGCCTCGCCGTGCTGGACGCGCTGACCGCCGGGCATCAGCGGGGCGTGATGCACCGGGACGTGAAGCCGGCGAACATCCTGCTGGCGCCGGACCGCTCGGGATCGCCGTACGGACGCGTCCTGCTCACCGACTACGGCATCTCCGTGCAGCCGGACGCCGGGGAGACCCGGTACACGCTGGCGTCGGTGCTGGTGGGCACGTCGGGCTATCTGGCGCCCGAGCGGGCCACGGGCGGCGCGCCCACCCCGGCCGCCGACCTGTTCTCACTGGGCTGCACGCTGTACCACGCCGTGGAGGGTGTGGGTGCCTTCGAGCGGGAGTCGCATCTCGCCGAGGTGACCGCGGTGGTCATGGAGGAGCCGCGGCCCGCCGTGCGCGCCGGTGCGCTGGGTCCCGTACTGCGGGCGCTACTCGCCAAGGACCCCGGGCAGCGGTGGTCGGCGGCGGAGGCGGAGGCCGCGCTGTCGCGGATCGTGACGCCGCAGGCCGAGCCGTACGTCCGCACGCAGACCGACCTCGGATCCCAGCCGCCCTGGGCCGCGGTGCAGGCACCGCCGCCCGGGCCGCCGCCGAACGGACAGCGGCCGCACGCCCAAGGACTCCCGCCGTCGCAGGGCGGCCGTCGGCGGCGGGAGCGCTCGCACGCCCTGCGGGCCATCCTCGCCTGCGGTCTCGGGCTGCTGCTGGCCCTGGGCGGTGTCTGGTACGCCATGGCCGACCGGTCCTCGGACGGCGCAGGCGGACAGCAGGGCTCCCGGCAGCCGTACGGCGAGACGGTCGGGCTCACGAAACCACTGCGGGACGGCGACTGCGTGATCGCCGACTGGCCGGGCTCGGAGCGTTTCCGGGGTACACCCCGGCTGCGCCTTGACCCCACCTGCGGGACGGCCCTGGACGGCCAGGTCATGGCGTTCGTGACGACCTCCTCGGCCGACGAGGCGCGGCGGACGGGGGCGGCGCGGTGCGAGGAGGGGACGCGGGAGATCCGGGACCGGCTCGCGGACGTCCGCAGCCAGGCCGTCGTGCCGACCGACGGGGGCTTCGAGGCGGCGGGACGGCGCACCGCGTGTCTGGTCCTGGGCGGGAACGGGCCGGTGTACGGGCCGATCGGTACCCATCGCAGGCTGGGCTCGGGGTTCGCGGACACGGCGACCATGCAGCGGCGGGACTGTCTGGACGTGCGCACCAACCGGGACGCCCGGCTGGTCTCCTGCGCGGGCCCCCACGACGAGCAGGTGCTCGGATTCACCCGTCTGGACCCCGACGTCACGTTGTCCGAGGCGCGCACCGAGTCGGACACGGCGTGCGCGCGTGACGTGCCGCCGGGTGACTACGGGTTCGATCCGTCCGTCTACACCGCGGCCTCCTGGACCAGTGCGGGGCCCTGGAAGAACGGCACACATTTCGTCGTGTGCACCGTCCGCAGGCAGAACGGGGGCACCATGGAGGGGGACGAATCCTGAGGAGGGTGTTGCGATGCCCGGTACCGGTTCCACGGATGGCTCGACCCGGACGATGGGGGTGCTCACCGTCGGCGGTCTCGTCGCGGTGACCGCCTACACGGTGGCGCTCGGCAGCAACGGCTGGCTGTGGTTCGGCTGGGTGGTGCTGGGCCTGATCACCCTGGGGATGGTGGCCACCCGCAGCACCTGACGTCAGCCGTCCGTGAGACGGCCCGCCGAGTGCACGCCCGGCTGGTACTTGGGCAGCCGGGCGGTGATCTTCATGCCCGCGCCGACGGCGGTCTCGATGACGAGGCCGTAGGAGTCGCCGTACACCTGGCGGAGCCGGTCGTCGACGTTGGACAGCCCGATGCCGCCCGAGGGGCTGACCTCGCCCGCGAGGATACGGCGGAGCAGGACCGGGTCCATTCCGGCGCCGTCGTCCTCGATGACGACCAGGGCCTCGGCGCCGGCGTCCTGGGCGGTGATCTGGAGGTGGCACTTCTCCGCCTTGCCCTCCAGGCCGTGCTTGATGGCGTTCTCGACCAGCGGCTGCAGGCACAGGAAGGGCAGGGCGACCGGCAGTACCTCCGGGGCGATCTGCAGGGTGACGGAGAGGCGGTCGCCGAAGCGTGCCCGCACCAGCGCCAAGTAGTGGTCGATGGCGTGGAGTTCCTCGGCGAGGGTGGTGAAGTCGCCGTGCCTGCGGAACGAGTAGCGGGTGAAGTCGGCGAATTCGAGGAGCAGTTCGCGGGCGCGCTCGGGGTCGGTGCGCACGAAGCTGGCGATCACGGCGAGCGAGTTGAAGATGAAGTGCGGGGAGATCTGGGCCCGAAGTGCCTTGATCTCGGCCTCGATCAGGCGGGTCCGGGACTGGTCCAGGTCGGCCAACTCCAGTTGGACGCTCACCCAGCGGGCGACCTCCCCGGCCGCGCGGACCAGGACGGCCGACTCGCGCGGCGCGCAGGCGACCAGGGCGCCGTGGACGCGGTCGTCGACGGTGAGCGGGGCGACGACCGCCCAGCGGACCGGGCAGTCGGGAGCGTCGCAGGTGAGCGGGAAGGCCTCGCCGCGGCCGGTCTCCAGCGGGCCCGCGAGGCGTTCCATGATCGCGGTGCGGTGGTGGCCGCCCACGCCGTCCCAGACCAGGACCTGTTTCTGGTCGGTGAGGCACAGCGCGTCCGTGCCGAGCAGGGAGCGCAGTCTGCGGGCCGACTTGCGGGCGGTCTCCTCCGTGAGCCCCGCCCGCAGCGGGGGCGCAGCGAGGGAGGCGGTGTGCAGGGTCTCGAAGGTGGCGTGTTCGACGGGGGTGCCGAGGCCGCCCAGGGTCTGCGGTCGGGCCGTACGCCGGCCGAGCCAGAACCCGGCCGCCAGCAGCGGGAGGATCGCCACACACAGTCCGGCCAGGAATCCGCTCATGCCCTCACCTGCCTCATGCCTTTACCTCCGCCCGCAGTTCCTCCGGCAGGTGGAAGCGGGCCAGGATCGCCGCCGTGCCCGCCGGTACCCGGCCCGCGGTGGCCAGGGACACCAGCACCATGGTGAGGAAGCCGAGCGGCACCGACCAGAGCGCGGGCCAGGCGAGCAGGGAGTGCAGCGGGCCGCCGGCCGGGAAGCCGGCCATGGTCGCGGCCACGGCGAGGAACGCGGAGCCGCCCCCGACCAGCATGCCCGCGGCGGCGCCCGGCGGGGTCAGCCGCCGCCACCAGATGCCGAGCACGAGCAGCGGGCAGAAGGAGGACGCGGAGACGGCGAAGGCGAGCCCGACCGCGTCGGCGACCGGCAGCCCGCCGACCAGCACGCTCGCGGCCAGCGGAACGCACATCGCGAGGACCGTGCCGAGCCGGAAGTGCCGTACGCCGCGCGAGGGCAGGACGTCCTGGGTGAGCACGCCCGCCACGGCCATGGTGAGTCCCGAGGCCGTGGACAGGAACGCGGCGAAGGCCCCGCCCGCCACCAGCGCGCCCAGCAGGTCGCCGCCGAGGCCGCCGATCATCCGCTCCGGGAGCAGCAGGACGGCGGCGTCGGCGTCTCCGGTGAGGGTGAGTTCGGGGGCGTACAGGCGGCCGAGGGCGCCGTAGACCGGGGGCAGGAGGTAGAAGCAGCCGATCAGGCCGAGGACGGCGACCGTGGTGCGGCGGGCGGCGACGCCGTGCGGGCTGGTGTAGAAGCGCACGACGACGTGCGGCAGGCCCATGGTGCCGAGGAAGGTGGCGAGGATCAGTCCGTACGTGGCGTACAGGGGCCGTTCCTCGCGGCCCGCGGCGAGGGAGGTCGACATGCCGTCGCTGGTGCCGCGGTCGGCGGCGGGGACGGTGGTGCCCTGGGCGAAGGTCAGCTCGGTGCCACGGTCGATGTGGTGGGTGCCTGCGGGGAGTCGAAGCTCCTGGTCCTCGCGGCGGCGGCCGTCGACCGTGCCGGTGACCGTGACGGTCAGGGGGCTCTCCAGCTTGAGGTCGAGGGTGGAGTCGACGCGGACCAGGCGCTGTTCGCGGAAGGTCGCCGGTTCCTCGAAGGCGTGGCTGGGGGCGCCGTCGCCCTGCCAGGCGAGGATGAGGAAGAGGGCGGGGACGAGCAGGGCGGTGAGCTTGAGCCAGTACTGGAAGGCCTGCACGAAGGTGATGCTGCGCATGCCGCCCGCGGCGACGGTGGCGACCACGACGGCCGCGACGATCACTCCGCCGAACCACTGGGGCGCCCCGGTCAGGACGGTCAGCGTCAGTCCGGCGCCCTGGAGTTGGGGCAGCAGGTAGAGCCAGCCGACGCCGACCACGAAGGCGCCCGCGAGCCGTCGCACGGCCTGCGAGGCGAGCCGTGCCTCCGCGAAGTCGGGCAGGGTGTAGGCGCCGGAGCGGCGCAGGGGGGCGGCGACGAACAGGAGCAGGACGAGATAGCCGGCCGTGTAGCCGACGGGGTACCAGAGCATGTCGGGGCCCTGGACCAGGACCAGGCCCGCGATGCCCAGGAAGGACGCGGCGGAGAGGTACTCGCCGCTGATGGCGGCCGCGTTGAGGCGGGGGCCGACGGTGCGGGAGGCGACGTAGAAGTCGGACGTGGTGCGGGAGATGCGCAGGCCGAACGCGCCGACGAGCACGGTGGCCACCACGACGAGCGCGACGGCGGGGACCGAATAACTGGAGTTCATCGGTCCTCGACTAGCCGCACGAAGTCCCGTTCGTTGCGCTCCGCACGGCGTACGTACCAGCGGGCCAGCAGGACCATCGGGACGTAGAGGCCGAAGCCGAGGACGCCCCATTCGAGGCGGTGGGCGTCCGGCATGGCCGCGAAGAGCAGCGGGAGCGGCCCGATGAGCAGTCCGAGGAAGGCGAACACCGCGAGGGCGGCGCGCAGTTGGGTGCGCATCAGGGAGCGGACGTAGGTGTGGCCGAGGGTGGTCTGTTCGTCGATCTCGGTGCGCGGCCGGTAGTAGCCGGAGGCGGGGCGGCCGCGGCGGGGCGGCCCGGTGACGACGACCCGGCGCTCCACGGGGTCCTGGGGCATGACTACGGCCTCCTCATCAGCAGGTCCCGCAGCTCACGCGCGTGGCGGCGGCTGACCTGGAGTTCCTCGCCGCCCACGACGACGCTCACCGTGCCCGCGTCCAGGCGGAGTTCGCCGACGTGGCGCAGGGCGACCAGGTGGCGGCGGTGGATGCGGACGAAGCCCCGGGAGCGCCAGCGTTCCTCCAGGGTGGACAGCGGGATCCGGACGAGATGGCTGCCCTTGTCGGTGTGGAGGCGGGCGTAGTCGCCCTGGGCCTCGACGTGGGTGATGTCGTCGACGGCGACGAAGCGGGTCACCCCGCCGAGTTCGACGGGTATGTGGTCGGGGTCGGGTTCGTGCACGGGGATCCGGGGCGCGCTGCCGAGGCGTTCGGCGGCGCGGCGGACGGCCTCCGCGAGGCGTTCCTTGCGGACCGGTTTGAGGACGTAGTCGACGGCCTTGAGGTCGAAGGCCTGGACGGCGAAGTCCTCGTGGGCGGTGACGAACACGACGAGCGGCGGGGTGGCGAACCCGGTCAGCAGCCGGGCGAGGTCGAGGCCGTCGAGGCCGGGCATGTTGATGTCGAGGAAGACGACGTCGATCGCCTCGGGCCCACCGGGTCCCGACTCCAGAGCGCGGTTGATGCGGCGCAGTGCCTCGGTGGCGTCACCGGCGCCCTCCACACTGCCGATCCGGGGGTCGGCGCTCAGGAGATAGAGCAGTTCCTCCAGCGAGGGGCGTTCGTCGTCGACAGCCAGGGCGCGCAGCATGAACCCGGAGTGTAGGAGTAATTCGTACGACTGGACACGTGCGGAGGTGTGGACGCCCGCGCTGGATACAGTGCCGACATGAGCAGCAGGACCGTCGCCTTCGACGAGCTGGACCGGAAGATCATCACCGCGCTGATGGCGAACGCGCGGACGTCCTTCGCGGAGATCGGTTCGGCGATCGGGCTGTCGTCCACGGCGGTGAAGCGGCGCGTGGACCGGCTGCGGGAGACCGGGGTCATCACCGGGTTCACGGCCACGGTGGAGCCGTCGGCGCTGGGCTGGCGTACGGAGGCGTACGTCGAGGTGTACTGCGAGGGCGCGGCCCCGCCGCGGCGGCTCGCGGAGGTGGTCCGCAACCATCCGGAGATCACCGCGGCGATGACGGTGACCGGCGGCGCGGACGCCCTGCTGCACGTGCGGGCGCGGGACGTGGAGCACTTCGAGGAGGTGCTGGAACGCATCCGCGTGGAGCCGTTCATCCGGAAGACGATCAGCGTGATGGTGCTGTCCCATCTGATCCCGGAAAGCCCCGAGGCGGGGGCGACCCAGCCGGCGCCGGAGGCGTAGCCGCTAAACGCACCAACCATGCGTTTCACCGGACGAACACGCAGCATTCCTGCACAGACACGCAATTCTTGTTGCTTGTCGAGCCTGCCGCCCGTTTTCTACCGTGGTGTCAACCCTCAGTCGACACCGCAGGAAGCGGAGGAACCCCTCTGTGCCCGACTCCCGTGTGCCGCGCCGACGGCGTTTCCTCGTCTGCGAACCCAGACACTTCGCCGTGCAGTACGCGATCAACCCCTGGATGCATCCCGACACCCATGTCGACGTGGACCTGGCGCAGGAGCAGTGGCGGACGCTGATCCGCGCCTATGAGGCGCACGGTCACGGCGTCGACGCCGTGGAGCCGGTCCCCGGTCTCCCGGACATGGTCTTCGCCGCGAACTCGGCGGTCGTCGTCGGCGGCCGCGTTTTCGGCTCCCTCTTCCACGCGCCGCAGCGGCGCCCCGAGTCCACGTACTACGACCTGTGGTTCAAGAAGGCGGGCTACGACGTCCGGCGCCCCCGGGCGGTCTGCGAGGGCGAGGGCGACCTCGTCTGGACGGGCCGGTACGTGCTGGCCGGAACCGGGTTCCGCACGACCCGGGAGGCGCACCGCGAGGCGCAGGAGTTCTTCGGCCACCCGGTGATCAGCCTGACGCTGGTGGACCCGCACTTCTACCACCTGGACACCGCGCTGTTCGTCCTCGACGACTCCGAGGGCGGCAACAACATCGTGTACTACCCGGAGGCCTTTTCGCCGGGCAGTCGCGCGGTACTCGCACGGCTGTACCCGGACGCGGTGCTCGCGACCCGCGACGACGCGATGGCGTTCGGTCTGAACTCCGTGTCCGACGGCCGGCACGTCTTCATCGCCCCGCAGGCCGAGGCCCTCGCCGTACGCCTCGACGACCACGGCTATGTCCCCGTCCCCGTCGACCTCTCCGAGCTCCACAAGGCCGGCGGCGGCATCAAGTGCTGCACCCAGGAGATCCGCTCATGACCGCACCCGTAAGCACGCGTTCCTCCGCCGATCTCATCCGCGCCGAGGAGCCGGTCCTCGCGCACAACTACCACCCGCTGCCCGTGGTCGTCGCCCGTGCCGAGGGCACCTGGGTCGAGGACGTGGAGGGCCGCCGCTACCTCGACATGCTGGCCGGCTACTCCGCCCTCAACTTCGGCCACCGCCACCCGGCGCTGATCGAGGCCGCGCACCGGCAGCTGGACCGGCTGACGCTGACGTCCAGGGCCTTCCACAACGACCGGCTCGCCGAGTTCGCGGAGCGCCTGGCCGAGCTGACCGGCCTGGACATGGTGCTGCCGATGAACACCGGCGCGGAGGCGGTGGAGAGCGGCATCAAGGTGGCCCGCAAGTGGGCGTACGAGGTCAAGGGCGTCCCGGCCGACCGGGCCACGATCGTGGTGGCGGCGGAGAACTTCCACGGCCGTACGACGACGATCGTGTCGTTCTCCACGGACGAGACGGCCAGGGCGGGCTTCGGCCCCTTCACGCCGGGCTTCCGGATCGTGCCGTACAACGATCTCGCGGCGCTGGAGGCGGCGGTCGACGAGACGACGGCCGCGGTGCTCCTCGAACCCATCCAGGGCGAGGCGGGCGTGGTCATCCCGGACGACGGCTACCTGACCGGCGTCCGAGAGCTCACCCGGCGCAAGGGCTGCCTGTTCATCGCCGACGAGATCCAGTCCGGCCTCGGCCGCACGGGCCGCACCCTCGCCGTGGAGCACGAGGGAGTCGTCCCGGACGTCCTGCTCCTGGGCAAGGCACTGGGCGGCGGCATCGTCCCGGTCTCCGCGGTGGTCGCCCGCCGTGACGTGCTCGGCGTACTGCGCCCGGGCGAACACGGCTCGACGTTCGGCGGCAACCCGCTGGCGGCGGCGGTGGGCACGGCGGTGGTCGAGCTCCTGGAAACGGGCGAGTTCCAGCGCCGGGCGGCCGACCTGGGGGCGGTCCTCCGGGACGGCCTGGCGGACCTGGTCGGCAAGGGGGTCGTCGGCTTTCGCGCACGGGGTCTGTGGGCGGGCGTCGACATCGACCCGGTGATCGGCACGGGCAGGGAGGTCAGCAAGCTGCTGATGGACGAGGGAATCCTGGTCAAGGACACCCACGGTTCAACCATCCGCCTGGCTCCCCCACTGACGATCACGGCGGAGGAACTGCGATCGGCACTGGGAGTACTGGAAAAGGTACTCAGGCGCTGACCAATCGATCCGCCCCTCCCGGTAGGCACACTCCCGACGTACCGGGTGAAGATGATGCGAAGAGGTGATAGACCACTCTCAGCGACAGAGAGGTCCGCCGTGGGCGCTCAGGAGGAGCACGACACCGCGCGGCACCGGTTCGACGTGGCCGATGCCGCGCCCCTGCTGCTCGACGCCCACGGCACGGTGACCGGCTGGACCAAGGACGCCGAGCGCCTGCTGGACTACTCCGCCGCCGAAGCCGTAGGACAGAGCGTGGCGGCCCTTCTCGCCCCGGAGGACGCCCGCCGGCTGCCCGAGATCACCGCGCGCTGCCGGAGCGACGGCAGCTGGGCGGGGCTGCTGACCGCGCTGCACAGACACGGCCGGCCGGTCCCGGTCATGGTCCGGATCACGGTGGCCGACGACTCCGACAACGCGGAACGCTGGCTGGTGCTGCTGTCCGAGATGGCGGAGGCCCCCGGCTGGGACATGAGCCGCCGGGTACTGGAGCAGATGGTCACCCGCTCGCCCATCGGCATCGCGATCGTGGACACGGACCTGCGCTGTGTGTGGTCCAACCCGGCCCTGGAACAGTTCGGCAGTGCCCCGGCCCAGCAACGGCTGGGGCTGCGGTTCGCGGAGATCCAGCCGGGCCTGGACTCCGAGGCCATAGAGGCGCAGATGCGGCGCGTGCTGGAGACCGGTGAACCGATCGTGGAGTACGAGCACGTCGGCCGGGTCCGCTCCGCCCCGCACCGCGAGACCGCGCACACGATGTCGTTCACCCGGATCGACGACGACCGCGGTCACCCGATCGGCGTCTACTACACGGTCGTCGACATCACCGACCGGCACCGGGCCCGGCAGCGCCTCGCTCTGCTCGACCGGGCCGGCGCGTACATCGGCCGCAGCCTGGACATCCGGCGCACCGCGCAGGAACTGGCCGACGTGGCCGTACCCGCGCTGGCCGACTTCGTCGCCGTGGACCTGCTGGAGTCGGTGCTGCGGGGAGCGGAACCCACCACACATGTGCCGCTGCTGCGGTCCGGGCAGCAGTCGGTGAACGAGGGTGCTCCGGAAGCCGTCGTCGAGGTCGGTGACGTGGCCGCCTACCGCCCGGGGTCGCCCCCGCTGCGCTGTCTCGACTCGGGTGAGCCCTGGCGGGAGGAGCGCCTGGACCCGCTGGCCGCGGAGTGGGCGACCGACATCCCCGGCGGGCGGAAGGCCACCTTTCTGGAGCTGGGCCTGCACAGCGTGCTGGTGGTGCCGATCCGCGCCCGGGGCGTCACCCTGGGCGTCACCACCTTCTTCCGCCGGCGCCGCCAGGAACCCTTCGACGCGGAGGACCTGAACCTCGCCGAGGATCTCGTCTCGCGGGCGGCCGTCTGCGTGGACAACGCCCGGCGCTACACCCGTGAGCGCGAGGCCGCGCTGGTCCTGCAGCGCAGTCTGCTCCCCCACCGGCTGCCCGAGCAGGACGCCGTGGAGGTGACCGCCTGCTACCGGCCCGCCGACGAGCTGACGGGCCTGGGCGGCGACTGGTACGACCTCATCCAGCTCTCCGGCGCGCGGGTCGCCCTCGTGGTCGGCGAGGTACCCGGGCACGGCATCGGTGCCGCCGCCTCGATGGGCCGGCTGCGGACCGCCGTACGGACGCTGGCGGCGCTGGACCTGCCGCCCGAGGAGGTGCTGGGTCACCTCGACGACCTGGTCGCCCGGACGGCACGCGAGGAGGGTGTGGGGCCGGAGACGGAGGACACCGACAGCGCCCAGGGCTCCGGATGTGTGTACGTCGTCTACGACCCGGTCGACGGGCAGTGCACCATGGCCGCCGCCGGCCATCCCGCACCCGCCGTGATCCTTCCCGACGGCACGGTCGCCTTCGTGGACCTTCCGCAGGGGCCGTCGCTCGGCGTCGGCGGTCCCCCCTTCGAGTCGGTCGAGATGGCTCTGGCGGCGGGCAGCACGCTCGCACTGCACACCGACGGGTTGCTCGCCCACGGTGAGGAGTGGGCCGTGGACGCGGGCCGGGACCGGCTGCGCCAGGCCCTGGAGAGGCCCGCGCCCACGCTCGACCTGCGCTGCCGGGCCGTGGTCGACGCCCTGGCCCCCGACCGGCCGCACGACGACGTGGCCCTGCTCATGGCCCGCACCCGGCTGCTGGGGCCCGACCAGGTCGCGGACTGGGACGTGCCCGTCGACCCGGCCCTGGTCGCCGAGGCCCGCAAGACGGCGTCCCGGCAGTTGACGGAGTGGGGCCTGGAGGAGTTCGCCTTCACGACGGAACTGGTCGTCAGCGAACTGGTCACAAACGCCATCCGGCACGCGGTCGGCCCGATCCGGCTCCGGCTGATCCGGGAGCGGTCCCTGGTCTGCGAGGTGTTCGACAGCGGTGACACCGCGCCCCATCTGCGCCACCCGCGCACCACGGACGAGGGCGGCCGGGGGCTGCTGCTGGTCTCCCAGTTCGCCCGGCGCTGGGGCACCCGGTTCGCGCCCGAAGGGAAGATCATCTGGGCCGAGCAGTCCCTCGAGGAACCGCCGGACTGACCTCCGACCCTTACATACCGTGGGAAAATGGTGCGAACCAGGCGGCGAGGCGGCAGCCATGAGCGACAGACCCAGTGACACCGACTCCATCGACTACTCAGCCGTGTTCCAGGCGCTGCCCGGCATGGTCGCGCTGCTCACGCCCGACCTGGTGTACGCGGACGTCAACGAGGAGTTCCTGCGCATGGCCGGGCGCCGGCGCGAGGAGATCGTGGGCCGCTATCTCTTCGACGTCTTCCCGGACAACCCGAACGACCCCGCGGCGACCGGTATGCGCAACCTGGCCGCCTCCCTGCGCCGGGTGCTGGAGACCGGGGAGCGCGACTCCATGGCCCTTCAGCGGTACGACGTCGAGGCACCCGGTCGGCCGGGGGAATGGGAGGAGCGGTACTGGAGCCCCTGCAACGCCCCTCTCCTGGGCGCGGACGGCAAGGTCGAGCTGCTCGTGCACCGGGTGGAGGAGGTCACCGAGCTGATCCGGGCCCGCGGCGGCCCCGGCGCCGACCGGGACCGGGTCCTGGAGGCCGAGCTGTACACCCGGGCCCGTGAACTCCAGGAGGTCAACGAACGGCTGCGGCGGGCCCACGCCCGTGACCGCGAGGTCGCGTTGACGCTCCAGGAGGCCATGCTGCCCGCCGGACTGCAGTCGTTGCACCACCGGGCCGCCGTGCGCTACCGGCCTGCGGTCGGCACGCTGAACGTGTGCGGGGACTGGTACGACCTCGTCGACCTGGTGGGTGGCCACCGTGTCGGTGTATCGGTCGGTGACGTGGTGGGCCACGGGCTCACGGCCGCCGGGGTGATGGGCCAGCTGCGCAGCGCGCTGAGCGCCGCCTCCCGGGTGGCCGGGGGTCCGGCCGAGGCCCTGGACGTGCTGGGCCGGTACGCCCACGTCGTGGACGGCGCCGAGTCGGCGACCGCGGTCACCACCTTCATCGACCTCGACCACGGCACCCTCACCTACAGCAGCGCCGGGCATCCACCGCCGATGCTGGTACACCCCGACGGCCGGGTGGAGTGCCTGGACAAGGCGACCGACCCGCCGCTCGACGCCCACCCCGACCCGATGCCCCGGGTGCAGGCCTCGACCACCTTCACCAGCGGCGCCACCCTCGCCCTGTACACCGACGGCCTGGTGGAGCGGCGCCGCGAGGACATCGACACCGGGCTCGCCCGGCTCGCCGACTCCCTCGCCCGGCACCGCGAGGACGACCCCGAGACCCTCGCCGACGCGGTCCTGCTGGAGCTGCTCCCGCCCGGCGGCGCCACGGACGACACGGCGCTGGTCATCGTCCGGCTGTGAACGCGACAGGATCCCGCCCGGGAATCAAGAGCGGCCCGTTGGCCGACCACCCCCGCGGTTCACGCCACAGCGCCCGGTCGGGTTGCCGCACCCCGCCCGCCGGCACCAAGCTGGTCCGGCGTTCGGCCCTGTTCCGGCCGTCGTGCCCTGCGCCTACACTGACAGCCCCGCCTCACGCCGGTTGACCAGCCAGAACGCGGAGTTGAGCCGTCCGCCCGACCGAGGAGCGCCCCCTCTTGTTCTACTACCTGCTCAAATACGTGCTGTTGGGGCCGTTGCTGAGACTGGTCTTCCGGCCTCGAATAGAGGGTCTCGAGCACATCCCGGAGTCGGGTGCGGCCATCGTCGCCGGCAACCACCTGTCCTTCTCCGACCACTTCCTGATGCCCGCGGTGCTCAAGCGGCGCATCACCTTCCTGGCGAAGGCCGAGTACTTCACCGGCCCCGGCGTCAAGGGCCGGCTGACCGCCTTCTTCTTCCGCAGCGCCGGTCAGATCCCGGTCGACCGCTCCGGTAAGGAAGCGGGCCAGGCCGCCATCCGCGAGGGTCTCGGCGTCCTGCGCAAGGACGAACTGCTCGGCATCTACCCGGAGGGCACCCGCTCCCACGACGGCCGCCTCTACAAGGGCAAGGTCGGCGTCGCGGTGATGGCGCTCAAGGCCCAGGTACCGGTGATCCCGTGCGCGATGATCGGCACCTTCGAGGCACAGCCGCCCGGCAAGCTCATCCCCAACATCCACCCGGTGGTGATCCGCTTCGGCAAGCCCCTCGACTTCTCCCGCTACGCCGGGATGGAGAACGAGAAGGCGATCCTGCGGGCCATCACCGACGAGATCATGTACGCCATCCTGAAGCTGTCCGACCAGGAGTACGTCGACCAGTACGCGGCCGTGGTCAAGGCGGAGGAGACCGCCGCGCGCAAGGAGAAGGAGCGCAAGTTCCCCCGGATTCCGCTGAGCTGAGGTCTGCCGTCGGCAGAACCCCCTGGAGGAAGGGGAGTTGACCGCCGTACGGTCGTCGCATGACACGACGTGCTGTGGTGATCGGAGCGACCGGACAGATCGGGCGGGCGGCCGTGGGCGCACTGGCCCGGGACGGCTGGGAGGTGACGGCCGTCTCCCGGGGCGGCGGACGGGACGAGAGCTGGCCCGCGCAGGTGCGTACCGCGCGGGCCGACCGGGCGGACGACTCGGCCCTGGCCGCCGCTGTGGGCGACGGCTGCGAGGTCCTGGTGGACATGGTCGCCTACGGACCCGCGCACGCAGAGCAGTTGCTGTCGCTGGCCGACCGGGTGGGCTCGGCGGTGGTGATCTCCAGCGTGTCGGTGTACGAGGACGACAAGGGCCGTAGCTTCGACACCCAGGGCGAGCCGGAGGGCTTCCCCGAGTACCCCGTGGGGGCGACGGAGGACCAACGGACGATCGCGCCCGGCGAGGCCTCGTACAGCACCCGCAAGGCCGGCCTGGAGCGTGAACTCCTCGCCGCGGGCGACCGGTTGCCCACGACACTCCTGCGCGCGGGAGCGATCCACGGACCGCACTGCCAAACCCCGCGTGAGCTGTACTTCGTCAAGCGCAACCTGGACGGCCGGCCTCGGCGTCTCCTGCCGTACGGCGGTACGAGCCGGTTCCACCCGGCGAACGTCCACAACATCGCCGAACTCGTCCGGCTGGCCGCCGCGAAGCCCGGCAGCAGGGCCCTGAACGCCGTGGACCCGGACGCCCCGACGGTGGCGGAGATCGCCGCCGCGATCGACTCGGTGATGGGCGTCGAGACGGAGAGCGTGCTGATCGACGGCCCGCCGCCCTCGCCGACCGTGGGGGACACGCCGTGGTCGGTGCCGGTGCCGGTCGTCTTCGACATGTCCGCCGCCGAAAGGGAGTTGGGGTACCGCCCGGTGGTGGCGCGGTACGCGGACCGGCTGCCGGAGACCGTGGCCTGGATCGAGCGGCAACTGTCCGGACGGGACTGGCGGGAGGCGTATCCGAGGATGTTCCAGAACTACGGCGACCTCTTCGACTACGCGGCGGAGGACGCGTATCTCGACTCGCTCGGCGCATGAGAATCGGCACATGAGACTCCGCGCATGAGAATCGGCACATGAGGCTCCGCGCATGAGAAAAGGCGGCCGGTGGCTCCGGCCGCCTTGCCCCGTGGTACGTCCTACGGCTTGGGCGTGGCGTGCGGGGTGCACGTCACGTCGGCCTTGTCCAGCTTGCCGGTGAGCAGGTAGGCGTCCACCCGCGGGTTGATGCACGGGTTGACCAGACCGGTCACGCCGTGGGAGCCGGCGTCCTTCTCGGTGATCAGGCGGGAGCCCTTGAAGCGCTTGTGCAGTTCGACGCCGCCCTCGTACGGGGTGGCCGCGTCACGCTCGGACTGCACGATGAGCACGCCGGGCAGGCCCTTGCCGGTGCGCACCTCGACCGGCGTCTGCTGCTTGACCGGCCAGGTGGCGCACGGCAGGTTCAGCCAGGCGTTGGCCCAGGTCATGAACGGGTACTTCTTGTGGAGCGCCGTGTTGTCGCGGTCCCACTTCTTCCAGCTCGTGGGCCACTTGGCGTCGGTGCACTCGACGGCCGTGTAGACGGCGTTGCCGTTCTCCGAGGAGATGTTGCCCGCGGTGTCCGACAGGTCGGGGGCGGCCGCGTCGACGAGCGCCTGGGTGTCACCGGCGACGTACTTGCTGAACACCGTCGCGACCGGCACCCACGAGGAGTCGTAGTACGGGGCGCTCTGGAAGAAGCCGATCAGTTCGGCCGGGCCGACGACCCCGCCGATGGGGTTCTTCTTGGCGGTGGCGCGCAGTTCGAGCCATTTCGCCTGGACCGCGGCACGGGTGGTGCCGAGGTGGAAGGCGGCGTCGTTGGCGGCGACCCAGTCCTCCCAGTCCTTCCAGCGGCCCTCGAAGGCGATGTCCTGGTCGAGGTTGGCCTCGTACCAGATCTTCTCCCGGGACGGGTTGACGACGCTGTCGACGACCATGCGGCGCACGTGGCTCGGGTACATGGTGCCGTAGACGGCGCCGATGTAGGTGCCGTAGGAGACGCCCAGGTAGTTGAGCTTCTTCTCGCCGAGTGCGGCGCGGATGACGTCCAGGTCGCGCACGGTGTTGGGCGTGGTCATCTGCTGGAGCATCGCCGTGCCGGTGCGCTCGGCGCAGCCGTCGGCGTACTCACGGGCCAGCTTGCGCTGGGCGCGCTTGTCGGCCTCGGAGTCCGGCACCGGGTCCATCTTGGGCGCCTTCACGAACTCCTGCGGGTCGATGCAGGAGATGGGCGCGGAGTGGCCGACACCGCGCGGGTCGAAGCCCACGAAGTCGTACGCCTTGGCCGCGTTGGCCCAGATCGGGTTCTTGGTCGTGACGCGGAGCGGGAAGCGCATGCCCGAGGCACCGGGTCCGCCCGGGTTGTAGACGAGGGCGCCCTGACGCTCCGCCTGGGTGCCGGTGTTGCCGATGTGGTCGACGGCGAGCTTGATCTGCTTGCCGTTCGGCTTGGTGTAGTCCAGCGGCACGCTGACCCAGCCGCACTGGACCGGCTTCGCGATCCCCCAGTCGGCGGGGCAGTCGGCCCAGTCGATACCGGCCTTCGCGGCACGGGCGGCGGCGATCGCGGCACCGACGGACGCACGGTCCGGTCCGTGCCGGCCGGCTGCGGCCTGCGTGTTGGCGCCGGACGCGGGTGCCGCCACGGCACCGGATATGAGTGTGGCCGTGATGAGTACTCCGGCCGAACCGAGTGCGGTCGTCCGCCACTTCGGTCTCGTCTCCCTCAAGAGGGACCCCTCCCCGTACGTCGTTTCGATTCGTACGGGGATCCTCCTGGCTATGGAGACTCTGTGAACAGGGGGTGCGTCTCTTCTTTGCCAATCCGATAAACGGAAGGGGTCGTTCGCTGGGCGGACTAGATGCTAAAACTCGCCAGCGCCTCGTCCAGCACCCGGCGCAACAGCAGGGCGTCCGGGGCCACGGCAGTGACGAGCGCGGCGGGCCCCGCCAACGGTACGACGGCGGCGCCCTCGCCGAGCACCTGTGCCGTCACCGGCTCGTCGGCGAACTCCGGCCGCACGACGAGAAGTTGACCAACGGCTCGATGTCCCGCGAGCACGGCAGGCCCGTCCCAGCCGCCCGGCGCCCCGGGCCCGCAGGCCAGCTCCTGGTCGAGCACGGTGCGTCCCCCGACGCGCAGCACGAGCCGGCTGCTCAGCCGCCCGGGCTCCTCCCCCGCCCGCCCGAGGACCTGCTCCTCGCGCAGCACGAGCCGGCTCGTCGCCCCGAGGTCGATCCGCGTGGTGACATACAGATCGCTGCCGGCGGCGGAGATCAACTGCTCGGGCAGCCAGTGAAGTTCGCCGCCGTCGGCGACGGTGAGCCTGACGTCGTAGCGCGCCTCGCCCTTGGCCTGCCCCGGCAGGGCGATGGTGGCCGCGGCCGATCCGAGGCGCAGTCGAGCGCCTTCCCGGATGTCGGCCTCCACGGTGAAGTGGTCGCCGCCGAGGGGCCCGCTCATCGCGCCGACGAGCATGACCCGCGTCTCGGTACCGCTCCCCCGGGTCCGCCGCAGCGCCAGCGGACCGTCGCTCTCCAGTACGGGCAGGGCCGTTCCGCCGCGTCCGTCGTCTCGTGCGACGATCCGCGCGGTGGCTCGTACCCCGGTCACGGCCGCGGTCATGCCGTCCACGCGGCGAGCTGCGCCCGCACCCACGCGGCAACGTCCTTGACGCCGGCCTCGCCGCGCAGGGACTGGAAGACGACGGGCAGTTCGGCCCGCTGGGCCTTGGCGTCGGCGGCCATCCGCGCGAGGTCGGAGCCGACGTACGGGGCCAGGTCGGTCTTGTTGACGATGAGGAGGTCGGCGGTGGTGACGCCGGGGCCGCCCTTCCTCGGGATGTCGTCTCCGCCCGCCACGTCGATGACGAAGATCTGCGCGTCGACGAGCCCCTTGGAGAAGGTGGCGGTGAGGTTGTCGCCGCCGCTCTCCACGAGGATGAGGTCCAGGGGGCCGACCTCGTCCTCCAGGTCCTCGACGGCTTCGAGGTTGGCGGAGATGTCGTCCCGGATCGCGGTGTGCGGACAGGCGCCGGTCTCCACCGCGGTGATCCGCTCGGGGGGCAGTACGGCTTCCCTGAGCAGGAACTCGGCGTCCTCACGGGTGTAGATGTCGTTGGTGACGACGGCGAGGGACAACTCGTCGCGCAGGGCCCGGCAGAGGGCGGCGACGGTGGCGGTCTTGCCGGAGCCGACGGGGCCGCCGAGGCCGATACGCAGGGCTCGGTGGGAGCCGTCAGGGCGGTGAGCGTCGGCGCTCACTGCGGCGGGGCCGTCGTGGTGGTGGTCCAAGTGCATGTACGGCTCCTGGGGTTCGTTGTCGGGTGCGGGTTCGTGGGGGCTTGTCGCGCCCCGCGGCGGAGCCGCATATCGATGCAGCCCCGCGCCCCCAAGAAAGGTGGGTGACCTGAGGCCTCTACGATGCGAACAGGCGTACTGGCCATGCCGCGTGCGCCTCTGCTCCGATTTCCAGCAGCGGCGCCGACGCCGACGGCAACGCGTCGACCCCCTCGTCAACAGCCCTCCGCGCTGCCTCCAGCGCCTGGTCCGCGATGCGGTCCGACTCCGGTGCCAGGCGTGCCAGTGCGCCCGTCGCGTCGAAGGGGTCCAGGCTCAGCAGCCTCACCGTCGCCGACGCCGGACCGCTCACGCTCTCGTACGCCGCGCAGTACGCCGCGTCCACGGCCTCCAGGCCCGCCGCCCGGGCCGCCAGCCCGAGGACCACCGGTTGGTGTGCTCCCTTGGGGAACTCCTTTGCCAGGGCGTCGAGTTCGGCCGACGGCCAGGTCGCCCGGGCCGCGCGCATCAGCTGACGGCCCAGCTTGCGTGCCGCCGTCCGCAGTGCGGGGGACGGGGTGCGGGCGTCCGCGGCCTCGTCCAACAGCCGCGGGTCGACGCCGAGCACGGCCGCCGCGGCGAGCGCCGCCGACACCAGCCCTACTGTGTGCAGTCGGCCCCGGCAGAAGGACTCCAGGCTCTCCGCCCCGGTGATCCGCCCCGCCTTGACGGCCGCCTCGGCCCCGCCGGAGTGTGCGTGTCCTCCGGCGGGGAACCGGCCGTCGGCCAGGACCAGAAGTGCGGCCCTGGACATCAGAAGAGGAAGTAACGCTGGGCCATGGGCAGTTCGGCCGCCGGCGTGGCCTCCACCAGCTCCCCGTCGATGTGTACGGCGAAGCTGTCGGGGTCGACCCGTACGTCGGGCCGCGCGTCGTTCTCCCGCATGTCGGCCTTGGTGACCGCGCGCGTGGACTCGATCGCCACGAACCGCTTCCCGAGCTGGAGCCGCTCAGGCAACCCGTCTTCTATGGCGAGGGGCGCCACGAAGTTGAAGGAGTTGGACGCGGGAGCCCGCCCGATCGCCCCGAACATCGGCCGGGGAAGGATCGGCTGCGGGGTCGGAATCGACGCGTTCGCGTCGCCCATCTGCGCGTAGGCGATCTGCCCGCCCTTGATCACCAGATGCGGCTTGACGCCGAAGAACGCGGGCTCCCACAGCACCAGGTCGGCCAGCTTGCCCGTCTCCACCGAGCCCACCTCGTGAGCGAGCCCCTGAGCGACGGCGGGGTTGATCGTGTACTTGGCGACATAGCGCCGTACGCGATGGTTGTCGGCGCGCCCGTCCCCCGGCAGCGCACCCCGGCGCCGCTTCATGACATGCGCGGTCTGCCAGGTCCGCATGATGACCTCGCCCACGCGCCCCATGGCCTGGGCGTCGGAGGAGATGATCGAGATGGCGCCCAGGTCGTGCAGGATGTCCTCGGCGCCGATGGTCGTGGGCCGGATCCGGGACTCGGCGAAGGCGAGGTCCTCGGGCACCGCCGCGTTGAGGTGGTGGCACACCATCAGCATGTCGAGGTGTTCCTCGGCGGTGTTGACGGTGAAGGGGCGAGTGGGGTTCGTCGAGCTGGGCAGCACGTGCGGCTGGGAGACCACGGTCATGATGTCCGGAGCGTGCCCGCCGCCCGCGCCCTCGGTGTGGTAGGCGTGGATGCCCCGGCCGGCGATCGCGGCGAGGGTGTCGCCCACGAAACCGGCCTCGTTGAGGGTGTCCGTGTGGATGGCGACCTGGATGCCGGTCCGGTCGGCGACGGTCAGCGAGGCGTCGATGACGGCGGGGGTCGAGCCCCAGTCCTCGTGCAGTTTCAGGCCGAGGGCGCCCCCGCGGATCTGCGACAGCATCGCCTCGTGCGAGACGGTGTTGCCCTTGCCGAGGAAGCCGATGTTGAGCGGGTACTGCTCCATCGCCTCCAGCATCCGGGCGAGGTGCCAGGGGCCGGGGGTGACGGTGGTGGCCTTGGAGCCCTCGGCGGGACCGGTGCCGCCGCCGACCAGGGTGGTCACCCCGGACGCCAGCGCCTCGTCGGCGATCTGCGGGCAGATGAAGTGGACGTGGGCGTCGATGGCGCCGGCGGTCAGGATCCGTCCGTTGCCCGCGATGATCTCGGTCTCCGGGCCGATCACCAGGTCCGGGTGGACCCCGTCCATGGTGTCGGGGTTGCCCGCCTTGCCGATGCCGGTGATCCGGCCGTCGCGGATGCCGACGTCGGCCTTCACCACACCCCAGTGGTCGACGACGACCGCGCCCGTGATGACGGTGTCCGGGGTGCCCTCCGCGCGAGTGGCACGCGACTGGCCCATCGACTCGCGGATGACCTTGCCGCCACCGAAGACGGCCTCGTCACCGGCGAGCCCGGGACCGCCGGAACGGTCCTCCTCCACCTCGATCAGCAGATCGGTGTCGGCGAGGCGGATGCGGTCCCCGGTGGTCGGGCCGAACAGGTCGGCGTAGGCGGCACGAGAGATCTCAGGCATCGAGGGCACCTCCGGTCTCCCCGCGCAGCCCCGGCACCACGCGGGCGCCGGTGAGCGGGACGAGTTCCACCTCGGCCGGGATGCCGGGCTCGAAGCGCACGGCGGTGCCGGCGGCGACGTTCAGCCGCTTGCCGCGCGCGGCGCCGCGGTCGAACTCCAGGCCCGGGTTGGCCTCGGCGAAGTGGTAGTGGGAACCGACCTGGACGGGACGGTCGGCGGCGTTGAGGACGGTCAGCCGGGTGACCTCGCGGCCCTCGTTGTAGGCGATCGGCCCGTCGGCGAAGAGGATCTCTCCGGGAATCATCGGGGCCTCTCAGACGATCGGGTCGTGGACGGTGACGAGCTTGGTGCCGTCCGGGAAGGTCGCCTCGACCTGGACGTCATGGATCATCTCGGGGATGCCCTCCATGACGTCGTCCCGGGTGAGCAGCTTGCGCCCGGAGGCCATGAGCTCGGCGACGGTACGGCCGTCACGTGCGCCTTCGAGGATGTGCGACGTGATGAGGGCGACCGCCTCGGGGTGGTTGAGCCTGAGCCCGCGGGCCCGGCGCTTCTCGGCCACGTCGGCCGCCACATGGATGAGCAGCCTCTCTTGCTCGTGCGGGGTCAGTTGCACGTCCCACCTCACAGTCCTCGCTCCGGACCGTGCGGGGTCCGGCTGCCGCCTGAACGCTCCGCTCGGAGTGCGGGACGTCGTCCGAAGGCCCGTCGTGGCTGGTCGCGCAGTTCCCCGCGCCCCTTCGGGGCGCTGCCGAACCGCAGCGAACCTCGCCGGACCCGCTCAGCCCCCAGGGCAAAGTCCCTGGTGGCGTGGATCGGCAGGCTAGTGGGATCCGGTTTCAGGCACGTTAACCAAGCTGTGATCCCGCATGCTCATCAACGCCCGTAGACCGTCCCGCAGCGCCTCGGCGGGCGTCGGCCCGAACAGGGCCTGCTGCGCGAGGAAACCCATCGCGGCCGCCATCATCGTGCGCGCCACGTCCTCCGGGGGTACGTCCGCCCGCATGATCCCGGCCTCCTGGTACGCGCCGACGATCCGCGTCCAGGTCTCGCGCACGGCGCCGTAGCCCTCGCGCAGGACGGCCGCGAGCTCCTCGTTGCGGAGTGTCTCGGTCCACACCTGGACGACCAGCCGCGGGAACGCCGGCCGCCCGTCCACGGTCACGGACTCCTTGGTGGCCAGGACACGGCCGAGCACGGACGACACCAGGAGGTCCGGAGGCGGCGGCGGGCTGCTGCGGGCCGCCTCCTCGAAACCCTCGCGGACCTGTCCGAGCACCTCCCCGACGATCGCGCCGATGAGCTCCTCCTTGCCGGTGAAGTAGCGGTACACGGCCCCGGCCGAGAGGTCGGCCTCCTTCAGGACGTC
This sequence comes from Streptomyces sp. NPDC050759, assembly GCF_044456945.1. NCBI lineage: Bacteria > Bacillati > Actinomycetota > Actinomycetes > Kitasatosporales > Streptomycetaceae > Streptomyces > Streptomyces sp. NPDC050759. Next base: position 127,689 of record NZ_JBITGI010000006.1, on the reverse strand, counting down.
CTGCATGGACGTGGCGTGGAAGCCGTTGCGGGCGAAGCAGACCGCGGCGCCGTCGAGGATCTGCCGACGCCGGGCGTCGAGGTGTGCCTGGGATACGCGAGCCATGGCCCAAAACTAAAACGAACATTCCTTCTTGACAAGGCGCGGCGACGGCGGGACGGTATGAACCGAAGCCAAAACGAACGATCCTTCTTTTTAACGGAGCCGACCAGACTCCGGAGAGGACCCTCATGTCCACCCGTCGCACGATCGCGGTCGTCGTCCTCGTGCCGCTGTTCGCCGCCCTGGCACTGTGGGCCTTCGCCTGGCCCGCCGCCCGCACCGCCCCCCGCGACCTGCCGCTCGGCGTGGCCGGGCCGGCCACCGCGACCGCACAGATGGAGAACCAACTGCGGCACCACGAGGGCGCCTTCGAGATCCATCGCTACGCCGACGAGGCGGCCGCGCGGGCGGCGATCGAGGACCGGACCGTATACGGCGCGGTCGTCATGACCGCGCGGGGCCCGGAGCTGCTCACGGCGTCGGCCGCGAGCCCGGTGGTGGCCCAGCTCCTCCAGCAGGCCGTGGGCCGGCAGGCCGCCGCGAGCGGCACCGAGGTGAGGACGGTGGACGTCGTCCCCGCCCCGGCGTCCGACCCGAGGGGGGCGGCCCTGAGCAGCTCCGTGCTGCCGCTGGCCCTCGCCGGGATCATCGCGGGCGCCGTGGTGACATTGCTCGGGCTGCGCGGATTCCGCGCGGTGACCGCGCTGGTCGTCAGCGCGGCACTGGTGGGCGTCCTCGCGGCCGCACTGGCCCACAGCTGGCTCGGCGTCCTGACCGGGAGCTGGTGGGCGGAGGCCGGGACGTTCGCGCTGTCGAGTCTGGCGGTGAGCGCGGCCGTGGCGGGGCTCGCCGCCCTCGTCGGGCCTGCGGGGATCGGCGTGGTCGCGCTTCTGGTGATGTTCCTCGGCAACCCGTTCTCGGGTGCCGCCTCGGCCCCGCAGCTACTGCCCGACCCCGTCGGCAGGATCGGCCAGTGGCTGCCGCCGGGCGCGAGCGCGACCCTGCTGCGCTCGGTGTCGTTCTTCGACGGGGCGACGGCGACCGGGCCCGTCCTGACCCTCACCTGGTGGGCCGCGCTGGGCCTGGGTGCCGTGATCCTCGGGAACGCCCTGAAGGCGCGGGCGAAGGGCACCAGGCCTGCCGCCACCGAGCGTGAACTCACCTCCGTCGGCTGACCGAACCCGCTCTTCCGCACCCCCGGCCCCGGCGGCCGGGGGCGCCCGCGTCGCTACGAGGCGCCGGTTCCCCGGTGATGCGCCGCGATACCGAACCGCTGCTGTTCGCGGGGAGCGGACGCCACCTCCCGCACGGTCGAGACCGCGCTGACCACCTGCTCGTCGACGGGTTTCTGGAGGTCCTCCAGCTGTTCGAGGTCGGCCGCGGAGACCAGGGCGACCAGCGGCTTTCCATGCCGTGTGACGACGACGCGCTCACCGCCGTACACCACCCGGTTGATCAGGTCGGCGAGCTCAGCCCTGGCTTGCGTCACCGGAATCTCGTAGGCCATAGGTCCATCATAACGTCACGTACGTCCTGTACATTTTTTACAGACAGCTTGCCGCGAGGAGGGGTACGCCATGGCCCGACCCACCGCCCGTTACGTCCTGCCCGAGTTCCACGAGCGCACGAGCTCCGGCCACAAGACGATGGATCCGTACTCGAAGCTGCTCGAGGAGCGGATCGTCTTTCTCGGGACCCAGATCGACGACATCTCGGCGAACGATCTGATGGCGCAGTTCATGTACCTCGAGTACCAGGACCCGGACCGGGACATCTCGCTGTACATCAACTCCCCCGGCGGCTCGTTCAGCGCCATGTCGGCGATCTACGACACGATGCAGTACGTCAGCTGTGACGTGGAGACGACGTGCCTCGGGCAGGCCGGCTCCTCCGCGGCCGTGCTGCTGGCCGCCGGCACCCCGGGCAAGCGCTCCGTGCTGCCGGGCGCCCGGGTGGTGATCCATCAGCCCGCGCTGAGCGAGCCGGTCCAGGGGCAGGCCAGCGATCTGGCCATCCAGGCCGACGAGCTGATCCGGGTGCGGGCCCGCTTGGAGGAGATGCTCGTCCGGCACACCGGGCGCAGCCCCGAGCAGGTGGGCGTGGACATCGAGCGGGACAAGATCCTGGACGCGCAGGGCGCCCTGGACTACGGCCTCGTGGACGCGATCGTCCCGAGCCGCAAGTCCTCGCGCACCGCGCCGGACGCGAGGTGAGCCGTAGATGGTGCCGGACCTTCCCCCGTTGCCCGCGCTCACGCGCGCCGAGGGCGAGCTGATCGACCGTTATCTCGACGTGGTCGACCTGCTGGGCCGGATCAACCCGGCCCGGCGCGAGGACACCTATGGCGGACTGCGCGCCGCGCAGGCGCTGGTGAGCAGGGCGGCCGAGCTGCGCGACGCGCTCGCGGTGATGCACGGCCGGGGCGAGCGCGAACTGCACGCCGCGACGCTGGCACGAGCGCTTCGGGTGCTGGACGGCGAGCGGCGCACGTCCCGGGTCACCGTGCCGCCCGAACCCGGCAATTGACGCACCGACAGTGTTTCCGGGCGTCCTGCGGTCTGACGGGGCGTCCGGAGGGCCTTTGAAACGGACCAAACGACGTACCACCATTTGCAGGAGGCGCGGCTCCTTTTTCACGCCCCCTCAAGTTGCGCAACGCGCGTAGTGCGGGCGCGGAATGAGGAGTTTCTGTGCTGGTCCGGGGGCCATCGAGGCCCTCGACACCCCTTGGTTCGAAGGGGTGTCCACCCGAACGGGTGAGTGGTGAGTAACAACACAAACCCCCGGTTCCGTTGGGTTTTTGGGACATCCGTGCGCCAAGATCCCTGTCTGACGACAAGCCCCCGCCGCAGCGGCGGGGCGGTCCGGGCGGACGCCGAGTCCTGCCGCCGCCCGGATGACCGGTCGACAGAAGTGGATCGGCAGGAGTGGAGGACCCAGGCACGACGGGTCGCCGGAACGGTCACGCCATGACCGGGCCGAGCAGCCCTTGGGGTGAAGCCGCGTCAGCGGCCGGGCAACTTCGCCAGCCCGAATCCGACAGGTCATCCTTCACAGGCGGCTGACGAAGGGTTGCGCATGACTGCGCTCAATCGTGTCCCGTCGCTGATGGTCCGGGCCGGTACGGCCTCGGCCTTCGCCATCGCCGCCGTGGGCGGCTCCGTCGTGGTCCCGGGCGTCGCAGCCGACGCCGCCGCCGCGACGCCGGCGACGAAGGCACTCAAGGTCGCGGCTTCCAAGAAGGGCTCGCCGTACAAGTACGGCGCCACGGGGCCCCGCCGCTTCGACTGCTCAGGGCTCACGCTGTACTCGTTCAAGAAGGCGGGCAAGAAGCTCCCTCGTACGGCGGCCCAGCAGTACAACAAGACCCGCCACATCGGCTCAGGCAGCCGCAAGGCCGGTGACCTGGTGTTCTTCCACTCGGGTTCGAACGTCTACCACGTCGGCATCTACGCCGGGAAGGGAAAGATCTGGCACGCCCCGAAGACCGGGGACGTGGTGAGGCTGCAGAAGATCTGGACGAAGAGCGTCTGGTACGGCCGGGTCAAGTGACGCCCCCGAGGGGGTGGCGGCGACCTGACCTCCCGCCGCCCCCTCGGGTCTCCCCGCACGCGTGACACGGGCTCAGGTGGTTACCCGTGGCGTCATGGCCGACCACCGCCCGTGCACCGCCCGCAACGAGACCCCGCTGGAGCGCGCCGACCGCAACTTCGGTGAGCTGCTCCAGGAACTGCGCGTCACCCAGACCGGGGTGCAGATCCTCTTCGCCTTCCTGCTGACCCTGGCCTTCACGCAGCGCTTCCCGTCCCTCGACGCCTTCCAGCGCGCCACGTACGTCACCACACTGCTCCTCGCGGTACTCGCGGCGGCCCTGTTCACCGCGCCCGCCGCCCTGCACCGCTCGCTCTTCCAGCGCGGTGCCAAGCCCCGCATCGTGCAGGTCTCCTCCCGGCTCGCCACGGTCGGCATGGGGGTCCTGGTGCTCGCGTTCACCGGGTCGGTGCTGCTCGTGGTGGACGTGACCACGGGCCGGGCCGGCGGAGTGGCCGCGGGCGCGGCGACCCTGCTGGTGTGCCTGGGCCTGTGGGGGCTGCTCCCCCGGCTGGTCCGGCGGGCGGGCCTCACCGAGGAACGCAGGACGGCACAGCCGTCCCCGGCGCCTCCGTCCGCGCAGCGCGAGGTGGTCAGGCCGCGAGCAGCGGCTCGGCCAGGAGCATCACCCCGAGAACCGTCAACGCGCCTCCGGTGACCCCGGCGACGGCCCGGGCGGCCCGCGGCCGGCGCAGCCACCGCCCCAGCCGGTCCACGAGCACGGCCACCGCCGGGAACCACACCACCGCGAGAACGACCACGATCAGCGCGAGCAGCAGCGTCCGGGGCAGCGCCGAGCTCCCCTGGGGCACGAACTGCGGCAGCAGGCTGAGGAAGGTGATGGGGGCCTTGGGATTGAGTGCGTTGGTCACGAAGCCCTGCCGCAGGGGGCGTACCGCCGCGCCGGCCTCGACGACGGTCTCCGTGCGGGTCCGCCGCAGCTCCCGCAGGGTCCGTACACCCAGGTACAACACGTAACCCCCGCCCAGCAGTTGGAGCGCCCGGAACAGTGCGGGCACGGCCGTGAGCACCGCGGCGACCCCGGCCACGGCGAGCGCCGTGTGGACCAGCAGCCCGCCCACGACACCGAGCGCACAGGCGACCCCGGCCCGGCGGGAGACCAGGGCGTTGCGTACGACGACGGTGAAGTCGGCGCCCGGCATGGCGACCATGCCGGCGGCGACCCCGGTGAAGGCGACGATCTGTCCGTTCATGCGGACCAGCCTGCCGCGAGAGAGCCTTCAGCAGGTATGTCGAATAACCTGGGTATCCCTTAAGCACTCCTTTAGGCAGGCCTGCCATGTACGACCCGGTCCGGCTCGCCGCCCTGGTCGCCGTCGCGGAGGCGGGCTCGATCACCCGGGCCGCCGAGCGCCTCGGCTACACCACGCCCGCCCTCTCCCAGCAGCTGGCCAAGCTGGAGCGGGAGGCGGGTACCGCCCTTCTCGTACGGCACCACCGCGGCGCGCGGCTCACCGGTGCGGGCGAGTTGCTGGTGGCGCGGGCCCGGCGGGTGCTGGACGAGCTGGACCGGGCCCGGCACGAACTCGCCCGGCTGACCGGCCTGTCGGGTGGCACGCTCAGGCTGGGCACCTTCCAGACGGCGGGCATTCAGCTGTTGCCGCCCGTGCTGAGCACGTTCCGCAGGGCCTACCCCGACGTGGAGCTGTCGGTCGCCTTCCACGAACCCGCGGACGGGATCACCGCGGTGGCGGCCGGCGAGATCGACCTGGCGCTGACGCACGCCTACGAGCCGGGCGAGCCCCCGTCCCTCCCGGCCACCCTGAGCGCGGAGCCGCTGCTGAGCGAGGAGCTGGTCCTCGTGACGGCGCCCGGGCATGCCCTCGCGGGCGGCTCGACGCGGCTGCCGCTGGCGGAACTCGCCGGTGAGCCGCTGATCAGCATGGCGCCGGATCATCCGGCCCGGCGGGAGGTGGAAGCGGTGCTGGCCAGGACCGGGGTCACGCCGTCCGTGCTGGTCGCGACCCCGGGATACGCCCTGGTGTGCGCGCTGGCCAGCGCGGGGCTCGGAGTCGGGGTGGTGCCGGAGATGGTGGCGCGGACGGCGGCCACTCCGGTGGGCACGCGGCTGCTGGAGGCCGACGCGTTGCGCCGTACGATCTCGGTCGTCCACCGGACCGGCGAGGCGGCACCCGCGGCGGACGCCTTCCGGGCGCTGCTGCGGGGGGCGTTCGGCCGCGCACGGCCGGTATGACCTCTGTTACGGCTCCTGCTGCCCCGCCGCCGTGACCGGCTGCGCCGGTACCGTCCACGGGAGCTCGATGGAGACGGTCTTGCCGCCTTCCCGGGTGGGCCTGACTCTCAGCTTGCCGCCGCACTCGGCGGCGAGCCAGCGGATGATCACCATGCCCCGTCCGTTGTCCTGCTGGACCGCGGCCGGGAGGCGCTTGGGGAAGCGGGGGTGGCTGTCGGTCACCCCGATGCGCAGGTGTTCGTCACGGTCCAGCTCGATGTCCACCGTGAAGGTGGGTGACTGCCCGAAGGTGTGCTGTACGGCGTTGGTGGTGAGTTCGGAGACGATGAGCCGGACGGTCTCGGCGGTGTCCGTGGTGGACGGCAGCCCCCACTCCGCCAGTGTGCTCAGGACATAGGTGCGGGCCGCGGAGACCGAAGCGGGTTCGCTCGGCAGGGTGACGGATGCTTCCAGGTGGTCTGCCATGGCGACGTCGTCCCTTTCCCACGGGACCGAAGCCCGACACGGTGCGGATGGTTCGAGTACGGTCCCGGACTGGTGGTTCTTCGTCAGAGTGCCATCAGCGAGGCCCTGACGAGTGCCGATCCACCAAGATATGCATATATCTGTCGCTCAAAACGGTGAACTCTGCGACGCGAGACCGTATTTGGGCGGCTCGTAAGGAGTAAGGAGTAGCCCATGCAGCACGGTCCCGCGGTGCGCCGCCGGAAACTGGGCGCCGAACTGCGCGCGCTGCGCACGAGTGCGGGCCTCACCAGCGGTGAGGCGGCCCGGCTCGTGGGCTGGCACCAGTCGAAGGTGAGCCGCATCGAGACCGGTGCCAGCGGGGTGAAACCGGCCGATGTGCGGTTACTCCTCGACGCCTACCGCGTGGGGGACGCCAATTTGCGGGAGCTGCTGCTGGTATTGGCGGGCTCCGACGAGAGCGGAGGGCGGCACCACTGGTGGCACGCGTACCGGGGTGTCCTGCCGCCGACCTACCGGGACTTCATCAGTCTGGAGTCCCAGGCGAGCGCGATGCGCACGCTGGAGACCTCGGTCGTACCCGGGCTGCTCCAGACGCCCGAGTACGCCCGCGCGGTGACCCGGGCCGCGGTGGACGGCCTCGACGACGAACGTCTCGACGCGCTGGTCGAGGTCCGGCTGGCCCGGCAGGACATCCTCCGCGCGCAGCCGCCACTGGAGTTGAGCGCCGTGCTCGACGAGGCGGTACTGCGGCGGGAGGTCGGCGGCCCCGAGGTGATGGCCCGGCAGCTGAAGAGGCTCCTGGAGGCGGCGCGGCTGCCTCAAGTGCGGCTGCAGGTACTGCCGTTCACTGCCGGGGCGCATGTGGGCGTCACCGGCCCTTTCGTAATCTTCTCATTTTCGCGCACTTCTGATCTGGACGTGGTTGTTCTCGACCACTTGACGAGTAGCCTCTATCTCGAGCGGAAAGAAGACCTCCAGGCCTACACCGAGGCCTTCAACACCCTTCAATCCCACGCCCTTTCGCCCGAGGCGTCGTTGGATTACCTCGCCGGGATGGGTGACGGCGCGTAAGGAGGCACCATGTCTGCACTGCCTCGGAACGTCATCTCCAGTACCGAACTGCCCGAGGTGCGCTGGCTGCGCAGCAGCTACAGCACCGGAGCGAACAACTGCGTCGAGACGGCGAGGCCGTCGGCCGGGCCTTGTGCCGGGCTGCTCGCCGTACGCGACTCCAAGAATCCGGACGGACCCGCGCTGCTCTTCTCCCCCGAGAGCTGGGCGGGCTTCACGGCCGCGGTCTGACCGTCAGCCCACCAGGAGCACGGCCGTGTCACGCCGACTCATGGTCGTGTTTCGCCGATCACACGCACAGCGCGTTCGATCTGCTCCTCGGAGAGGTCCGCGCGGGCGGTCAGCCTGAGCCGTGAGATGCCGTCGGGCACCGAAGGGGGCCGGAAACAGCCCACGAAGAGCCCGGCGGCACGGCAGTCCGCCGCCCACTGCACAGCCTCCTCAGGGGAGGGCGCGCGCACCGAGACCACCGCGGCGTCCGGACGTACCGCTTCCAGACCCGCGGCGGTCAGGCGTGCGTGCAGTCCGGTCGCCACCTCGCGCGCGCGTGCGGCCCGCTCGGGCTCACGGCCGAGCAGCCGCAGGGCCGCGAGGGCGGCTCCCGCCGACGCGGGGGCCAGGCCGGTGTCGAAGATGAACGTCCGCGCCGCGTTGACCAGGTGCTCGACGACCCGTGCGGGACCGAGGACGGCACCGCCCTGGCTGCCGAGCGACTTGGACAGCGTGACCGTGACGACCACGTCGTCGGCGCCCGCGAGTCCCGCCGCCTGCGGGGCACCGCGGCCGCCGGCGCCGAGCACACCCAGGCCGTGGGCGTCGTCGACGACCAGGCCCGCGCCGTGCTCCCGGCATGCCTCGACGACGCCGGCCAGGGGTGCCGCGTCGCCGTCGACCGAGAAGACCGTGTCGGACACGGCGACGGCGGGCCCGTCGTGCGTGCCGAGCGCCTTGCGCACCGCGTCCGGGTCGGCGTGCGCGACGACCTGGGTCGTACCACGGGCCAGCCGGCAGCCGTCGATGAGTGAGGCGTGGTTGCCCGCGTCGGAGACGATCAGTGAGCCGTGCGGCGCGAGCGCGGTGACGGCGGCCAGGTTCGCCGCGTATCCGGAGGAGAAGACGAGCGCCGCCTCGAAGCCGCAGAAGTCGGCCAGCTCGCGTTCCAGTTCGCCGTGCAGCTCGGTGGTGCCGGTGACGAGCCGGGACCCGGTCGCGCCGCCGCCCCAGGTCCGCGCGGCCGCCGCGGCCCCTTCGACGACCTCGGGATGGCGGGCCAGGCCCAGGTAGTCGTTGCTCGCGAGATCGAGCAGCGGCGAGTCCGCCGGACGCGGCCGCAGGGTCCGTACGAGCCCGGCCCGCCGGCGCGCCGCCGCCTGTTCGTCGATCCAGCCGAACGCCATGGGGTCCTCCGGGGCCTTTGTAGACAACGGACAGACCCTAGCGGCAGCAAACGCTACCCACGGTGTGGCAATACCCACACGTCACAGCGGGTGTGTTGTGCGATCCCTACCTTGGCCCGGGGCGGGTCCGTACGACAGGATCGGCTCTCATGGACCTGCTGAACACGCTGGTGGACAAGGGGCTTCGGCGCGAGCTGCCGACCCGCGAGGAGGCGCTGGCCGTGCTGGCCACGTCCGACGACGAGCTGCTCGATGTGGTGGCCGCGGCCGGGAAGGTGCGCCGGCACTGGTTCGGACGGCGGGTGAAACTGAACTATCTCGTCAACCTGAAGTCCGGACTGTGCCCCGAGGACTGCTCCTACTGCTCCCAGCGGCTCGGCTCCTCGACCGGCATCCTGAAGTACACCTGGCTCAAGCCGGAGCAGGCCTCCCAGGCCGCGGCGGCCGGCCTCGCTGGCGGTGCCAAGCGGGTCTGCCTGGTGGCCTCCGGGCGCGGCCCGACCGACCGTGACGTGGACCGGGTCGCGGGCACCATCAAGGCCATCAAGGACCAGAACGAGGGCGTCGAGGTGTGCGCCTGCCTGGGTCTGCTCTCCGACGGCCAGGCCGAGCGGCTGCGCGAGGCAGGCGCGGACGCCTACAACCACAACCTCAACACGTCCGAGTCGACCTATGGCGACATCACGACCACGCACACCTACGCCGACCGCGTCGACACCGTGACCAAGGCGCACGCGGCCGGTCTGTCCGCCTGCTCGGGCCTGATCGCCGGCATGGGCGAGAGCGACGAGGACCTGGTCGACGTCGTCTACTCGCTGCGCGAGCTGGACCCCGACTCGGTTCCGGTCAACTTCCTGATCCCGGTCGAGGGCACCCCGCTGGCCAAGGAGTGGAACCTCACCCCGCAGCGCTGCCTGCGCATCCTGGCGATGGTCCGGTTCGTCTGCCCGGACGTCGAGGTCCGTATCGCGGGCGGCCGCGAGGTCCATCTGCGCACCATGCAGCCCCTCGCCCTCAACCTCGCCAACTCGATCTTCCTGGGCGACTACCTCACCACCGAGGGCCAGGCCGGCCAGGCCGACCTGGAGATGATCGCGGACGCCGGGTTCGAGGTGGAGGGCGCCGGTGAGGTGACGCTGCCGGAGCACCGGGTCACGTCCGGGGGTGGGTGCGGGTCGCACGAGAGCGCCGGGTGCGGGTCGCACGAGAGCGCCGGGTGCGGGTCGCACGAGGGCGGCGGGGTCTGCGGTACGGCCGCCCCGGCCACGCCGACGGTGAGCGAGCCCCGTACGGACCTGGTCGCCGTACGCCGCCGAGGCGCCGGGACGGATCTCGCGCCCAATGCCTGATCTGCCCCGCCTGCCGGTGACGGAGCTGCTGGCGCTCGACCGGCGGCACGTGTGGCATCCGTACGGTCCGATGCCCGGCCGGGTCGACCCGCTCGTCGTGGAGTCGGCGAGCGGGGTGCGGTTGCGGCTCGCCGAGGGGCCGGAGCTGGTCGACGGGATGTCGTCCTGGTGGTCGGCGATCCACGGCTACAACCACCCGGTGCTGAACGAGGCCGCGCGCGAGCAGCTCGGGCGGATGAGCCATGTGATGTTCGGCGGGCTCACCCACGAGCCCGCCGTCCGGCTCGCGAAGCTCCTTGTCGACATGTCTCCCGACGGGCTCGAGCATGTCTTCCTCGCCGACTCGGGGTCGGTGTCGGTCGAGGTCGCGGTGAAGATGTGCCTGCAGTACTGGCGCTCGCTGGGCCGTCCGGGCAAGCAGCGCCTGCTGACCTGGCGCGGCGGCTACCACGGTGACACCTGGCAGCCCATGTCGGTGTGCGACCCCGAGGGCGGGATGCACGAGCTGTGGTCCGGGGTGCTGCCCCGCCAGGTGTTCGTGGACGCGCCTCCGGCCGCGTACGAGGAGTCGTACGCCGACGAGCTGCGCGCGGCGATCGAGCGGCACGCGGACGAACTGGCCGCGGTGATCGTGGAGCCGGTGGTGCAGGGTGCGGGCGGGATGCGGTTCCCCTCCCCCGCCTATCTGCGGGTGCTGCGCGAGGCGTGCGACGCGCACGACGTGCTCCTGGTGTTCGACGAGATCGCGACCGGCTTCGGCCGCACGGGCGCCCTGTTCGCCGCGGAGCACGCCGCGGTCACGCCGGACGTGATGTGCGTGGGCAAGGCGCTGACCGGCGGTTATATGACGATGGCGGCGACCCTGTGCACGCCTCGCGTGGCCGACGGCATCTCGCGGGGCGAGGTCCCGGTCCTCGCCCACGGCCCCACCTTCATGGGCAACCCGCTCGCCGCGTCGGTGGCCTGCGCCTCGATCGGGCTGCTGCTCGGGCAGGACTGGCTGGCGGAGGTCAAGCGGATCGAGGCGGGGCTGCGGGAAGGGCTGGCGCCGGCGCGTGAGCTGCCGGGCGTGCGGGACGTACGGGTCCTGGGCGCCATCGGGGTCGTCCAGCTGGACCACGAGGTCGACATGAAGGCCGCGACGGAGGCCGCCGTACGCGAGGGCGTGTGGCTGCGGCCGTTCCGCGATCTCGTGTACACGATGCCGCCGTACGTCACGGGCGACGAGGACGTTTCACGGATCGCGCGTGCAGTGGTTGCCGCCGCTCGGGAGGGATGACATGCCGGTACTGGTGATCACGGGGACGGGCACGGAGGTCGGCAAGACCGTCGCCACGGCCGCTGTCGCCGCCGCGGCGCTCACCGCCGGACGGACGGTCGCCGTCCTGAAGGCCGCGCAGACCGGCGTACGGCCGGACGAGCCCGGGGACGCCGACGAGGTGGCGCGGCTCGCGGGTGCCGTGACCAAGGCCGAAGTCGCCCGCTACCCCGAGCCGTTGGCCCCGGCCACGGCCGCTCGGCGGGCCGGTCTGAAGCCGGTGCGCCCTCATGAGGTCGCCGAGGCCGCCGCCAAGCTGGCCACCGAGCACGACCTGGTGCTCGTGGAGGGGGCCGGCGGACTGCTCGTCCGCTTCGACGACGAGGGCGGGACACTGGCCCACGCGGCGGAGCTGCTGCGGGCGCCGGTCCTGGTCGTGGCGTCGGCGGGCCTGGGCACGCTGAACACCACGGAACTGACGGCCCGTGAACTTCGCCGTCGGCAGCTGGACCTGGCGGGCGTGGTGATCGGCAGCTGGCCCGACTCCCCGGATCTCGCCTCCCGTTGCAACCTCGCGGACCTGCCGGACGTGTCCGGGGCTCCGCTGCTCGGCGCCCTGCCGGCCGGCGCCGGCCGGCTGGCCCCGGCCGACTTCCGTGCCGCCGCGCCGGGTTGGCTGGCACCGCGACTGGACGGGACGTGGGACGCGGAGGCGTTCGGGGCGCGTGAGGCTCCCTGAACCGTCCCCGCTGAGCCACGAGCACGTGCGCGACTTCGTGCGGTGAGCGTCCGCAGGGGTGCGCCGGGGTCCCGCGGGGGACAATGGCGGTGAGGTCGGTCCTGTCCGGTGAGGGAGGCTGCCATGGCGCCGCGGTCCGCCGGTTCCGGCAAGGTGTCCCGGGACCCCGTCCACCATCCGCTGTTCGCCCGGTACTACGCCCGGGTCAGTGTCACCGCCGAGAGCAGGTGGGGCATGGCCCGGGTGCGGGAACGGCTGCTCACCGGGCTGTCCGGGCGGGTGATCGAGATCGGGGCGGGCAACGGCCTGAACTTCTCGCACTATCCCGGCACGGTCTCCGAGGTCGTGGCGATCGAACCGGAGCGAAGGCTGCGGCAGTTGGCGGTGGAGGCCGCTCTGCGCTGCGAGGTGCCGGTCGACGTGGTGCCCGGCGCGGCGGAGGCGCTGCCCGTCAAGAGCGAGGCCTTCGACGCCGTGGTGATCTCTCTGGTGCTGTGCAGTGTGCGCGATGTGACGCGCGCGCTCGGCGAGGTGCGCCGGGTGCTGCGGCCCGGCGGGACCGTGCGGTTCTTCGAGCACGGCAGGGGCGGCGGACCGGCGATGCGCTTCACCCAGCGGGCGCTGGACCGCACGGTGTGGCCGGTGCTGAACGGCGGCTGCCATCTGGCCCGCGACCCGGTCGCCGCGCTGCGGGACGCCGGGTTCGAACTCGGCCCCTACCGACGGGTGGTGATGCCGGAGAAGGGGCCCACGCTGCCTACGTCCTTCTGCGTGCTGGGCACCGCCTGGCGGCCACAGCCGGCGGAGCGCTGATCACAGGGTCCACCTCTGCAGCTCGCGTGCGATGTCGTGCAACGAGGCGTCGCCCTTCTTGGCCACCTTGGCGAGGTCACGGACGAGCTCGGGCGAGGTGACGACCCTGAGTCCGCTCGCGACGAGATAGGCGTACCCGACCGCGCACGCGAAGAGCGCGTTGGTGCGCTCCAACGCCGGGACGTGGATGAGGAGTTGCAGCAGCGCGGCGGCGCGCAGGTGCGGGCTGTCGTAGACGGGGATGTCGAATATCTCGGCCTGGTGCCGTGCCACGGCGGCGACCAGGGCGCCCCAGTCGATGACCTGGGGATCGCCCGGGGTCTTCTGCTCGGCGAGCATCAGAAGCCAGGCGAGATCGATGTGCAGATCGCTCAACGAGTCTCGTGATCCTTGCCGAACTCCTCCGCGAAGACGGATTCGTACTGCTTCATGAAGTCGGCCGCGGCCTCCACGAAGGCCTGGCCCGCTTCACCGGTGTCCTTCATGACCAGCTCCTCGATGTAGCGGTTGACGCTCACGCCACGGGCGAGGGCACGTTCACGGGCGGCGCGGGCGGTGCCCTCGTCCACCCGCACGTTCAACTGGGTCTTCGCCATGGTTCGAAGCTAGCGCCGAAACGCTAGCACCCGCAAGAGGGTCCACCCCCGGGTGGAATGTGTCCCTTACATCGGTATCGGGGGCCCGACCTGGGGTGGAGACCGTCTCGACCGCACGGGGGATACCGGGTGTGGGGTGGATCACATTACGCTCGGCCGGATGGGGACCACCCGGTCCGCGAGCGCCGTCCACGAGCGAGGAGAGAGCCTTGTCCACAGCTGCTGCCGAGCACGCTCCCGGTGCCGTTCCGGCCGACGGGATCGCGGCCCGCGCCCGCGGTCTGACCAAGGCGTACGGCTCGGGCGAGACGGCCGTGCTCGCCCTGGACTCGGTGGACGTGGACATCGCGCGCGGCCGCTTCACCGCGGTCATGGGGCCCTCGGGGTCAGGGAAGTCCACGTTGATGCACTGCCTGGCGGGGCTCGACACCGTGTCGGCCGGTCAGGTGTGGCTCGGCGACACCGAGATCACGGGGCTGAAGGAGCGCGAGCTGACCAGGCTGCGCCGGGACCGGATCGGATTCATGTTCCAGTCGTTCAACCTGATCCCGACGCTGAACGCGGCGGAGAACATCACCCTGCCCATGGACATCGCGGGCAAGAAGCCCGACGAGAAGTGGCTGGACCAGGTCATCGACACCTTGGGGCTGCGGGACCGGCTGGGGCACCGGCCGTCGCAGCTCTCGGGCGGTCAGCAGCAGCGCGTCGCGTGTGCCCGTGCGCTCGCCTCCCGGCCCGAGCTGATCTTCGCGGACGAGCCGACCGGCAACCTCGACTCACGGGCGGGCCTGGAGGTGCTCGGCTTCCTGCGCGAGGCCGTCGACCAGCTCGGGCAGACGGTCGTCATGGTCACCCACGACCCGGGCGCCGCGGCCCACTCGGACGTGGTGCTGTTCCTGGGGGACGGACGGCTCGTGGACCGCATGGAGCGGCCCACCGCGGAGGCCGTACTGGAACGCATGAAGCGTTTCGACGTGATCCGGAGTCAGTCCCAGGGGGCCCCCGAGGCTGGGGAGGCCTGACGCCGTGCTGAAGGCCACGCTCCGCAGTTTCCTCGCGCACAAAGGACGGCTGGTGCTCTCCGCGCTGGCCGTGGTGCTGTCCGTGGCGTTCGTCTCGGGCAGCCTGATCTTCTCCGACACGCTGAGCCACACCTTCGACCGGCTCTTCGCCTCGACCGCGCCGGACCTCACGATCAGCCCCAAGGAGGACCTGAGCGAGGCCATCCCGTCCGGGACGACGGCCACCCTGCCGGCCGCGCTCGCGGACCGCGTGTCCCGGGTCGAGGGAGTCGCCGCCGCGCGCTTCGACGCCGAGGACGACGGGATCACCGTCGCCGACTCCGAGAACAAGTCCGTGGGCCCGACCACCGGCGCCCCCACCATCGGCACCGACTGGAACCCGACCTCGCGCAGCCCCGTGAAGCTCACCTCGGGCCACGCCCCGCACGGCCCGTCCGAGGCGCTGCTCGACTCGGAGACCGCCGACCGCAAGGACCTGCACATCGGCGACCCGCTCACCGTGATCGCGGCGCCGGGCTCCTTCAAGGTCCGGATCGTCGGCATCGTCACGTTCACCACCACCAACCCGGGCGCCACGCTGCTGTTCCTGGATCCACCGACCGCGCAGACCAAGCTGCTCGGTTCCACGAAGGCCGCCACCAGCATCTCCATCGACGCGGCCGAGGGCGTCGGCAACGACCAGCTCAAGCAGCGTGTGGCCGCCGCGCTCGGGACGGGCACCTACGAGTACCGGACCGCCGACGAGCAGGCGAAGTCGGACGTCGACCAACTGGGCGGCTTCCTCGACGTCATCAAGTACGTCATGCTGGGATTCGCCGGGATCGCCGTCCTGGTCGGCATCTTCCTGATCGTCAACACCTTCTCGATGCTGATCGCCCAGCGCACCCGTGAACTGGGGCTCCTGCGCGCACTGGGTGCCGACCGGCGCCAGGTCCGCCGCTCGGTGCTCACCGAGGCCACCCTGCTCGGCCTGGTCGGCTCCACGGTCGGGCTCGGCACGGGCATCGGGCTGGCCGTCGGGCTCATCTCGCTGATGAACGCCTTCGGCATGAACATCCGGACGAGCGAGATGGTCATCGGCTGGGGAACACCCGTGGCGGCGTACGTCGTCGGGGTGGGCGTCACCTTCGTCGCGGCGTATCTCCCGGCCCGGCGCGCGGCCGGCGTCTCCCCCATGGCGGCCCTCGCGGACGCCGAGATCGCCGGGATCGGGAAGCCACTGCGGATGCGGGCGATCGTGGGCGGGATCGTCGGCGCGGCGGGCGCGGCCGCGCTGGTGGGCTGTGTCACCTCGTCGAAGACGGCGTCCGCGGCCTCCCTGCTGGGCCTCGGTGTCGTCCTGACGCTTCTCGCCACCGTCGTCGCGGGCCCGCTGCTGGTGCGGCCCGTGATCCGGGTCCTGGGCGGCGCCTTCCCCGCCCTCTTCGGCTCGGTCGGGCGGATGAGCCAGCGCAACGCCCTGCGCAATCCCCGCCGTACCGGCGCCACCGCGGCCGCCCTGATGGTGGGCCTCGCCCTGGTCGGCGGGATGTCCGTGGCCAGCGCCTCGATGTCCAAGTCATTCGACGACCAGATCGACAAGACGCTGGGCGCCGACTTCGTCGTGCAGAACGGCAACTTCCTGCCGTTCCCGCAGGAGGTCACGGAGGCGGTGCGCAGGACCGACGGCGCCGGGCTCGTCGTACGGTCGAGGTTCGCGCCCATTGCCGTACGGCTGCCGGACGGCAAGCGCGTCGAGACCACCGCCGCGGGGTACGACCCGCAGCTCGACGAGGTCGCCCACATCACCTACGCGCAGGGCGACACCGCGGCCGCCCTCGCGTCCGGGCACCTGGCCATGGACCTGGACTTCGCGCGCGACCACGACGTGAAGGTCGGCAGCAGGGTCCCGGTCGAGTTCCAGGGCGGGCGCCGGACCGAACTGACCGTGGGCGCCCTCACCGACCAGGACTCCGCGGACGGGTTCGGGACGCAGGGCGGCATCTACTTCGGCCTGTCCACCCTGGAGCGGTTCGCGCCGGGCGGCCAGGACTCCGCGCTGTATGTGAACGCCGCCTCCGGCGCCGGCGCCGACCGGCTGCGCGCGGCCCTGGAGAAGACACTCGACCCGTATCCGCAGGTCCAGGTGCGCGACCTCGCCGACTACAAGGACCTGGTCCACGACCAGATCGCCGTTCTGCTCTACCTCGTGTACGCGCTGCTCGGGCTCGCGATCGTCATCGCCGTGCTCGGTGTGGTCAACACCCTCGCCCTGTCGGTCGTGGAGCGCACCCGGGAGATCGGGCTGCTGCGCGCCATCGGGCTCGCCCGGCGTCAGCTGCGCCGGATGATCCGGCTGGAGTCGGTGGTGATCGCCGTGTTCGGCGCGGTCCTCGGGCTCGCGCTCGGGCTGGTGTGGGGTGTGTGCACCCAGCAGGTGCTGGCGCTGCAGGGCCTGAACGCGCTGGCGATCCCCTGGGGCACGATCGTCGCGGTCGTCGTCGGCTCGGCGGTGGTGGGCATCGTGGCGGCACTGCTGCCGGCCTTGCGTGCCTCGCGCATGAACGTACTGGCGGCGATCGCGCACGAATGATGGAATCGCGGGGCAGACAACTCAAGTCGCTCACCGCTGAGGAGAGTTCATGCCCCGCCCGTTTCGCTTCGCCGTCAACCTGACCGCCGCCGCCACCGACGAGGACTGGCGCGCCAAGTGCCGACAGGCCGAGGAACTCGGCTACGACGTGATCCTGGTCCCCGACCACCTCGGCAAGATCGCCCCCTTCCCCGCGCTGGTCGCGGCGGCACAGGTCACCGAACGACCGCGCCTCGGCACGTTCGTCCTCAACGCGGGCTTCTGGAACCCGACGCTGCTCGCCCGCGAGGTCGCCACGGTGGACGCCCTCACCGGCGGCCGCCTCGAACTCGGCCTGGGCACCGGCTATGTGCAGTCCGAGCACGACCAGGCGGGACTGCCCTTCGGTTCGGCGGGCGAGCGGGTGGACCATCTCCGGCGCACGGTCGAGGAGTTGGAGCGGCTGTTGTCCTCACAGGACCATGTGCCGCAGCCGGTGCAGCGGCCCCGGGTGCCCCTGCTGATCGGCGGCATAGGAAACCGGATGCTGAAACTGTCCGCCGAGCACGCCGACATCGCGGCCTTCACCGGGGCGACCCTGGTGCCGGGGAACACGACCGGAAAGCTGACCCCGACCACCGCCGAGCAACTCGACGAGCGCGTCGGGCGCTATCGGCAGCTGGCCGAGGGACGCAAGGAACCGGCCGAACTGAACCTGCTCATCCAGATGGTGGTGGTCACCGACGACCGCGAGGCGGTGGCCACGCCGTTCCTGCACCGGGTGCCGGACCTGACCCTGCAGCAGGCGCTGGATCTGCCCATCATGCTGATCGGCACGGTCGAGGAGATCGTCGCTCAGGTGCTGGCCCAGCGCGAGCGGTACGGCTTCACCTATCTGACGGTGCTGGAGGCCTCCATGGAGGCCTTCGCACCGGTGATGGCGCGGCTGCGCGGCCGGTAGCCGTCCGGATCCTGGAATTTCCCGTCCCGGGCGGGGCCGACGTGGTGGGATCGCCGCATGACTGACCTGCGGATACGGGCCGCGACGCCCGACGACCTCGACACCGTGCTGGCGTTCTGGAAGCAGGCCGCCGAGGGGACGAGCATCAGCGACGACCGGGACGGCGTGGAGCGGCTGGTCACCCGGGACCCCGAGGCGCTGATCCTCGCCGAGCTCGACGGCGAACTGGTCGGCACGGTGATCGCGGGCTTCGACGGCTGGCGGTGTCATCTGTACCGGCTCGCGGTGCACCCGGAGCGCCGGCGGCGGGGCATCGGATCGGCGCTGCTCACGGCCGCGGAGGAGCGGTTCGTACGGCTCGGCGGGCGCCGCGGGGACGCGATGGTGCTGGTGCGCAACGAAACCGCACAGCACGCGTGGCGCGCGGCGGGGTATGCGCCCGAGGAAAAGTGGCGGCGCTGGGTGAAACCCTTCGCCGGATAGGACGGGCGATCCTGGGGACCCTGTCCGATCATGGGACGGAGGTGACCCGATGACCGAAGTGCTCCTCCTGCTGGTGGCGATCCTGCTCTCGCTGGCCTGCGGTGCCTTCGTGGCGGCGGAGTTCTCGCTGACCACGGTGGACCGCGGACAGCTGGAGCGGGCGGTGGAGCGCGGCGAGCGGGGCGCGTCCGGCGCCCTGAAGGCCGTACGGCATCTGACGTTCCAGCTGTCCGGGGCGCAGCTCGGGATCACCGTCACCAACCTGGTCGTCGGCATGCTCGCCGAACCGTCGATCGCGGCGCTGATCGCGGGGCCCCTGGAGTCGCTCGGGGTCTCGCCGTCCACCTCCCGCTCGCTGGCGCTGGTGCTGGGCACCGCGCTGTCGACGGTGTTCCTGATGGTGGTCGGCGAGCTGGTGCCCAAGAACTGGGCGATCTCCTCGCCGCTGGCCATGGCCAAGCGGGTGGGCACCGCGCAGAGCTGGTTCAGCGCGGCTTTCCGCCCCTTCATCTCCCACCTCAACAACATGGCCAACCGGGTGGTGCGCCGCTTCGGTCTTGAGCCCGCCGAGGAGCTGGCCTCGGCGCGTGGGCCGCAGGAGCTGGCCGCGCTGGCCCGGCACTCGGCTCTGGCGGGCGCGCTGGAGGCGGACACCGCCGAGCTGTTCGTGCGGACGCTCAATCTCGCCGACCTGACCGCGGAGAACGTGATGACCCCGCGGGTGCAGGTGATCGCCCTGGACGTCCAGGCGACCTGCGAGGACGTGGCGAACGCGACGCGCGCGACCGGGCTGTCCCGGTTCCCCGTCTACCGCGGCGGCCTCGACTCGGTCGTCGGCATCGCGCACATCAAGGACGTCCTGGCGGTACCGGCCGAACGTCGGCCCCGCGCCTCGGTCGCCGAGCTGCTGCGCGAGCCGCTGCTGGTGCCCGAGTCGCTCACCGTGGACCGGCTCCTGGACCGGCTGTCCGGCAAGCGCACGATGGCGGTCGTCATCGACGAGTACGGCGGCACGGCGGGCGTGGCCACGCTGGAGGACATCGTCGAGGAGGTCGTCGGCGAGGTACGCGACGAGCACGATCCCCACGAGACGTCCGACCTGGCCCCCGCAGGCACCGACGAGGAGGGCAGGGAGCTCTTCCGGGCCGACGGTTCGGCCCGCATGGACCAGCTCGCGCGCGTGGGCCTGCGGGCACCCGAGGGGCCGTACGAGACGCTGGCCGGCCTTCTGGCGACGGAGCTCGGCCGGATCCCGGCCGTCGGCGACTCGGTGGAGGTCGCCGGCTGGCGGCTCGACGTGGTGGACGCGCAGGGGCGCCGCGCGGCGCGGGTACTGCTGCACGCGCCCCTGCCGGGGGAGGTGACCGGGTCGTGACCGCGGTCCAGTCACCGGAGGAGGGGGCGCGCGCGGTGGCGGCCGCCGGGCCGCCGGAGGGGGCACGAGCCATGACCGCCTCCCAGCCGCCCCGAAGGACGCGAGCCACGACCGCCGTCCAGCCATCCGAGCGGAGGGCCGAGGGATGACCGTCGTGCAGTTGTTGATCGGTCTGGCGACTCTCGTCGTCAATGCCTTCTTCGTGGGTGCCGAGTTCGCGCTGATCTCGGTGCGGCGCAGCCAGATCGAGCCCTACGCCGAGCAGGGCGACCGGCGTGCGAAGAGCGTGTTGTGGGGGCTGGAGCACGTCTCCGCGCTGATGGCGGCCGCGCAGCTCGGGATCACGTTGTGCACGCTGGTCCTGGGTGTGGTCGCGGAGCCCGCGATCGCGCATCTGCTGGAGCCGGTGTTCCACGCGGTGGGTGTGCCCAAGGGCGCGGGGCACGCGGTGTCCTTCGTGATCGCGCTGACCGTGGCGACCTATCTGCACATGCTGCTCGGCGAGATGGTCCCGAAGAACATCGCCCTCGCGGAGCCGGTGCGCAGCGCGCTGCTGCTCGGGCCGCCGCTGGTCACGCTGGCGCGCGGGCTGCGTCCGGTGATCTTCGCGATCAACGCCTTCGCGAACGCCCTGCTGAAACTGCTCCGCGTGGAGACCAAGGACGAGGTCACGGCGACCTTCTCGGACGCCGAACTGGCCCGGATCGTACGGGACTCCGGAGAGGCGGGCCTGATCGACGAGCGGGCGCGGGAGCGGCTGCACGACGCGCTGGAACTGGGGCGACGCCCCGTGCGGGACGTGGTGCTGCCCCTGGAAGCGGTGGTCTACGCGCACGTGGGCGTCACGCCGGCGCAACTGGAGGCGCTGTCGAACGAGTCCGGGTTCTCACGGTTCCCGGTGGTGGACGAGGGGCGGCGGATCGTCGGCTACCTCCACGTCAAGGACGCGCTGGACGCCTCGCCGCGGGATCTGCCGTTCCCGGTGCGGGACATGCGGCCGATCGCGCGGATCCGGGAGAGCACACCGCTGGACGACGTACTGACGGCGATGCGGCGCAGCCGTACCCATCTGGCGGCGGTGCTCGGCGAGGACGGGCGGCTGGCGGGGCTGGTGACGATGGAGGACGTGCTGCGGGAACTGTTCGGACGGCAGGTGTGAGGGGCGGTCCGGGCGGGCGGCGGTCCTGAGTGGCCGTTCGGAGCACCCGGGGCGACCGACCGCCGGGTATGTGCAGCGGTTACCATTTCTTCCGCCATGCAGACTAATCCCCCTTACTCCAGCCTGGTCGCGGTCGGCGACTCCTTCACCGAGGGCATGTCGGACCTGCTGCCGGACGGCTCCTACCGGGGCTGGGCCGACCTTCTCGCCGGCCGGATGGCCGCCGTGACACCCGGCTTCCGGTACGCCAACCTCGCGGTGCGCGGCAAGCTGATCCAGCAGATCGTCGACGAGCAGGTCGACGTGGCGGCGGCGATGCAGGCGGACGTGATCACGCTGGTGGGCGGGCTCAATGACACCCTGCGGCCCAAGTGCGACATGGTCCGGGTCCGCGACCTGCTGACGGAGGCCGTGGAGCGGCTGGCCCCGTCCTGCAAGCAACTGGTGCTGATGCGCAGCCCCGGCCGCCAGGGCCCGGTCCTTCAGCGGTTCCGGCCGCGCATGGAGGAGCTGTTCACGGTCGTCGACGAGCTCGCCGCACGCCACGGCGCGGTGGTCGTCGACCTGTACGGCGCCCCCTCGCTCGCCGACCCGCGCCTGTGGGACGTGGACCGGCTGCATCTGACGGCCGAGGGCCACCGCCGCGTCGCCGAGGCCGTGTGGCAGACCCTCGGCTACGACCCCGAGGACACGGAGTGGCGTACGCCGATCCCGGCGACGGTCCCCCCGAGGTGGCTCGCCCGACGCATCGCCGACGCGCGCTTCGCCCGGCAGCACCTGCTGCCGTGGATCGGACGGCGCCTGACGGGCCGCTCCTCGGGCGACGGCCTGCCGCCGAAGCGGCCCGACCTGCTGCCGTACGAACACTGAGGTCGTCGTGCACACGCGCGTGGTCAACGTCAGGGGCCGTCTCCACGAGTACGGCCCCCGCCTCGAACACGCGCCCGCCGACCTGGTCTACGTCGGCCGACGCTGGACCATGGGCGGCTGGGACCTGCCGAAGCACCCGCTGTACAACCCCTTCGCCTACGACACCCCCGCGCGTCGTCGGGACGGCACGCGGGCCGAGGTCATGGCGAAGTACCGGGCGTATCTGCTGCGGCGACCGGATCTGCTCGCACTGGTGCCCGGCCTTCACGGCAGGGCCCTGGCCTGCTGGTGTGCGCCCGCACTGTGTCACGCCGACGTGCTGGCGGAACTCGCGGAAGACCTCTCGTAGGTTCCGACGAACGGGGCCCGGGCGCTGGCCTGCACGAATCGCCAGTAGAATCCGTACACGTGACTTCCGCTCCCGCCAAGCCCCGCATCCCGAACGTCCTCGCCGGACGCTACGCCTCCGCCGAGCTCGCCACGCTCTGGTCGCCCGAGCAGAAGGTCAAGCTCGAGCGTCAGCTCTGGCTCGCCGTGCTGCGGGCCCAGAAGGACCTCGGGATCGAGGTGCCCGAGGAGGCCCTCGCCGACTACGAGCGGGTCCTGGACACCGTCGACCTGGCCTCCATCGCCGAGCGCGAGAAGGTCACGCGGCACGACGTGAAGGCGCGGATCGAGGAGTTCAACGACCTCGCCGGGCACGAGCAGGTCCACAAGGGCATGACGTCCCGGGACCTCACGGAGAACGTCGAGCAGCTCCAGATCCGGCTCTCCCTGGAACTGATCCGCGACCGCAGCGTGGCCGTCCTGGCGCGCCTGGGCAAGCTGGCCGGCGAATACGGCGAGCTGGTCATGGCCGGCCGCTCCCACAACGTGGCCGCGCAGGCCACCACTCTCGGCAAGCGTTTCGCGACCGCGGCGGACGAGCTGCTCGTGGCCTACGGCCGGGTCGAGGAGCTGCTGGCCCGCTATCCGCTGCGCGGCATCAAGGGCCCGGTCGGCACCGCGCAGGACATGCTGGACCTGCTGGGCGGGGACGCGTCGAAGCTGGCGGAGCTGGAGCAGCGGATCGCCGGTCACCTGGGCTTCTCGCAGGCGTTCACCTCGGTCGGCCAGGTCTACCCGCGCTCCCTGGACTACGAGGTCGTCACCGCGCTGGTGCAGGTGGCCGCGGCCCCCTCCTCGCTCGCGAAGACGATCCGGCTGATGGCCGGGCACGAGCTGGTGACCGAGGGGTTCAAGCCGGGACAGGTCGGCTCCTCCGCGATGCCGCACAAGATGAACACGCGGTCCTGCGAGCGCGTCAACGGCCTGATGGTCATCCTGCGCGGCTACGCCTCGATGACCGGCGAGCTGGCGGGCGACCAGTGGAACGAGGGCGACGTGTCCTGCTCAGTGGTGCGCCGGGTCGCGCTGCCGGACGCGTTCTTCGCTCTCGACGGTCTCCTGGAGACCTTCCTGACGGTCCTCGACGAGTTCGGCGCCTTCCCGGCCGTCGTCGCGCGCGAGCTGGACCGCTACCTGCCGTTCCTCGCCACCACCAAGGTGCTGATGGGCGCGGTGCGCGCGGGTGTCGGCCGTGAGGTCGCGCACGAGGCGATCAAGGAGCACGCCGTCGCCTCCGCCCTCGCGATGCGCGAGCAGGGTGCCGAGCGCAACGAACTCCTCGACAAGCTGGCCGCGGACGAGCGCATCCCGCTCGACCGGGCCGGGCTGGACGCGCTGATGGCCGACAAGCTGTCCTTCACGGGCGCCGCGGCCGACCAGGTCGCCGCGATCGTGGGCCGGATCGAGGAGATCGCGAAGCAGCACCCGGAGGCGGCGGGCTACACCCCCGGAGCGATCCTCTGACCCGCTTCACCCCCGAGGAGTTGGAGGCCGCCCGCGAACGTCTCGTACCGGACGTGGTCGCGGACGGTCTCCGTGTGCTGTTCTGCGGCATCAACCCCGGTCTGATGACGGCCGCGACGGGCCATCACTTCGCCCGGCCCGGCAACCGGTTCTGGCCGGTGCTCCATCTGTCCGGCTTCACTCCGAGGCTCCTGAAGCCGTCGGAGCAGCGGGAGTTGCTGTCGTACGGGCTCGGCATCACCAATGTCGTGGCCAGAGCGTCCGCGCGGGCGGACGAGCTGAGCGCCGAGGAGTACCGCGAGGGCGGGCGGCTGCTGGCGGAGAAGGTGGCGAGGCTCAGGCCCCGCTGGCTGGCCGTGGTGGGGGTCACCGCCTACCGTGCGGCCTTCGACGACAAGAAGGCGCAGGTCGGACCGCAAGAGCGGACGATCGGGGAGACGCGGGTGTGGGTTTTGCCGAATCCGAGCGGCCTCAACGCGCACTGGACGGCGGCGACGATGGCGGAGGAGTTCGCCCGGCTCCGGGTGGCGGCGGGGAATGGCTAGGTGTGCTGTCCGGGCAGGTTGGTGACGCGGCTGCCGTGGAGTAAGCGCCACGGCCACGGACCCACCGTAGGGTCAAGCATCCCGGCCACGTGCCCGCCCCAGGGTCAGGCGTCCCGGCGGCGCAGGCTCCACGCGCCCGCCGTGACGGCTGCCGCTGTCCACAGTGCGGTGACGCCGAGTCCGCCCCACGGGCCCGCAGTCCGGTCGGGGGTCTCGTACAGGACGGCCTGTCCGGCCCTGTCGGGCAGGAAGTCGGCGACACCGCCCCCGGCCGCGTCTCCGATGACGAACGAGACGATGAGGATGAACGGGATGATCAGGGAGAGTGCGCCCACCCCACTGCGCAGCAGGGCCGCGACTCCCGCCGCGAACAAGGCCATCAGCGTGAGGTAGACCGCACAGCCGACGACACCGCGGGTCTGCTCTCCCGTGGAGAGACCGCTCGCCGCGTCCCCGAGCCCGGCCCGCGCCACGACGAGCGCCGCGAACGCGGTGACCAGCCCGACGGCCAGCGTCGGCGCGCCGATCGCGAGCAGCTTCGCCGCGAACCACCGCCCCCGCCGCGGCACCGCGGCCAGCGACAGCCGGAGCCCACCCCCGTGGA
Organism: Streptomyces sp. NPDC050759; assembly: GCF_044456945.1. Classification (NCBI taxonomy): domain Bacteria; kingdom Bacillati; phylum Actinomycetota; class Actinomycetes; order Kitasatosporales; family Streptomycetaceae; genus Streptomyces; species Streptomyces sp. NPDC050759. Next base: position 102,729 of record NZ_JBITGI010000006.1, on the reverse strand, counting down.
ACTCCGACGACACCGCCATGGCTCCGAAGGAGATGGCCGCGATCTGGCCCGGCGCGATCCCGGACAGGGCCATGAACAGCGGATCGAATGCGGGGTCCGAGGTGTCCGAGACCCCGGCGATCGCGGAGAACGCGGTGGTCGCCGCGAACAGGGCGAGCAGTGCGCCGAGGAGCGAGCGCAGCGTACGGATCTTCAGCCACTCGGAGCGGAGGACCGGGGCGAAGGAGCGAGGGGTGGGTGCGGACGACATGTCAGGCCTCCTGCGGCTGTGCGGTGAACTCTGTCTCGGTCGCGGTCAGATCCAGGTAGGCCTGCTCCAAAGTGGCTTCCTGCGTGGCCAGTTCGAGGATCGGCACGCGCGCGGCGGAGACGATGCCGCCGATCTCGTCCACGCGCGCGTGCTCCACGGTCCAGTGCCCGTCCTCGTGCTCCACGGCGTCGTGACCGTGCCGGGCGAGCGCGCTCTTGAGGGCGGTGGGGTCCGTCGTGCGGATGCGGACGCCGGGCCGCACGCGTGCGTGGATGAACTCCCGCATCGGTGTGTCGGCGAGCAGCCGCCCCCGGCCCAGGACGACGAGGTGGTCGGCGAAGGACGCGGTCTCGTGCATGAGGTGGCTGGAGACCAGCACCGTGCGGCCCTCTCCGGCCAGCCGGCGCAGCAACTCGCGGATCCAGATGATGCCTTCGGGGTCGAGGCCGTTCGAGGGCTCGTCGAGCATGACCACGCCGGGGTCGCCGAGCAGGGCGGCCGCGATGCCGAGCCGCTGCCGCATGCCCAGGGAGTACGTCTTCACCCGGCGCCTTGCGACCGAGGCCAGCCCCGTCTGCTCCAGCACCTCCTCGACCCGGCGGTCGGGGATGCGGTTGCTCGCCGCCAGCGTGCGCAGGTGGTCGCGGCCGGAGCGGGAGCCGTGCGCGGCCTGGGCGTCGAGCAGGGCGCCCACCTGGCGCAGGGGTTCGTCGAGTGTGACGTAGGCGCGGCCGCCGATCGTGGCCGTCCCGGAGGTCGGGCGGTCGAGGCCGAGGACGAGCCGCATGGTGGTGGACTTTCCGGCGCCGTTGGGCCCGAGGAAGCCGGTGACACGGCCCGGGAGGACACGGAAAGTGACGTCGTCCACGGCTCGTCGGGTGCCGAACTCCTTGGTGAGGGCTTGGACTTCGATGCTGGTCATGGCAGCAGCCTGACCGGTGCCGCGGGGGCGGGGCCTCCCCCGCGCGTGGAGATCGTCTCCCCCGTGCGGGGGAGGCTCGTTGTCGGTGGCGGCTGGCACGATGACCACATGGTCCGCCTGCTGCGCCCGTTCGGTCGGGCGGTGACGTACACACGATGGCTGCATCTGTTCATCGCCGTCGTGTGGCCGGCCATGTGGATGTTCGTCGAGGAAGCGTGGTGGATCTGGCCGGCGGCGGCCCTGACGCTCGCGCCCGCGGGGCTGGTGCCCGCGATGCGCACCGTTGAGGGGCTGCAGGCGAGGCTGCTGCTGACAGGGCACCGGCACAACAGCGAGAGCATCGACATCGTCGTCGCGCCGTCGGCGTCCTGGAGCGACCGGGGACGGCTCGTCGTGTGGCTGGAGACGCGGCTGCTGATCGGCAACGCGACGGCGATGCTCACCATGCAACTGCTCATCAGCTCGGTGGACCTGGTGGCGTCGGCCTTCGGCCATGACGTCGACGAGGGCGTGCTGATCCTCCTCGACGGTCACCGGTGGTGGCACGTCCTGCTCGCGCCCCTGTCGCTGGCCGCGCTGGCGGCGACCGTGGTCGGCTCGGGCCGTCTGATCACCGCGCTCGCCCTCCGGCTGCTCGGCCCCTCCCCCGCCGAGCGCCTGGCCGCCATGGAGGAGCGCACCGAGCAGCTCCTGGAGCGCACCCGTATCGCGCGTGAGCTGCACGACTCCATCGGGCACGCCCTGACCGTCGCCGTCGTCCAGGCGGGCGCCGCGCGGGCGGCCGGCGATCCGGCCTTCACGGACCGTGCCCTGGACGCCATCGAGGAGACCGGCCGGGCCGCGCTGGAGGACCTGGAGCGCGTCCTCGGCGTCCTGCGCGAGTCCGGCCGGCCGGTGAGCGGCCGCCCGACGCTGACGGACGCCGACCGGCTCCTGGAGTCCGCGCGCGCGTCCGGCGCCAAGGTGGACGCCGAGTTGACCGGGCCGGTGGACACCGTGCCCGGGCCGGTCTCCCGGGAGGGCTACCGGATCCTCCAGGAGTCGCTGACCAATGTGCTGCGGCACGCCGGGGCCGTCCCGGTCCGGATCCGTATCGAGGTCACGGACGAGGCCCTCGCCCTGGAGGTCCGCAATCCGCTGACGGCCGACATACCCGGCCCCGGGCGCGGCAGCGGGCTGCGCGGGATACGCGAACGGGCTGCCCTGCTCGGCGGCAGCGCGCACACCGGACCCGACCGGGGTGACTGGCAGGTGCATGCCGAGCTGCCGCTGCGCTGATCTACGCTGACGGGATGCCGGTCACCGTTCTCCTCGTCGACGACGAACCCCTCGTACGCACCGGTCTGCGGGCGGTGCTCGAGGCGCAGCCCGACATCGAGGTCGTCGGCGAGGCGGCCGACGGGGCGGCGGTGATCCCCCTCGTGCGGCAGCTGCGGCCCGACGTGGTCGCCATGGACGTACGGATGCCTCTGCTGGACGGCATCGAGGCCACGCGCGCGGTGCTGCGGACGGTCGCGGAGCCGCCGAAGATCCTCGTGGTGACGACGTTCGAGAACGACGAGTACGTGTACGAGGCACTGCGGGCCGGTGCCGACGGGTTTCTGCTGAAGCGGGCCCGGCCGGCCGAGATCGTGCACGCGGTACGGCTGGTCGCCGCGGGTGAGTCACTGCTGTTCCCCGCCTCGGTACGACAGCTGGCCGCCCAGTACGGCGAGGAGGGCGGCAACCGCGCCGCCCGGGCCGCGATGGAGCGGGCCCAGCTGACCGAGCGGGAGGCCGAGGTGCTGCGGCTGATGGCGCGCGGTCTGTCCAACGCGGAGATCGCCGGGCGGTTGATCGTCGGCACGGAGACCGTGAAGTCGCACGTCAGCGCCGTCCTGGCGAAGCTGGGGGCGCGGGACCGGACGCAGGCGGTGATCGCGGCGTACGAATCGGGGTTCGTGGCGCCGGGGTGACAGGTGAACCGGCCGGCGGGGCGCCAGGTCGGCGGAGCGACCTGTACCATCCGCCCCACACGCGCACGAGCTGGGAGGACGGACGTTGGGGCGACTGACCGGCGGGGATCCCTCGCTCCTGCGAAGAATCAATTCCGCGGTGGTGCTGCACGCGCTGCGCGCCACGGACTGCGCGACGCTGACCGAGATCACCCGCGTGACGGGCCTTTCCCGGCCGACGGTCGAGGGGGTCGTCGAGGGGCTCATCGAGAGCGGCCTGGTGGTCGAGAAGGCGGCGGACGAGAGCGTCGCCCGGCGGCAGGGACGGCCCGCGCGGCGGTTCCGGTTCCGGGCCGAGGCCGGGCACCTGCTGGGGCTGGACATCGGACCCCACCGGGTCGCCGCGCTCCTGTCAGACCTCGACGGCAGGGTGCTCGGCGCCGTGGCCAAGGACGTCGACGAGACGGCGTCCGCCGACGAACGTCTGGAGCGGCTGCGCACCGCGGTCGCCGAACTGCTGCGCCGCGCCGGGGTCGCGCGCGACTCCCTGTGGGCCGTGGGGGTCGCCTCTCCGGGCATCGTGGAGGCGGACGGGACCATACGGCTGTGCGCGGCGCTGCCCGAGTGGACGGGACTGCGTCTCGGCGAGCGGCTGAGCCGTTCCTTCAAGTGCCCGGTACTGGTGGAGAACGACGCCAACGCGGCCGCGGTCGCCGAACACTGGAAGGGCTCCGCCACCGAGTCCGACGACGTGGTGTTCGTACTCGCCGGGCTGAGCCCGGGGGCGGGTTCGCTCATCGGCGGGCGGTTGCACCGGGGGTACGGCGGGGCCGCCGGGGAGATCGGCGCCTTGCATCTGCTGGGCCGCGAGGTCACCCCCGAGACGCTGCTGTCCACCACAAACGAGCCCTTGCACCCGCTCGACGAGCAGGCGGTCGCCGCGGTCTTCGCACAGGCCCGTGAGGGCGACCAGCGGGCCCGGGCGGCCGTGGACCGGTTCATCCACCGGCTCGTCCACGACGTGGCGGCGCTCGTCCTGGCCCTCGACCCGGAACTCGTCGTGGTCGGCGGCTGGGCGGCCGGCCTGGACGGCGTACTGGAGCCGCTGCGGCGCGAGTTGGCCCGCTACTGTCTGCGGCCGCCGAAGGTCACCCTCTCGCTCCTGGGCGAGGCGGCCGTGGCGACGGGCGCGCTGCGACTGGCTCTCGACCATGTGGAGGAGCAGCTGTTCGCGGTGGAGGGCACGGTCACGGCGCGGCGGTGACGCGGTGGCGCCCCGGACCTCGAAAGAGATCCGGGGCGCCGCCGTACTCCTAGGAGGCCCGGCGTTCCGGGCCCTCGTGGATCTCCACCGCGCCGGAGTCCCCGAAGGTCAGCCGGCAGGTGTCCGCACGGTAGGTGGCCACCGAGACGGCCGCGGTGCGGCCCCCCGCCAGGTAGCGGGTGGTGACGACGAGGACCGGGGCCCCGGGCAGGCGGTCCAGCTCCTTCGCGTCGTCCGCGCGGGCCGAGCCGAGCTCGACGGCGTTCTCCCGGCTCTCCAGCTCCAGGCGCTGCAGTTCGCGCAGCACGGCACGCGCGCGTGCCGCCCCGGACGGTGCGTCTATGGCGGAGAGCTCCGGCACCGACGCCTCGGGAATGTACAGCAGCTCGGCGGCGACGGGCTGGCCGTGGGTCATACGGGAGCGGCGCACGGTGTGCACCGGCTGCTCGCGGTCGGTGCCGAGGGCGTCCGCGACGGCTGCGGGCGGCACCGCGGCGGCGCAGTCGACGGTCTGCCAGTCGTCGCCGGCCGCACCGGGCCAGGCGTGCTGCTCGGTGCCGACGGCCACGCCCACGCGCGGCGGCGCGACGGTCGTACCGACACCGCGGCGGCGCTGCAGCCTGCCTTCCAGCTCCAGCTGCTCCAGAGCCTGGCGGAGCGTGGCGCGGGCGACGCCGAAACGGGCGGCGAGATCGCGCTCGTTCGGCAGGATCTCGCCCACGGAGAATTCGGAGTCCAGTGCCTCACTGAGCACCGTCTTGAGATGCCAGTACTTCGGTTCCGGCACCGTTTCGAGCTGCGTGGTGGTCCCCACCCTGTCCTCCGCAATCGCCGTGGTCCGGCGGCGTTTTAGCGCCCTTGTTTATTAAAGGTTGTTGCACTTCTCTGCGACCATAGGGCGGCCCCCACCCTTGGTCAAGACCAATCCTCGATCCCCTGGGGGGCGCGCGGGCGCGATGCCACACAGCGTTAATGAGGCATTCAGGCAGCGGGCAGGGCGCGCAGCTTGTCGGGGTTGCGGATGACGTAGACGGACTGGATGCGGCCGTCCAGGATGTCCAGCTGGAAGACGGAGTCGGGCTTTCCGCCCGACAGGACGAGCACCGCCGGTCCGCCGTTGAGCTCCAGGAAGCGCCACGTGATGTCCGGGACGCCCTTTTCGGCGACGCCGACGAGGAAACGGCCCACATGGTCGGCCGACTCCAGGACCCGCAGCGGCGCCTTGGCCTTGCCGCCGCTGTCCCCGACGAGCCGGACGTCCGGGGCGAGCAGCGACATCAGCCCCTCCAGGTCGCCTCCGCCCGCGGCGGCGAGGAAACGCTCCGTCAGATCGCGGCGCAGGGCGGGGTCGACCTCGTAGCGCGGCCGTCGTTCCTCGACGTGCCTGCGGGCCCGCCCCGCGAGCTGCCGTACGGCGGGTTCGCCGCGGTCGAGCATGGCGGCGATGTCGGCGTACGGGTAGCCGAAGGCCTCCCTGAGGACGAACACCGCCCGCTCCAGCGGTGACAGCGACTCCATGACGACCAGGACCGCGAGGGAGACCGAGTCGGCGAGGACGGCCTGCTCGGCGGTGTCGGGCACGGTGTCCCCGAAGTCGGTCACGTACGGCTCGGGCAGCCAGGGGCCGACGTACGTCTCGCCGCGCGCCTTGACCTGGCGCAGCCGGTCGATCGCCAGGCGGGTGGTGACGCGGACCAGGTAGGCACGCGGTTCACGCACCTCGCTCCGGTCGGCCGCCGACCAGCGCAGCCAGGCTTCCTGCACCACGTCCTCGGCGTCGGCGACGCGCCCCAGCATGCGGTAGGCGACGCCCATGAGGACGGGACGGTGTTCTTCGAAGACATCGGTCTCGGTGTCGGTGGCCACGGGTTCATCCCAACCCAGACGCCGGTTCGTGTCCAGGCGATTTGGGCGGGCGGCGGGGCCCGGTGGATCCGAGGGTCTACCCGCCAGTAGCAATTGCTGACAAGCTGTCTACAGCGCGTCCGCCGTGCGCCTGCCTCAGCCCGTGAGCCGCCGTCAAGGAGCCCTCATGTCCACCACCGTCTCCTTCAAAGTCCCCTCTGCCAGGGGGCCGCAGCCCGTGACCGTCTCCTACGCGCGCGTGGGCCGCGGTGAGCCACTGCTCCTGCTGCACGGCATAGGTCACCACCGGCAGGCCTGGGACCCGGTGGTGGACATCCTGGCGACCGAGCGCGACGTGATCGCCGTGGACCTGCCGGGGTTCGGCGCGTCGCCGGGGCTGCCCGAGGGGCTGTCGTACGACCTGGCCACCACGACGTCCGTGTTCGGGGCGTTCTGCGAGGCCCTGGAGCTGGACCGCCCGCACGTGGCGGGCAACTCCCTCGGCGGTCTGCTGGCCCTGGAACTCGGCCGCGAGCGGCTCGTACGGTCCGTCACCGCGCTGTCTCCCGCCGGGTTCTGGTCGGGGGCCGAACGGCGCTACGCGTTCGGGGTACTGCTCGCGATGCGGCACATCTCGCGGCGGCTGCCGCTGCCGCTGGTCGAGCGGCTGTCGCGCAGCGCGGCCGGCCGCACGGTGCTCACGAGCACCATCTATGCGCGCCCGGGCCTGCGTTCACCCGAGGCCGTGGTCGCGGAGACCCTGGCCCTGGCGCAGGCCACGGGGTTCGACTCGACCCTGCGGGCCGGTACCGCCGTCCAGTTCAGCGACGACGTCGCGGGGCTGCCGGTCACGGTGGCCTGGGGCACCAGGGACATGCTGCTCGTGCGCCGGCAGGGGGTGCGGGCCAAGCAGATCATCCCCCGGGCCCGGCTCGTGCGGCTGCCCGGCTGCGGCCACTGCCCGATGAACGACGACCCCGCTCTGGTCGCGCGCGTCATCCTCGACGGCAGCCGCCGAGTCCTTCCGCCGTCGGCTCAACGCCCCTGATCCGAGGGCGACTCCGGTGCCGACCAGGGCACTGCCCACGGCCTGGGCGGCGCCGTAGGAACCCGTTCCGACAACGGGCGCGGTACAGGCGGCCGCGACCGGGATGAGCCCGGAGAACAGCGTGGCGCGCTCCGCGCCGATCCGCTGCATGCCCATGTACCAGCACACGAACCCGACGACGGTGACGACCGCCGCCTGCCACAGCAGCGCGGCGGCCTCGGCGGTGTCGGGGCGGCGCAGCCACGCGGTGCCGTCCAGGAACAGCCCGACCAGCGCGGCCTCGACGGCGGCGACCGCGCAGACGACGGCGGACAACAGCCGTGGCCCCAGGGGCCGCAGCACGGGTACGGCGAGCACCGCGAAACCGACCTCACCGGCCAGCGCGCACACCGAGAAGGCGATACCGGTGCCGTCCGTACGGCCCCAGCCCTGCACGGCGAAGGCGCCCAGGGCGACGAGCAACGCGCCCCGCAGGACGCGGGGTCGGGGTCGGCGTCCGTCGAGGAGCGGCATGAGAACGGCCACCAGCACGGGGGCACAGCCCACGAAGACGCCGGGGACGGCCGGTTCCGCGGTGCGTTCGGCGGCGATCACCGCGAGGTTGAAGCCGACCATGCCCACGGCGGCGAGGAGCGCGAGACGGGTCCACTGACGGGGCCGGAGTGCCCGCAGCCGTGACGCTGCGCCCCTCGCGGCCGGCGGAACGAGCAACAGCGCGGCGAGGCCGTAGCGCAGGAACTGGCCGCCCGCGTACGGGTAGTCGCCGAGCAGGCTGTTGGCGGTGAAGGACGCTCCGACGAGGACGCAGGCGAACGCGGCGAGCAGGGAACCGCGCGTGGTGGTGTTCATGGCAGAGACGCTAGGAACGGTGGCGGTCCGGTTTAAGGTCCATTCCCATGACGTCATCGGGGACCAATCCGCAGGAGCGGCCTGCCGTACCGGAATCCGCCGGGTCGCCCGCCTGGGAGCTGCTCCTGCCCGCCGTCTCCGCGCCGGCACGCACGCGTGGCCGTTCCCTGCAGGCGGCGCTGCGGGAGGCGGTGCGGTCCGGACGGCTCGTGCCGGGGACACGGCTGCCGTCGAGCCGGGATCTGGCGGCCGACCTCGGTGTGTCGCGTGGGCTGGTCACCGAGGCGTACGAGCAGCTGACGGCGGAGGGCTATCTGCGCAGCGGCCGGGGTGCGGGCACCTGGGTCGGCGGTGCCGTACGGGCCGCCCATCCACGCGCGCGTGACCTGGCCCCGCGCACTGCGGGCAGTCGCGCCGACTTCGTGGCCGGGACGCCCGACCTGTCGTTGTTCCCCCGCGCCGCCTGGGCCACGGCGCACCGCGGTGTGCTGGCGGAACTGCCGCACCAGGACCTCGGCTATCCCGACCCGCGCGGGCTGCCCCGGCTGCGCGCCGCCCTGGCCGAGCTGCTGGCCCGCCGCCGGGGCGTGGTCGCGGATCCGGAGCGGATCGTGGTCGTCTCCGGCGTGGCGCAGGCGACGACACTGCTCGGATTCGCGCTCCACGCGCGCGGGTTGCCTACGGTCGGTGTGGAGGATCCCGGGAGCCCGCAGCACGACGCCCTGTACGCGGCGGCGGGCGTCGCCACCGTTCCCGTACCGCTGGACGAGGACGGAATCTCCCTCGGTCCGCTGCGCGACTCGGGGGTGCGTGCCGTGGTCACGACGCCCTCCCACCAGTTCCCGACCGGCATCGCCTACTCCGCGCGGCGCCGCGCGGAACTGCTCGACTGGGCGCGTTCCGTCGACGGCTTCGTCCTGGAGGACGACTACGACGGCGACTTCCGCTACGACCGGGCCCCCGTCGGCGCGCTCCAGGGGCTCGACCCGGATCGGGTGGCCTACGCGGGATCGGTCAGCAAGTCCCTCGCTCCCGGACTGCGGCTCGGCTGGCTGCTGGTGCCGGAAGCGCTGGCCGACGAGGTCATCGAGCGGAAGCGGACCATGGACCTCGGTCATCCCACGATCGACCAGGCGCTGTTCGCCCGGTTCGTGGAGCGCGGCGACTACGACCGCCAACTGCGCCGCTGCCAGCGCGCCTACCGGGAGCGGCGCGACGCACTGGTCTCCGCGCTGGACGAACACCTGCCCGGCACCGAGGTGTCCGGGATCGCCGCCGGGCTGCACGTCATCGCCACGCTGCCGCAGCGGTACGGCCCCCAGGAGAGGTTCCTCGCGCGCCTGGCGGCGGCCGGTGTGACCGTCCGCCCGCTGACGGACTACGCACACGCGCGTGCCGAGCCCGACGAGCAGCGGGGTGTGCGGCTGGTCCTCGGCTACGCGCACCTGCCCGAGACGCGGATCCGGGACGGCGTACGCCTGATGGCCGAGGCCGCCCGCGGCTGACCCGCACCATTTCGCACACGGGTTCCCTTGTTCCCGCGGCCAGTTGTTCACCTGCGGTTTGCGTGTGCGCTGCGGTGCCCCAGTAGTTCTGGCATCGCACACCGGCCGGATCCCGTCCTTGGAGGCGCATCCATGTCACACCGTCCGTTCCCCGGCCGCCGCAGCGTGCTGCGCGGCTCCCTGGCCGCCTCGGCCGCCCTCACCCTGCCCGCGGTGTCCGGAGCCGCACCCGCCTTCGCCCTCTCCGGGCGCCCGGGGGCGGGCTGGGGGGTGCAGACGGGAGACGTGACCTCCGACTCCGGCCTGGTGTGGGTGCGTTCCGACCGTCCGGCCCGGATGATCGTGGAGACGTCGGCGACCGAGTCGTTCCGCAACCCCCGCAGATGGCACGGCCCGCTGCTCGGCGCGGACACCGACTTCACCGGTACGACCCGGCTGCGCGGCCTGCCGTCGGGCGAGCAGATCCACTACCGCGTGCTGCTGGCCGACCCGGACGACCCGCGCCGCACCGGCGAGCCCGTCGCCGGCACCTTCCGCACGGTGTCCCCCAAGCGCCGTGACGGGGTGCGGTTCCTGTGGTCCGGTGACCTCGCCGGACAGGGCTGGGGCATCAACCCGGACTTCGGCGGCTACACGATCTACCGGGCGATGGCCGAGCTCGACCCGGACTTCTTCCTGTGCAGCGGCGACAACATCTACGCCGACGGCCCGATCTCGGCGACCGCCGCCCTGCCCGACGGCAGCACCTGGCGGAACATCACCACCGAGGAGAAGTCCAAGGTCGCCGAGACCCTGGCCGAGTTCCGCGGCAACTTCCGCTACAACCTGCTCGACCACAACCTCCGGGCCTTCAACGCCCAGGTGCCGTCCGTCATCCAGTGGGACGACCACGAGGTGCGCAACAACTGGTACCCGGGCCAGACGATCCTCGACTCCGACGCCCGCTACACCGAGAAGAGCGTCGACGTCCTCGCGGGCCGGGCCCGGCGCGCGTTCAGCGAGTACTTCCCGGTCTCCACGCTGCGGCCGGGTGCGCGGGACGGCCGGGTGTACCGGGTGCTGCGCCAGGGACCGCTGCTCGACGTGTTCGTACTGGACATGCGGACGTACCGCAACGCCAACTCGCCCGACGACCAGACCGTGGACCCGCAGGGCATCCTCGGCCGGGAGCAGCTGGAGTGGCTCAAGCGGGAGCTGTCGCGCTCGCGGGCGGTGTGGAAGGTGATCGCCTCCGACATGCCGCTCGGCCTGGTCGTGCCCGACACCACGGAGGGCAGGGCGAACATCGAGGCGGTGGCGCAGGGCGACCCGGGCGCCCCGCTCGGACGCGAGCTGCAGATCGCCGAGCTGCTGCGGTACATCAAGCACCGGCGGATCACCGGCACGGTGTGGCTGACCGCCGACGTCCACCACACCTCGGCCCAGCACTACCAGCCGTCGCGGGCCGCGTTCACCGACTTCGAGCCGTTCTGGGAGTTCGTCTCGGGTCCGCTGAACGCGGGTGCCTTCCCGGCCAGCGCGCTCGACGGCACGTTCGGCCCCGAGCGGGTGTTCGTGAAGGCGCCGACCGCCGCGAACGTCTCCCCCGCGGGCGGTTACCAGTTCTTCGGCGAGGTCGACATCGACGGCCACAGCGGTGAGCTGACGGTGCGTCTGCGCGAGCAGGACGGCTCGGTGCTGTTCACGCAGGTGCTCCAGCCGGGCCGGGTGGGCCAGTGACCTCCCGCTGCCGTCACTCATGACTGAACAATTGAAAAGGGTACAAAAAGCGCAGAACCACACTTTACCGATCAGTCACAGTGCGTTCGTGATCACGCAACACCGTTCCTCCACAGTGGCTGCATGACTCGAGACATGTCTGATGTGACCCGTGCGAAACAGGGTCGCCCCGTGCACCACTGGCGGCGCGACCTGATCGAACTCGCAGCCCTGTTCACGGCGGTCGCGGTGGCCGACACCGTGGCGAACCTGATCGGACATGGCCCCGACGGTACCGCGCTGCTGGTGATCTCGGCGGTGACCCTGGCCGCCACGGCCGGATTCCACACATGGTGGGCACGCCGCCACGGTCACGCGCCCCCGACGGGTGATACCGGCACCCGGCCGCTGCCCCACGGGGCGCAGGCCGGGCCGTCCGACCAGCCGTCGCGCACCGCGGACCCCGTGGCCGCGGAGAGCACGCTGTGGCGGATGCGCACCACGGTGAAGGACGAACCGGGCTCGCTGGCCGCCCTCTGCACGGCCCTCGCCGCGCACCGGGTCGACATCCTCAGCCTGCAGACCCACCCCCTGGCCGAGGGCACGGTCGACGAGTTCCTGCTCCGTGCCCCCGGTGCGCTGGAGGGCTCCGAGATCACCCGGGCCGTCGCGCTGGCCGGCGGCGCCGACACCTGGATCGAGCGGGCCGACACGCACGATCTGGTGGACGCCCCGACCCGGGTGCTGGGCCTCGCCACCCGGACCGCGCTGGACGCGGCGGAACTGCCGCTGGCCTTGCGGCAGTTGCTGGGCCGGTGCACGATCCGCTCCTTGCCGGCCGTACCGGCGGGAGGCGGTCGCGGCTCGGAGAGTGTGCCGGTGGAAGGAGCTCTGGAGGACACCGTGATGCGGTTGCGGGCGCCGGAAGGCGGAGTGATCACCGTGGAACGACCGTATCTGCCGTTCACGCCGACGGAGTTCGCCCGGGCCCGGGCCCTGGTCGAGCTGGACGCCCGGCTGGGTCCGCGGGTGCCGCGCAGCCAGGACGCACTGACACTGCCGGAAGGCCACGACATCACCGTGCGCCGGGCCGACACCGGGGACCTGGACGCCGCGGTGGCGATGCACGAGCGGTGCTCGCCACGGACGTTGACCATGCGCTACCACGGGCCCGTCGGTGACGCCGACCGCTACCTCAACCACCTGCTCAGTCCACGGTTCGGCCGCACCCTCGCCGTACAGACCGCGTCGGGGCGGATCGTGGGGCTCGGGCATCTGCTGTGGGACGGCGACGAGACCGAGGTGGCGCTGCTCGTCGAGGACGCGTGGCAGCGGCGGGGGATCGGCGCGGAGTTGCTGGAGCGGCTGGTGGCGCTGGCCGTCGAGGCCGGCTGCGAGAGTGTGTACGCCGTGACCCAGTCCTCCAACACGGGGATGGTCGCCGCGATGCGGGGGCTGGGGCTCCCCCTCGACTATCAGATCGAGGAGGGGACCCTGGTGATCACCGCACGGCTGGCTCCGCAGGGAGAGCCGGAGGGTGCGGTGGGCGTTGTCAGGGGCGCCGAAGCACCGTAGGGGTACTGGTCTCGTCGGCGGGTGCGGGTGAGCTGTGGCTGGTCGCGCCGTTCCCCGCGCTCCTTTCGGGACGCTCCAGCGCTGTGTCCAGATCGGTCCACAGGTCCTCCACGTCCTCCAGGCCCACCGACAGACGCAGCAATCGGTCACTCACCCCGGCACCCCTGCGGTCCTCCGCGTCCACGATGCGGTGGCTGATCGACGCCGGGTGCTGGATGAGGGTGTCCACGCTGCCCAGGCTCACCGCCGGGGTGATCAGGCGAACCCGCTCGATCACCCCGTGCGGGTCGCCGTCGACCTCGAAGGCGATCATCGCGCCGCCGATGCGCGGGTAGTGGACGCGGGTGACGCGAGGGTCTGCTGCCAGGCGGCGGGCGAGTTCGGCGGCGTTCGCGGACGCCGCGCGCACCCGTACGGGCAGCGTCGCGAGGCCTCGCAGCAGCAGGTAGCCGGCGAGGGGGTGCAGGACACCGCCCGTGGCGAAGCGGACCTGCCGCAGGTGCCCGGCGAACTCCTCGTCGCAGGCCACCACGCCCGCCATCACGTCCCCGTGGCCGCCGAGGTACTTGGTGGCGCTGTGCAGCACCAGGCGGGCCCCGTGCTCCGCGGGGCGCTGGAGCACCGGCGTGGCGAAGGTGTTGTCCGCGAGGAGGGGCACCGAGCCGCAGGAGTGGGCCAGGGCCCGCAGGTCGATCTCGGCGAGGGTGGGGTTGGCCGGGGACTCGACCAGGACCAGGCCGGTGTCCGGGCGCAGGGCGTCGGCGACCCCCGCCGGGTCGGTCCAGGTGACCTCCGTGCCGAGGAGTCCCGCGGTCAGCAGGTGGTCGCTGCAGCCGTACAGGGGGCGTACGGCGACGACGTGGCGCAGGCCCAGGGAGCCCCGTACGAGAAGGACGGCCGTGAGCGCGGCCATGCCGCTGGCGAAGGCGACCGCGGACTCGGTCCTCTCCAGCCGGGCCAGGGCGGTCTCGAAGCGGGCGACGGTGGGGTTGCCGAGGCGTCCGTACACGGGCGGGCCGTCCGGGTCGGCGCCGGTCGCCGCGAAGGCGTCGATGCGGGCGGCCTCGCCGCGGCTGTCGTAGGACGGGTAGGTCGTCGACAGGTCGATGGGCGGGGCGTGCAGCCCCTGCCGGGCGAGGTCGTCGCGGCCGGCGTGGACGGCCTCGGTGGCCAGTGCTCTGAGCGGCGTACGAGAGGCGGTGGCGGTGCGCGCTGAGTCCATGCCCGCAAGAGTGAACACCGACCGGCATTCGCGGGCCGAACCCCGTGCTACGTTCGACCGATGGCCGAATCCGTCGTACTGGACCCGGTGGACCTGCATCTGCTGCGGCTGTTGCAGAACGACGCCCGGACCACCTACCGCGACCTCGCCGCGCAGGTCGGTGTCGCGCCGTCGACCTGTCTGGACCGGGTGACCCGGCTGCGCCGCTCGGGCGTGATCCTCGGTCATCAGCTGCGGCTGGATCCGGCCAAGCTGGGCCGGGGCCTCGAAGCGCTGCTGTCGGTGCAGGTCAGGCCGCATCGGCGGGAGCTGGTGGGGCCGTTCGTGGAGCGCATCCGGGCGCTGCCGGAGTCGCGGACCGTCTTCCATCTGACCGGCCCCGACGACTATCTCGTGCATGTGGCCGTGGCGGACATGACGGATCTGCAAAGGCTGGTGCTGGACGGGTTCACGTCCCGGCGTGAGGTGGCCCGGGTGGAGACCCGGTTGATCTTCCAGCAGTGGGAGTGCGGGCCGCTCCTGCCGCCTGCCACGCCGACAGCGGAATCGGGGTGACTCCCGCGAGGTCCCCGTATGAGGATGGACCGCATGTCTGAGACTCAGAGCCCGCTGCCCCGTCAGGTCGCCGACGCCTACGTCGACGAGCTCATCGCCCTCGATCCGATCACCGGTACCTACCTGGGTGTGAAAGCGAGTTCCAGCAAGCTTCCCGATACCTCGCCGGCGGGCCAGGAGGCGCTCGCGGAGCTCCAGCGGGCCACGCTCGCGAAGCTCGACGAGGCCGAGCGGCAGCCCGGCGCGGACAGCGACATCGAGCGCCGGTGCGGCCGGCTGCTGCGGGAGCGCCTGACGGCCGAACTCGCCGTGCACGAGGCCGACGAGGGTCTGCGCGCGGTCGGCAACATGGCCACTCCCGCCCACTCGATCCGCGAGGTCTTCACCGTCACCCCGACCGAGACGGCGGAGGACTGGGCGGCGATCGCCGAGCGGCTGCGGTCGGTACCGACCGCGTACGCGGGCTACCGCGAGTCCCTCGCCCTCGGTCTGGAGCGCAAGCTGTACGCGGCGCCGCGTCCGACCGCCACCTTCGTCGAGCAGCTCACCGAGTGGGCGGACACCGACGGCAACGGCCGTGGCTGGTTCGAGGACTTCGTCTCGGCGGGCCCCGAGGCGCTGCGCACGGAGCTGGACGAGGCCGCCCGCGCCGCGACCGCCTCCGTGGTGGAGCTGCGCGACTGGATGCGGGACGTGTACGCGCCGGCCATCGAGGGCGCCCCGAACACGGTGGGCCGGGAGCGGTACGCCCGCTGGGCACGCTACTTCAACGGCACGGACCTCGACCTGGACGAGGCGTACGCGTACGGCTGGTCCGAGTACCACCGGCTGCTCGCCGAGATGAAGCAGGAGGCCGAGAAGATCCTTCCCGGCGCCGGGACGCCCTGGGTGGCGCTCGCCCACCTCGACGAGCACGGCAAGCACATCGAGGGAGTCGACGAGGTCCGCGACTGGCTCCAGGGCCTGATGGACCAGGCGATCGACTCGCTCGACGGCACCCACTTCGAACTCGCCGAGCGGGTACGGAAGGTGGAGTCCTGCATCGCGCCGCCCGGTGGTGCGGCGGCGCCGTACTACACGCCTCCGTCGGAGGACTTCTCGCGTCCCGGCCGCACCTGGCTGCCGACCATGGGCCAGACCCGTTTCCCGGTCTACGACCTCGTCTCCACCTGGTACCACGAGGGCGTCCCCGGCCATCACCTCCAGCTCGCCCAGTGGGCCCATGTCGCGGAGAACCTCTCCCGCTACCAGGCCGCGGTGGGCGGGGTCAGCGCCAACGCCGAGGGCTGGGCGCTGTACGCGGAACGGCTGATGGACGAACTGGGCTTCCTCACGGACCCGGAGCAGCGGCTCGGCTACCTCGACGCGCAGATGATGCGGGCCGCCCGCGTCATCGTCGACATCGGCATGCATCTGGAGCTGGAGATCCCGGCGGACTCCCCCTTCCACCCGGGCGAGCGCTGGACCCCCGAGCTGGCGCAGGAGTTCTTCGGCGCGCACAGCAGCCGTCCGGCGGACTTCGTGGAGAGCGAACTGACCCGCTACCTCACGATCCCCGGCCAGGCGATCGGCTACAAGCTGGGCGAGCGGGCCTGGCTGCTGGGCAGGGAGAAGGCCCGCGCACGGCACGGCGACGCCTTCGACCTGAAGGCCTGGCACATGGCGGCGCTGTCGCAGGGCTCTCTGGGCCTGGACGACCTGGTGGACGAGCTGGCGCGGCTCTGACGCCCCGGATCAGGTGACCGGCTCGGACCCATGGTCCCGGTCGGTCACCGGTCGCAGCCGTTCACACGCCGGCGTCGCGCACGTGAAGGGCGCTCAGTCCGGGAGCCGGCGCAGCTGGACGAGACCCAGCCAGGTCTCCGGGCCGGGCCGTACGTTGGCGGCGCGTACCGCGTACCTGCCGGGAGCGAGCGAGACCTTCAAGTGGTCGGTGTTCACGGAGTCGTTGCCGGGCCAGGCCGCGTCGAAGAGGACGACCGGGCCGGGTACCGACCACTTCACCTCGTCCTCCCAGGCGGCCGTGGCGAGGGCGGCGGGGACTTCGGCGAGGAGTTCGTCCTCGGAGTCGGCGGCACACCACCGTACGAAAGTGCCGTGGTCGGGGAGGTAGGAGGTCGAGGCGGGCTCGTCCCCGAGGACCAGGGCGGCGGTGTCGCCGACCGGCAACAGGCCCACGCAGCCGTCCACTTCACAGGCCCGGTCGTAGTCGGAGACCGTCTCGTCGCCGTCGGCTCCCGCCCAGAACGGCAGCACCGTCTCCGGCACCGCTATGAGCGGTCCGCCGCCCGACTCCACCCACTCCACCGCGCCCGGCTCCGCGTATCGCACCATGCGCCAGAACCTACACGCACAGGAATCTCGAAGTTGCACCCGCACAGGAAACCCACCGGAATCGCCAGGACTCAGCAGCCGCAGTTCTCCGAGCCGGCCGGGGCGGTCAATGGGTCGGCGGTGCGCCGCTCACGGCCCTCCCAGGTCTCGAACTCGAAGCCCTCGCGGACCCAGTACTCGAAGCCGCCGAGCATCTCCTTGACCTGGTAGCCGAGTTCGGCGAGGGCGAGCGCGGCGCGGGTGGCGCCGTTGCAGCCCGGGCCCCAGCAGTACGTCACGACGGGCACGGACCTGTCGAGGAGTTGTCCGGCCTGCCCGGGGACGAGGGCGGTGGGCAGGTGGACCGCGCCCGGGACATGGCCCTGGTCCCAGGCGGCGGTGGAGCGGGAGTCGAGGACGACGAAGCCGGGGTCGCCGTCGGCGGCGAGCGCGGCGGCGACGTCGGACACGTCGGCGTGGAAGGCGAGACCGGCGCGGAAGTGGGCGGCGGCCTCGGCCGGGGCGGCGGGGGCCACGCGCAGCACCGGGTTCAGGGTGAGCGGGTCGGTTGTCGTCATGGCCAGAAATCTACGGTTGGCGATCGACTACCTGAAGGGGAACTCCACGGCGTGAACCTTGCTCGACCGGGGATTCCCCTGGTATTCCCCGGGCATGACCGCGTATTCCCCGGACGCCACCGACTGGCACATCCTCGACGTCCTCCAGCGGGACGGCCGGGCCAGTTTCACGGAGCTCGCCCGTGCCGTCTCGATGTCCGCGAGCGCGGTCACCGAGCGGGTGCGGCGGCTGGAGGAGGCGGGGGTCATCCAGGGGTACGCCGCGGTCGTCGACCCGGAGCGGCTGGGCCTGCCGATCCTGGCGTTCGTCCGCCTGCGGTACCCGAACGGCAACTACAAGCCCTTTCACGACCTGGTCGCCGTGACGCCCGAGATCCTGGAGGCGCACCACGTGACCGGCGACGACTGCTTCGTCATCAAGGTGGCCGCCCGCTCGATGCGTCACCTGGAGGAGGTGTCGGGCAGGATCGGCACGCTGGGCTCCGTGACCACGAGTGTCGTCTACTCCTCCCCGCTCCCCCGGCGGCCCCTGGGGCGCTGACCTCAGACTCCGCCCCGCTGTTTCAGCACCGACCCCGAGCGCCCCTTCACGACCTCCAGCTGGGCGTGGATCCGCCGGCGCAGGTCGGCCACATGGCTCACGATGCCCACGCTGCGGTCGCGTTCCCGCAGTGAGTCCAGGACGTCGAGGACCTCGTCCAGAGTCTGGTCGTCCAGGCTGCCGAAGCCCTCGTCGATGAACAGGGTGTCGAGCCGGACCCCGCCGGCCTCGTCGGTGACGACGTCCGCGAGGCCGAGGGCCAGGGCGAGGGAGGCGAAGAAGGTCTCCCCGCCCGACAGGGTCGCCGTGTCCCGCTCGCGTCCGGTCCAGGCGTCGACGACATGAAGCCCGAGTCCGCTGCGGCCGCGTCCGGTGCGGTCGTCGGAGTGGACGAGGGTGTAGCGACCGGAGGACATGCGTTGCAGGCGCGCGGTCGCTGCTGCCGCCACCTGCTCCAGGCGGGCCGCGAGCACATAGGCCTCCAGCCGCATCTTGCGTTCGTTGTCGGCGGCGGTGCCCGCGGCGAGCGCGGACAGCCGGGCCACCCGGTCGTACTCCTCGCGCAGCGGCGCCAACCGCGTGAGGCCGGTGACCGAGCGGGCGGAGAGCCGGTCGAGTTCTGCGCAGCGCCGGGCGGCCGCGTCGAGCGCGGAGGCGGCCTCGCGGACCCGGCGGCCCGCGTCGGCGGCGGCCCGCTCCGCCCGCGCCACGTCGGCGGGCGGCTGCTGGGCGGCGTCGGCGGTGTCGGTCTCGGCGAGTACGGCTCGTACGGCGGACTCCTCGGTCTGCCAGGCGTCCAGCCGGTGCTGGAGGTCGCGGTGGGCCGTCTCGTCGAGGAGGGCGGCGGCCGCGGCCTGCGGGGTGTCGAAGCCGGCCCGGAAGGCGGCATCGGCGAGCCGGGCGTCGGCGTCCTTGAGCCGCTGGGCGGTGTCCTCGGCGACACGCGCGGTGTCGGCGGCGTCGGTGAGGAGCGCGGCCTGCCGCTCCAGCTGGGCGGCGCGGGCGGCCACGCTGTCGGCGGCACCGCGCGCTTCGGTCAACTCCCCTTCCAGGGCGGCGCGTTCCCGGTCCAGGGCGTCCCGGCGGGCGCCACGGGACGCGGTGCGCACGGCGGCGTCCTGCTGGACCGACAGCCGCTGTTCGCGCTCCCGCTCGGCCTGCCGCAGCTGCTCCGTCGCCGTGTGCAGTGCCGAGGCGGCGGAGCGCGCCTGGGCGTACTCGCGCTCCAACTCGTCCGCCTGGACGGCGAGTTCCTCGGTGGAGGTGTCGCCGGCCTCACCCTGGGCGGCGGCCAGGGCCCGCTGGACGAAGGCGAGGCGCCGCTCGGCCTCGGCGCGCTGTTCGTCGGCGTGCTGCGAGGTGGCGAGGGCGCGCTCCTCGGTCTCCCGGTCGACGTGTCCGGCGTCCTTGCGAGCGGGCGCGGGGTGCTCGGTGGCGCCGCAGACCGCGCAGGGCTCGCCGGCGGTGAGCTGTGCGGCCAGCTCGGCGGCGATGCCGTTCAGCCGCTGCTCCTTGACGTCCAGCCAGTCGGCGCGGGCCTTCAGCGCGCGGTCCGTCGCGTCGATGACCTGCTGCTGAGCGTCGTCGGTGTCCCGGGCGAACTGGTCGCGCTGGCGTGCGGCGGCGAGCCGCTTGCGGGCGGGCTCCCGCTGCACGGCCAGCTGTTCGGCGCGGGTGGCCGCCTCCTGGGCCGACTCGACGGCGTGCTGAAGGGCGGTGCGGGTCTCCTCCCACCCGGCCAGCCATGCCTCGGCCTCCTGGAGTACCTCCTCGTCGGAGCGCTCCTGGCGGTCCAGATCGGCGCGCTCCGCGACGAGTTCGGCCAGACGCTGTTCGGCGCGCCGGGCCGAGTCCAGGCCGCCCAGCTCCTCGGCCGCCCGGCGTGCGGCGGCGGCGAGTCCGGCGGCGCCCGCCCCCGCGAAGGTGTCCGGCAGCAGTCCACGCGCGCGTGCCTCGGCCACGGCCGCCGTGCGGTGCTCCGCCTCCGCCGCCTCCCGCAGCTCCAGTGCGGGCGCCACCGCCTCCGCCTTGCGGGACCGCTCCATCCTGGCCTGCGCCTGGTGGTAGCCGTCGGCGCGCTCCTCGAGCAGCGCGGCCCGCTCGCGCGCCTGGGCGAACCGGCGTTGCAGCCGGTCGACTTCGCGTACGTCGGCCAGGGCGCGCTCGGCGGCGGCCTGGGCGGACTCCGCGGCCCCGAGCCCGCAATGGGCGATCGTCAGCTGCTCACGGGCGGTGCTGCGGGCCACGGCGGCCGCGGTCAGGACGGCCTCGGCGAGACCCGGCTCACCGGGCGCCAGCTCGGGCAGCTCCATCGCGTCACCGGCCGCCTGCTGCATGCGGTGCGCGTCGGCCAGCAGCGCGGCATCCCCCTCACGCACCTGCGCCTCGGCGGCACGGCGCCGCTCGGCCAGCCGCTTCTCGACCTCGGCGAACCGATGGGTGTCGAAGAGCCGCCCCAGAAGCTTGCCGCGCGCTTCGGCGTCGGCCCGCAGGAAGCGCGCGAAGTCGCCCTGGGGCAGCAGCACGACCTGGCAGAACTGTTCGCGGCTCATGCCGAGCAGCTGGGTGATCTCCTCACCGATCTCCTGGTGGGACCGGCTCAGGTCCTTCCAGACCCCCGCGGCCCCGTCGTACTCGCGCAGCCAGCTCTGCGCCTTGTCGAGCGTCGTACCGGTACCGCGCTTCTTCGGGCGCTCCCACGGCGGTTGCCGGGTGATCTCCAACCGGCGCCCGGCGACGGTGAGTTCGAGGCGGACCTCCGTGCGGGTACCCGAAGCGGCGTGATCGCTGCGCAGCGTCATGCCCTGTCCGCTCTGCCGGGCCCCGGGCACGGCGCCGTACAGCGCGTAGCACACGGCGTCGAGGACCGACGTCTTGCCCGCTCCCGTCGGGCCGTGCAGCAGGAACAGTCCCGCCGCCGACAGCTCGTCGAAGTCGACCGTCTGGGAGCCGCCGAACGGCCCGAAGGCCGTGATGTCCAGCCGGTGCAGCCTCACCGCGCCACCTCCCGCACGGTCTCGTCCGCGCGCACGGCGTCGAACGCGTCCCGCAGCACGCCCTGTTCACGCTCGTCGGGCCCGGCGCCGCGCACATGGGCCACGAAGTCCTCGGCGATCTCCTGGTCGCTGCGCCCGGCCAGCCGCCGGGCGTACGACACATCGGGGTCGTCCGGGGTCCGCTCGGGGTCGAACACGAGGCTGAGCGTGTGCGGGAAGCGCTCACAGAGCCGGGCCATGGGTTCCGCCGGGCGGACCGGGTCGGTGAGGGTCGCCTCGACCCAGGCCTCCTCCTGAGGCACCAGCCGCGGGTCGGCGAGGAGCTCCTCCAGCGTCCCCCGGATCCGGGCCAGCGCCCGCGGCACCGGGCAGTCGACCCGCTCGGCGGTGACCGCGCCCACCGCGTCCAGGTCGACCAGCCACATGCTCTTGCGGTGGTCGGTCTCCGAGAAGGAGTACGGCAGCGGGGAGCCGGAGTAACGCACCCGCTCGGTGATGGTCTGGCTGCCGTGCAGATGCCCGAGGGCCGCGTAGTCGACCCCGTCGAAGACCCCGGCGGGCACGGCGGCCACCCCGCCCACGGTGATGTCCCGCTCGCTGTCGCTGGCCTCGCCGCCGGTGACGAAGGCATGGGCGAGGACGACGGACCGCGTCCCCCGCGCGCGCGTCGCGAGGTCGGCGCGGACGCGGTCCATGGCGGCGGCGAGCACGGTCTCGTGGCCCGCCTTCTCCACGCCGAACTGGTCCTTCACCAGGGCGGGTTCGAGATACGGCAGCCCGTAGAAGGCCACGTCCCCGTGGACATCGGAGAGGACCACGGGAGTCCCGCACGCCGCCGGGTCGGTCCGCAGATGGATGCCGGCGCGTCCGATCAGCCCCGCGCCGACACCCAGGCGGCGGGCGGAGTCGTGATTCCCGGAGATCATCACCGTCGGCACGCCGAGGTCGGCGAGCCGGTGCAGGGCGGCGTCGAACAGCTCGACCGCGGCGAGCGGCGGCACCGCACGGTCGTACACGTCTCCCGACACGACCACCGCGTCCACCCCGTGCTCCCGCACGGTCCTGACGAGGTGACCGATGAACTCGGCCTGGGCCCCGAGCATGTTGACCCGGTGGAACGCCCGGCCGAGATGCCAGTCGGAAGTGTGCAGCAATTTCATGAAATCGCCCCGCCCTGCACGTTTACCCCTACTGCGCCTCAGAAACCAGCACGAACCAGCACAGGCTCGCCATCAACGCTCGCCACGCTAACGCATGTCGCCCCCTGATCCGCCCCTCACCTCAGATCACCCTGGTAAGTGAAAGTCCTTTCCCGATGCCGCCGATCCTTCTTGCATCGCTGAAAGACGCCGGCCGCAGCCGCACGCCGTGCTCGTCTGCGCTCTCAGAACCTGGCGAATCGCGTATCGAGGCAGTCCTGGCACATCTCCGCTTCGTCCAAAGCGAAGACAGCGGTCCTGCCACATTCAGAGCAGTCGTGCAGGGGAGTGTCACCGCCATCCGTCACCACCGAGTAGTAGCTGGTGCCGGCGAACTCCCGCGCGGCATCGGAGCCGCTGCCCTACCGACGTCCACGGATCTCCCTCTGGAGAACGGGAGTTCCTCTGTCTCGCGACAAGGCCGGACTGCTTCAGCCGTAAGGTCGTCGGCTGGTCCATCGCCGACCACATGCGCACCGGCCTGGTCGCCGACGCACTGCGGATGGCGGCCTCGACCCGTGGCTGCCTGGACGGCGCCGTGTTCCACTCCGACCACGGGGCCCAGTACGGGTCCCATGCCTTCGCCGGCCTCTGCAACCAGCTCGGGGTCACCCGGTCGAAGAGCGCGGACCTTACCTGCGGCCACCCCCTTCGGGCCGAGCGACCAGCTGATAGGCCCCCGGAACGGACCCGTCTGCCCTCGCGAGCCAGGGCGGAAGCAGCCAGGCTGGTTATGAGGCCGCCCGGCGACGCATACGCCGGGGGAGGGAGCTGATCACCATGACGACTCCAGTTGCATTCCACAACCGACCGGTCCAGGTGAACGCGCGTATCGACTCGCCACTGTCCCGATGGCTGTGGCTCGTGAAGTGGCTCCTCGCCATTCCGCACTACGTGGTGCTGTTCTTCCTCTGGATCGCTTTCACCGTGGTGACCGTGATCGCGTTCTTCGCCATCCTGTTCACCGAGCGCTATCCCCGTGCCCTGTTCGACTTCAACCTAGGAGTGCTGCGCTGGAGTTGGCGGGTCTCGTACTACTCGTACGACGCCCTGGGCACCGACCGGTATCCGCCGTTCAGCCTGCGTGAGGAACCGGACTACCCGGCACGGCTGGACATCGCCTACCCGGAACGGCTCTCCCGCGGCCTGGTGCTGGTGAAGTGGTGGCTCCTGGCAATCCCGCACTACATGGTCATCGGCTTCTTCCTCGGCGGCGCCCACCTCGGCTGGTGGTCCGGTGGCCTGATCGCCCTGCTGACGGTCATCGCGGCCGTGATCCTGGCCTTCACCGAGAAGTATCCAAAGGATCTGTTCGACCTGATCATCGGCCTCAACCGGTGGGTTCTGCGCGTCACCGCCTACGCCACCCTCATGACGGACAAGTACCCACCGTTCCGCCTGGACCAAGGTGGCTCGGAGACGACCGCTCCGGATGAGTGGACGTGATCACCGCGCTGGCACCACCTGGTCCACCCCACGGACGGACGCCTCGGCGAAGGCGACGACGCCACAGCAGCCGATTCCCGTAGCTGCGCACGCGGAAGGGGCCCGTCTGCGCCACCTCTCACTCCGCCGGACCGACAGCGTCCTTCAGCTCACCAGGGAGGCGGAGCATCTGGGGGTCAGCCGAAGAACACGTCGAACTCGGCGTAGAGCGACGGATCGACCTTCTTGGTCGTCTCGGTGGCATCGGCGAGCGGAATCCGCTCGATCTGCGTGCCGTGCAGGGCCACCATCTTGCCGAAGTCACCGTCCTTGACCGCGTCGACGGCATGCAGCCCGAAGCGCGTGGCCAGCCACCGGTCGAAGGCGCTCGGAGTCCCGCCGCGCTGGACGTGCCCCAGGACCGTGGTGCGAGCATCCGTGCCCGTGCGTTCCGAGATCTCCCGGGCCAGCCACTCGCCGATGCCGGACAGCCGCACATGGCCGAACTCGTCCAACGCCTGGTCCTTGAGCATCATCTGTCCCTCATGGGGGACAGCCCCCTCCGCCACCACGACGATCGGCGCATAGTTGATCTCAAACCGGCTCTGCACCCACGCACAGACCTGATCGATATCGAAGGGCTGCTCCGGGATGAGGATCGCGTTGGCGCCGCCCGCGATGCCGGCATGCAGCGCGATCCACCCGGAGTGCCGTCCCATCACCTCGACCACCAGGGTGCGCATGTGCGACTCGGCGGTCGTGTGGAGGCGGTCGATGGCCTCGGTCGCGATGCCGACGGCGGTGTCGAAGCCGAAGGTGTAGTCGGTGCCGGACACGTCGTTGTCGATGGTCTTCGGTACGCCGACCAGATTGATCCCCTGACGGCTCAGCTCGGTGGCGACACCGAGCGTGTCCTCGCCCCCGATCACGATGAGCGCGTCCACGTTGTGCGCTGCAAGGGTGTCCTGCATACGCCGCAGGCCGTCCTCGTGCTTGAACGGGTTGGTGCGGGAGGAGCCGAGAATGGTGCCGCCGCGGGGAAGGATTCCGCGCACGCTGGGGATGTCGAGCGGCATCACCTTGTCCTGGAGCGCGCCGAGCCAGCCGTCTCGCACACCGACGAAGTCAATGGCGTACTCCTGGATGCCCTTGCGGACGACGCTGCGGATCACAGCGTTGAGGCCGGGACAGTCACCGCCGCCGGTCAGCACTCCAACCCTCATGACTTCCTCCCAGCAGCTGGTACCCGACCCGGTGGCAGCCTTCCCGGCGATCGAAACAGCTTCCGGCACATCGATCACCTCCCTCCAGCCTCCCTCCATTCGGCCCGCAGTGACCACTCGGCCTACGCACGATCCAGACGGCTCGCTCGTCGCCTCGGAAAAGGCGAACTCAGCGGCGCTCTCGAGGCTCGATGGTGAGCCGTCCATCCCACGACAACCGGGTCCGCATCCAAGACCAACCACTACCGCTCCGACGGCGACAGCCCCGACTGGGTTGGCCGCATCACCACGGGTGAGTACGACCGGCCCTTATGCCCGAAAAGTGCAACTAGGCGTCCCCGTACGCCTCTCCCCCGAGCTCGAACCCCGCCGTCCCCGCGGTCACGTCCGCCAGCCATCCCCGGAACGCCTCCACGTCGGCTTCCGGCAAGCCGATCTCGATCGTGACCGCCTCGCCGTACCGCACGTCCCGCACCTCGCGTCCGGTCGAGCGCAGGTCGTTCTGCACCTTGCCGGCGCGCTGGTGGTCGACGGTTACCGTGGCGAGGCGGAACCGGCGGCGGGTGAGGGTGCCCACCGCGTCCAGGGCCTCGCCGACCGCGCCGCCGTACGCCCTGATGAGTCCGCCCGCGCCGAGCTTGACGCCGCCGTAGTAGCGGGTGACGACGGCGACGACGTACCGCATGTCGCGGCGCAGCAGCATCTGGAGCATGGGGACGCCCGCGGTGCCGCCGGGTTCGCCGTCGTCGCTCGCCTTCTGGATCGCGGCATCGGCGCCGATGACGTACGCGAAGCAGTTGTGGGTGGCGTCGGCGTGCTCCTTGCGGACGGACGCGATGAAGTCCTGGGCCTCCTTCTCGGTGGCCGCCGGGGCGAGGGCGCACAGGAAGCGGGAGCGGTTGACCTCGGTCTCGTGCACACCCGCATGGGCCACTGTGCGGTACTCGTCCTGCATCCGGTCAGCCTAATCCGTCGGTGAGGGCGTCCCGACGGGCCGGCTCATCGCAGCTTGCCCCGCGGCACCATCACGGACGTGAGCAGCGCCGTCCCCGGCTCCAGGGCCCGCCAGGACGTGCCGTGCCAGGCCAGCACCGCGATCGCCGAGGTCGGGAACTTCACCCGCACCTCGTCCAGCGCGTCGTCGAGGCCGTCCCCGGCCAGCGTGAGGACGAGTTCCTCCAGACCGGGGTTGTGTCCGACGAGGAGCAGCGTCACGACCTGGGGAGGTGTCTCGTGCACGGCCGCCAGCAGTTCCGGTACGTCGGCCCCGTACAGCTGCGGGTCGAGGCGTACCGGCGGTGGGGTGCTCCACTGGGCGGACGCCAGTTCCCAGGTCTGCCGGGCGCGTACGGCGGTGGAGCACAGGGCGAGGTCGGGAAGCAGGTCGGAGGCAGCGAGCGCACGGCCCGCCTCGGGCGCGTCCCGGCGGCCGCGGGGTCCCAGCGGGCGGTCGTGGTCGGCGACGCCCTCGGGCCAGGCGGACTTGGCATGCCTCAGCACGACCAGACGGCGCAGCGGGCCCGCTCCGGTGTGCGCGGTCATGCCGGGGATCCCAGGTCGCGGGTGAGTTCGAGTCCGAGCAGCCGGTCCGCGTGGGCGTACGTCTCGAAGCGGGCGCCCTCCGGCAGGTCCGACTCCTCGACCCACCGCAGCACCCTCAACACCTCGGGTACGTCCAGGTCGTCCTCCCAGGCGGTACGGAGCCGTCCGCGGACCTCGTCGGGGACGGGCCGTGACGGATGCCGTGCCCAGGCGGCGACCGCCCGGCGCCAGCGCACGAGGGTGTCGTGGGCCTCGCCCAGGGTTGCCTCGTCGAGCCGTGCGGGCGTGCTCCGGGGCGGCACCAGCAGGGCGAGGCGGACCACGGCGGGGTCGGCGCCCTGCGGAAGGTCCGGCGTCTCGACGGGCGCGACGGCGACCCGTACGCCGTCCGGGGCCGCACCGCCCTCTCCCACCACGTGGACGACCTGGGACTCGCCCCACCCGGGGCCGACGTCCCGGCGGTCCTCGAAGGGCCGGATGCCCAGGGCGGCGGCGCCCGCGTGCAGCTCCGCCTGTTCGCGGTCGCCGGTGAGCAGCGCCCACACGGGCGTGCCGCCGATTTCCAGGGCCCTGACGAGGAGATCGGCGACGAGCAGGACTCGGAGGGCGGAGAGGTCGTAGCCCCGTACATGGGCCTCGACTCGGGTCAGGCCCCTGCGGGCGGGGACGGCGTCCACGGGCCGGCCGGTTCGGGCGTCGGTGATGCGCAGCACGGGGCGAGCGTAGGCGGACGGAGGGCTCCGCGCAGGTGACTGACCGGTATTCCGGACATCGGTACGGGATTCAACCAACCGCGCCCGCCCGGGAGGGCCTCGTAGACGCCCTCCCGTCCCCGCCGGCCGGAATCAACCGCGCCCGCCGGCTGTTTGTGAGCACAGCAGTCCCCGCATCCAGAGCAAGGAGCCGAGCGTGTACGGCGACTCAGCAACTGTCCGCAGGATCCTCACCGAGCTCGGCGACACCTGGGCGATCGTGGGCCTGTCGTCGACCCAGCGGCGCGCTGCCTACGGGGTCGCCGAGGTGCTCCAGCGCCACGGCAAGCGGATCGTGCCGGTCCACCCCAAGGCGGAGACGGTGCACGGCGAGCAGGGGTACGCCTCCCTCGCGGAGATCCCCTTCGACGTGGACGTGGTCGATGTGTTCGTCAACAGCGACCTCGCGGGAGCGGTCGCCGACGAGGCCGTGGCCAAGGGCGCGAAGGCCGTCTGGTTCCAGTTGGACGTCGTCGACGAGACGGCCTACGACCGCACCCGCGCCGCCGGCCTCGACATGGTCATGGACCGGTGCCCGGCGATCGAGATCCCCCGCCTGCGCTGATGTCCTTCCCGAATTCCTGAACCACTCGCAGGGAGACGGCGCCGAAAAGGCGGTCGTCACGGCAGGCCCCGCAGCGATCATCTCGTGGATCATCGGCGCGGTCGCCATCGTCCTGCCGGCCCTGGTGCACGCCGAACTCGGCGGCGGGCAACCTCAGGCTCGGTCCCATCGGCGCCGTCATCTACGTCCTGCTGCAGCTGGTGTTCATCGTCGCCCTCCCGCACTCCGCCTTCGCCCACGGCTGGGCGAAGCTGAACTTCGAGGGAATCAGCGGACCCTGGGCCTGTGGTGGGACATGCAGGTCGTCACCGCCTTCTCGCTGGTGATCTACTACTGGGCCAGGGCGACCGCCTCCCGACCCGAGGACATCGAGCGGAGCATCGACGAGGTCGTCGTCACCGAGGCCCCCGCGCACTGAGGAAACAGTCCGGACGGGGCGCCTCCGCGTGTGGAGGCGCCCCGGCACCACTCCCGCCCTCCCCAGGGCACCGACATAATGTGCGGGTGACCTCCGCCTCCCCCTCCAACTCCGGTGCCCCACAGCGCTTTCCGGTCGTCGTCGTCGGCGCCGGACCCGCCGGACTCACCATCGGCAACATCCTCCGGGCCGAGGGTGTGGACTGCCTCGTGCTGGAGGTGGAGACCCGCGAGTTCATCGAGCAGCGGCCGCGCGCGGGCGTCATCGAGGAGTGGGCCGTACGCGGTCTGGAGCGGCGCGGCCTCGCCGACACCCTGCTGGAGCGCGCCCAGTTGCACACCGAGTGCGAGTTCCGCTTCGCCGGCGAGCGCTTCCGCTTCGCCTACGGCGAGCTGACGGGACAGCACCACTTCGTGTATCCGCAGCCGCTGCTGGTGACGGACCTGGTGCGCGAGTACGCCGACGTACGGGGCGGCGAGATCCGCTTCGGCGTGCGGGACATCCAGCTGCACGACCTGGAGACACCCCGGCCGTCCGTGTCGTACACCGATGCCGGCACGGGTGAACGACAGCTGGTCAATTGCGAGTTCGTGGCGGGCTGCGACGGGGCCCGCGGGGCGACCCGCACCGTCCTGCCCGAGACCACGAACATCGCCCGGCACGACTACGGCATCGGCTGGCTGGCGCTGCTCGCCGAAGCGCCGCCGTCCTCCGACTGCGTCCTGTTCGGCATCCACCCGAGCGGCTTCGCCGGGCACATGGCCCGCAGCCCCGAGGTCACCCGCTACTACTTGGAGTGCCCGCCCGGCGACGACCCCGAGAACTGGTCCCACGACCGCGTCTGGGCCGAACTCCAGCAGCGCCTTGCCGCGGACGGCACCCCGCCGCTCACCGAAGGCCGGCTGATCGAGAAGCGCGTGCTCGACATGCACAACTACGTGGTCGAGCCCATGACGTTCGGCAGGCTCTTCCTCGCCGGGGACTCCGCCCACCTCACCGCACCCATAGCCGCGAAGGGCATGAACCTCGCCCTGCACGACGCGTTCCTGCTCGGCGACGCGCTCGTCGCCTACCTCGGCAAGGGCGACGGCAGCGGCCTGGACGGTTACTCGGAGGCCTGTCTGCGGCGCGTGTGGGACTACCAGGAGTTCTCGCAGTGGCTCTCCGAGGTCTACCACGGCACCTCGTCGGGCGACGAGTACCGCGCGGGCACCACCTTCGCCCGCCTCCGCCGCCTGTTCACCTCACCTGCCGCCGCCGCGGCCTTCGCGGAGCAGTATCTCGGTACGGCGGCCACGTACTGACTCTCAGCCGTGCTGACCTCTCAGCCGTACTGACCTCTCAGTCGTGCACCGGCCGGTCGCTGAGCCGGTGGTCGGCCACGTTCAGGGCCTCGTCGACGAGACGGCGCAGGTGCCCGTCACGCAGTGCGTAGATCACCCGGCGCCCCTCCTTGCGCGTGTTCACCAGCCCGGCCAGCCTGAGCCGCGCCAGGTGCTGGCTGACGGCGGGCCGGGCCGCCCCGCACGCCTCCGTGAGGGTCGTGACGTCGGCCTCTCCCCCGGTCAGGGCGTGGAGGAGGGTGAGGCGAGTGCGGTCGCCGAGGAGAGCGAGGATCTCGGCGGCCAGGGCGAACTGTTCCTCGCCGGGGGTGCGCGGGTGCGCATCGTGTGCAGTTGATAGGTGCATGCGTGCGCTCATACGCACATAATGGCTCCGTGGGCGCGGTACGTCCACCACCGCGCGCACCGGAAGGGGTAACCACGTGAGCAACCACGAGCACGGTCACGGTCACGGCCAGGACCACGGCCACGGCCACGGCCATCCGCATGGGCACGAGCACGGACGCCACGGCTTCCGCCATCGCCTGGCGCACGTCCTCACCCCCCACTCCCATGAGACCGCCGACAAACTCGACTCCGCCCTGGAGTCCTCCGCCCGTGGCATGCGCGCCCTGTGGGTCTCGCTGGCGGTGCTGGGTGTCACGGCTCTGATGCAGGCGGTCGTCGTGGCCGTGTCCGGGTCCGTCGCGCTGCTCGGCGACACGGTGCACAACGCGGCGGACGCGCTGACCGCCGTACCGCTGGGCATCGCCTTCGTGCTGGGCCGGCGTGCGGCCACCCGCCGTTTCACGTACGGCTACGGCCGGGCCGAGGATCTCGCGGGCATCGTGATCGTGCTGACGATCGCCGCGAGCGCGGCCTTCGCGGGGTGGGCGGCCATCGACCGGCTGCTCGATCCGCGTCCCGTGGCACACGTCCCGGCGGTCGCGGCGGCCGCGCTGGTGGGCTTCGCGGGCAACGAGTGGGTCGCCCGCTACCGCATCCGGGTGGGCCGGGACATCGGATC
Organism: Streptomyces sp. NPDC050759; assembly: GCF_044456945.1. Lineage (NCBI taxonomy): Bacteria > Bacillati > Actinomycetota > Actinomycetes > Kitasatosporales > Streptomycetaceae > Streptomyces > Streptomyces sp. NPDC050759. The sequence continues at coordinate 72,161 of NZ_JBITGI010000006.1, read as the reverse complement.
GGCCGCACTGGTGGCGGACGGACTGCACGCCCGCACCGACGGGTTCACCTCACTGGCCGTGCTCATCGGGGCCGGCGGCTCGGCCCTGGGCTGGCAACTCGCCGATCCGATCGTCGGCTTGGCGATCACGGCCGCGATCACAGTGGTGCTGCGGGACGCGGCACGCGAGGTGTTCCGGCGCGTGCTGGACGCCGTCGACCCGGAGCTCGTGGACCGGGCCGAGGGGGCGCTGCGGGAGGTCGAAGGGGTGCATGGGGTGGGCGAGTTGAGGCTGCGCTGGATCGGGCACCGGCTGCGGGCGGAGGTGGCGGTCGTGGTGGACGGGGAGATGACGGTGCGCCAGTCGCACGCGGTCGCCGTCCAGGCCGAGCACGCCCTGTTGCACGCGGTCCCGCGCCTCACGGCAGCCCTGGTCCACGCCGACCCGGCCCCGGTCCCGGGCGAAGCGGACCCCCATCACGCGCTGGCCCACCACGCACCGGCCTGAGAGCAGGGGCCCCGGCCCAAGGCCAGCACCCACCGGCCCAAGGCGAGGCCCCACCGGCTCGAGGCCAGACCCGTCCGAGACCGGGACCCTCCAGCGCGAGATCGGGCCCGGCCCGGGACCAGAACCCCTCGGGCCCCAGCCCAGGATCCTCCGACCCGAGGCCAGCACCCACCGACCCGAGGCCAGACCCGTCCGAGACCAGGACCCTCCAGCGCGAGATCGGGCCCGGTCCGGGTCAGAACCCCCCGGCCCCGAGCCCAGGATCCTCCGGCCTGGCCAGGACCTCTCCGGTCCGAGACAAGAGCTCACCGGCGTGGCCGCCGCCGAGCGCTCCGTCGCGGCGCGCACCTCGCGCAGGCGCCCGATGCCAAGGCTCCCCGGTCCCAAGGTCACAACCCTCCCGCCCGAGATCGGGACCCCTCCGGCCCGGGACGAGGCTCCCGGCCCGAGGCCAGAACCGCTCGGGCCGGGGCCTGCGCCCCCTCCAGCCCGACATCAGATCCGCCCAAGGCCAGGACCCACCGGCCCGAGGCCACGACGCTACGGCACCGGTCAGGCGATGCCGAGTCCCTCCAGCACCACCGCGCCCGACAGTTCCGCGAACGCCTTCCCCGGTACCAGCAGCTTCCCCCGTCGCCGCCCGCTGCCGACCAGGACGTACGGCAGGTCGACCACGGCCGAGTCGACCAACAGCGGCCAGTCGCCGGGGAGTCCGATCGGGGTGATGCCGCCGTACTCCATGCCGGTCTCCCCCGTAGCCGTGTCCATCGAGGCGAACGAGGCCTTGCGGGCGCCGAGTTGGCGGCGGACGACTCCGTTGACGTCGACCCGGGTGGTGGAGAGCACCACGCACGCGGCGAGGGTGCTCTCGCCACCGCGCTTGCCCGCGACAACCACGCAGTTGGCCGACTGCTCGAGGAGCTCCCGGCCGTAGTGCTCGACGAAGACCGCGGTGTCGGCCCACTGCGGGTCGGTGTCGACGTACACGATCTGCTCGGCGGGGACGCTGCCGCTCCAGTGGCGTACGGCGTCGGCGACCGGGCGGGTCAGCTCGTCGAGGACGGCGGGGGCGGGGGTGGCGTGGTCGAAGTGTCCGATGGGTGCGTCCATGGCGGCACGTTAACAGCCGCTCACGGCACGGCCGGCACCGAGACGGCCAGCATCCACTGCGCGGGAACGTCGCCCTGATTGGCGTACACATGCTCGGCGTTGGCCTCGAAGGTGACGCTCGCCCCTGCGGGGACCCGGTGCTCGACGCCGTCGACGGTCAGGGTCATCTCGCCCTCCGTGACGTGCAGGATCTCGACCGTCCCGGCGGGGTGCGGATCCGACCGGCTGGACTCGCCCGGCATCATCCGCCACTCCCACATCTCCAGCGGGCCGGGTGCCTCCGCGCCCGCGAGCAGCCTGCTCCAGCTGCCCGCGTCCGTGCTCCACAGCCGCACCACCTGCTCCGGCGGGACGATCCGCACCTTCGGCCCCTGCTCGTAGTCGAGCAGCGTGGTGATGCTGATGCCGAGCGCGTCGCCGATCTTCACGACCGTGCCGAGGCTGGGGTTGGTGCGGGCCTGCTCGATCTGGATCAGCATGCCGCGGCTGACCCCGGCTCGGGCGGCGAGCGCGTCCAGGGTGAAGCCGCGCTCGGTCCGCCAGCGCTTGACGTTGCGCGCCAAGGACTGGGTCAGCAGGTCGAGGTCCGACACGTCACGTCCAATATTCTGTATGACACAGTGCAACTGAATGAACTACGGTGGGGTGTACCCGATCGTTCACCGAACTGTACTGCGAGGCGACCCGTGACAGCATTCTTCGCCCTGGCCACCAGCCTGTTGTGGGGCCTGGCCGACTTCGGCGGCGGGGTGCTGACCCGACGGCTCCCGGCGCTCACGGTGGTGGTGGTCTCGCAGGCGATCGCCGCGGCCGTGCTCGGCGCGGTCGTGGTGGCGACGGGCGGCTGGAGCGAGGCGGGGCCCCGGCTGTGGTTCGCGTTCGCCGCGGGTCTGGCCGGGCCGGTCGCCCTGATCTGCTTCTACAAGGCGCTCGCGCTGGGCCCGATGGGTGTCGTCTCCCCGCTGGGCACGCTGAGCGTGGCTGTCCCGGTCAGCGTGGGCCTCTTCCTCGGCGAGCGTCCCGGGCTCACGCAGGCCGCGGGCATCGCGGTGGCCGTCACGGGAGTGATCCTGGCGGGCGGCCCCCAGTTGCGCGGGGCGCCGGTGCAACGCCGGGCGATCGTCCTCACGCTGATCGCGGCCCTCGGCTTCGGCACGGTGTTCGCCCTCATCGCGGAGGCGTCCACGACCGTCACCGGCCTGTTCCTGGCCCTGTTCGTGCAGCGTCTGGTCAACGTGGCGGTGGGCGGGGCGGCCTTGTACGTCTCGGTGAAACGGGGCACGCCCGCGCTCCCGACGACCGGCTTCCCCTGGTCCTCCCTCCCCGCGCTCGCCTTCATCGGCCTCGCGGACGTGGCGGCGAACGGCACGTACTCGGTGGCCGCCCAGCACGGCCCGGTCACGGTGGCCGCCGTGCTCGCCTCGCTCTACCCGGTCGTCACGGCCCTGGCCGCCCGCGGCTTCCTCAGCGAACGCCTCCGCGCCCTCCAGGCAACGGGCGCGGGCCTGGCCCTACTCGGCACCCTGCTCCTCGCGACGGGCTAACGCCGGTCCGGGGACCCGGCGGTCACACCCCACCGCGCACGGCTCCCCAACACCCCCCGCGGCCCCAACAACGGGCAAGGCCTACCCCTGACCGGCACCCATCTCCACGCCACGGCCTGACCCCCGCCCGGCAACCCGGCGGCCACATCCCCCACCGCACACGGCTCCCCAACACCCCCCGCGCCCCAACAACGGGCAAGGCCTACCCCTGACCGGCACCCTGCTCCACGCCACGGCCTGACCCCCGCCCAGCCACCCGGCCGCCACATCCCCCACCACGCACGGCTCCCCAACACCCCCCGCGGCCCCAACAACGCATAACGGCCTGCCCCTGACCGGCACCCCGCCCCTCGCAATCGACCTGACCCCCGCCCGGCAACCCGGCCGCCACATCCCCCACCGCACACGACTCCCCAACACCCCCCGCGGCCCCAACAACGCGTAACGGCCTGCCCCTGACCGGCACCCCGCCCCTCGCCACGGCCTGACCGACGCCGGTTCGGCCCCAACGAGCTCCCGCCGCCAAATCGGCCAGGCGACTCCCACCGGCGAACCCGGCACGCCCTCAGCCCAACCCGCCCGCTGAGCCCCCGCGACTCACCGCTCCACACCACGCACGGACCGAGCGCCCACGCCCCAGCCCGCCCAACAGCCTCCCCCGACCCTCGACCCCTGCCCCAGGGGCCCGCCGCCCCCACCACAAGCAACCCGGCACACCCTCAGCCCAACTGACTCAACACGCCCCCGCCGTCCCGTCCCTCAGTCCAGTCCGGCAAGTCGCCCCGCCGTATCCTCGTCCAGCTCGGCGAGTTTCGCCGCGGTCTCCTCGTCCAGCCCGGCCAGCGCGTTGAGCTGTTCCGCCGTCGCTCCCTCGGGTATCGGTACCGGCGCCGGTGTCCTGAGCGGCGGCTGCCAGCCGTCCTCGGCGGTCCAGCGCCGTACGACCCGGGCCGGCGCCCCCGCCACCACCGCGTGGTCCGGCACCACACCCCGCACCACGGCCCCGGCGGCCACGACGACGTTCCGCCCGATCCGCGCGCCGGGCAGGATCACCGCCCCGGTCCCGATCCAGCACCCCGGCCCGATCTCCACCGGCTCCATCCGCGGCCACTGCTTGCCGATGGGCTCGTGGGGATCGTCGTAGGAGTGATTTGTCGACGTTACGTAGACATATGGCCCGAAGTAGCAGTCGCTGCCGATGGTGACCGTGGTGTCGGCGATGACATGGCTGCCGCGCCCCAGCACGACCCCGTCCCCGATGCGCAGGATCGGCTCCGGACCGAGGTCCAGGTCGGGCATCAGACCGGCCGTGAGGGTGACCTGTTCGCCGACGATGCAGTGGGAACCGACATGGATCCACGGCTCACCGAACACCGTGCCGAGCGGAAAGGCCAGCCGGGTGTGCGCACCCAGCGCGCCGAAGCGGAAGCGTCCCGGGCGGTCGGCGGTCACGGAGCCCGTGCGCTGCACCCAGGCCCAGCCCGCGTGGACGGCACGCTGGACGAGACGGCCCCGCCAGGATGAGAACGTGTTCTTACTCTTCGGCACGAGCACACCGTACTGAGCGCCCGGCGAACAGATGAGAGGGAAGGCTTGTGATCTTCGCCCCACCGGGTGGCGTACGGTTCGGGATATCACGAACCAGGAGGCGAAATGGCGCACAAGGCGTTGATCAAGGGCATCGGCGGAAAGGAACCGAAGATCGACGGGGAGGCCTTCGTGGCGCCCACCGCGTCGGTGATCGGGGACGTGACGCTGCAGGCGGGGGCGAGCCTCTGGTACGGCGCGGTGGCCCGCGGCGATGTAGAACGCATCTCAGTCGGCGCCCAGAGCAACATCCAAGACAACTGCACCCTGCATGCCGATCCCGGATTCCCGGTGACGATCGGCGAGCGGGTGTCGGTGGGGCACAACGCCGTCGTCCACGGCGCGACGGTCGAGGACGACTGCCTGATCGGCATGGGCGCGACGGTGCTGAACGGCGCGGTGATCGGGGCGGGTTCTCTCGTGGCGGCCCAGGCACTGGTACCGCAGGGCATGCGGGTACCGCCCGGTTCACTGGTGGCGGGCGTGCCCGCGAAGGTGCGGCGGGAGCTGACCGAGGAGGAGCGTCAGGGAGTCACCCTGAACGGAACGCTCTACGCGGACCTGTCCAAGGCTCACAGCGAGGTGCACGAGAAGCCGTGAGGCTCAGTCGGCGGCCGCCGGGACGGTCTCCGGTTCGGCCGCCTGCATCTGAGCCGTCGCCTTCGCCGCCCTGCGCTTGAGCACGAGCATCGAGGTGAGCCCGATCAGCACGGCGAGCACGAGTCCGAGCCACGAGAACCGCTTCAGCCACGACTCGGCGACGATCCCCACGTAGTAGATGACCGCGGTCGTCCCGCCCGCCCAGATGATCCCGCCCAGCACGTTGGCGATCAGGAACTTCCAGTACGGCATCCGCAGCACACCGGCGAGCGGTCCGGCGAAGATCCTCAGCAGCGCGACGAAACGGCCGAAGAACACCGCCCACATGCCCCACTTCTCGAAGGACCGCTCCGCCGTGGCGACATGGCCCTCACTGAAGTGTCTCGGGAACTTGTTGCCCAGCCACGTGAGCAACGGCCGTCCGCCCTTGCGCCCGATCGCATAGCCGACGGAGTCACCGACGACCGCCCCAAGGCTGGCGCACGCACCGAGTACCACGGGATTGATCCCCGCGTGCTGCGAGGACAGCAGCGCGGCGGAGACCAGGATGATCTCGCCGGGCAGCGGAATGCCCAGGCTCTCCAGGCCGATGACCAGGCCCACCAGGGCGTAGACGGCGGCCGGGGGCACGGTGTCGAGCCATTCCTGGACGTGCAACGCCGGTTCCTCCTGAGTCGCGTTCCCGGCGTGCGCCAAGTACCGGCGCACGCCGTGGCAGCCTACCGGTTCACGAGAACCGACGTCCGGAGCAACAGCTCACCTTCGGTCTACGGCAGTGCGGTCCCGAGCGTCGACGCGAGGGGCGCCGTCGCCGAGGTCGCGGTGTCCACGACCGCACCCACCGCCGCCACGGCCCCCTCGACCGGAGCGGCCGGAGTGGCCGGAGTGGCCGGAGTGGCCGGCTCGGTGTCGCTGTCGTCGACCTGGGCGGCCCGTGTCCCGTACTGCGGCGGCGGGGTTCCGTGCTGGTCCGAGGGCTGACCGGGGCTCTGTTCGCGGTCGCTGTCGGGGTGGTCGTCGGAACCCGAGGGCGGGGTGGGGGCGAGGTGCGGTGCGACCGGATCCTCGTCCGGCCCCCCGGAGGGCCGGCCCGTCGCGTCCTCGGGCGACTGCGTGCCCTGTTGTGCCGGCGCGCCCTCGTCGGCGAACTCCAGCAGCCACCTCTGTCCCTGCGAGCCGTTCCGCTCGGTGACAACGACGGTCTCCCCCTTGCCGGGCGCGACCAGCAGCCCCTTCCCGCGCCGCAACAGCAGTTCGCCGCGCACGGTGAGGTCGTAGCGGACCTCACCCGCGTGGGTCAGGCAGTCGGCGATCACGACCGACCGCTTCTCGGTGTCCGCGTCGAGGCAGAGCGTGGGATCGGCCGCGCTGCGCAGCAGTCCGTCCTCCTGGTACGACCACTGCTGGGATCCGGCGGAGGAGCACTCCGCCAGCACGGCCTTCGGGCCGGCCGCGTTCCGGGCGTGGTGGGCGTCCTGGCTGTCGAGGCACAGGCCGGCGTCGGCGTTGCGGAGTCTGCCGTGGCCGACCTCCACGGGGTTGCCCATCGAAGCCGTGGACGGGGACCCGGCGTCCCGGGAGACCGTCGACGGACTCGGCCGTACGGTGTTCCCGCTCACCGCGCCCCAGGTGGCGCCGGGCGTGGGAACACCGCCGTCGTCCGACCAGCTCTTGGCCACGAGCACCGTGGCGAGCAGGACCAGGGAGGTCAGACCGGCGCCGACGAGAACGGCACGGGCGCTTTTGCGCGGCTGGGCGAGAAGGCCTGCCGGAACGGGGCGGTGGCGGCCGCCGGGCTTCGCACGGGCCGCGCCGGGCGGGGCCGGGGACGCCCGCTCGGCGGACCGCGCGGGCCGCGAGTCGAGATAGCGGTGGGCGCCCCAGCCGAGCACCGTCTCGGCGAGCAGCACCTCCAGACCGCCCTCAAAGTGGCTGAGCTGTTCGGCGGCGTGACGGCAATACCGGCAATCCGTCAGATGTTTACGGACATCGGGCAGAAGGCCCCCGCCCCGGCGAATCGGGACATCCAGCAGGCGATTGTAGAAACGGCATTCACTGGCGGGCGCGAGTTCCCGGTGAGCACGGACACAGCCGGTGCGGAATTGTTCGCGTGCCTGCTCGAGGGCGGCTGCCGCACGGGCCTCATCCACACCGAGCAGACCGGCCGGTACGGATATGGGTTCGGCCTCGACCTCACTGTGCCACAGCAGGCATTGAGAGGCGCCGGGAAGAGCCCTGAATGCGCGCTCGGCGAGCTGTCTTCTTTCCGGGGTGACGGACCTCGCCGCGCGTAGACCACGGCCGCCGATCGTCTTGCGAAGTTCCGGCAGCACGGCGGAGATTTCGTCGTCCGCGGCCCACTCCTTGACGAACTCCCTCACCGCAACAAGAAGTTGGGGGCGCAGCGCGCCGCCACCCGCCCGGCCGAGCACTCGGTGAAATGCCGCCGCGGCCGCCATCGATGCCGAACCCGACCAGGAGGCAAGGCAGATGACCGAGTATGCGTAGGTCGCCTGCCAGTGCCGTGCCATCAACAGGGCGATGGCATGGCCGTCCACGCTGTTTTCTTCCAGCCGGGCCAGAAGATTGCGGTCGGACTCCGCCGGACTCGATCCGGGGCGTGGGGGGTAAGGGGGTCGTGGGGGGTTGGCGGATTGCACGGGACCAATTCCTTCCAAGCCGCAGGACGGCATGGGATATGCGCGTCCTCGGAAAGCAGGCGCCTGATTGGTGCATACCTATGCCGCATCAGATGCGACCCGGCTCATCCCGGGGGGCGCTCACCTTCGCACAATTGATGTACAGCAAACAAGAAGGTGGAGTGACGCATGTTCAAAAAGAGGCGAGTTCAGAAATGTTACCGCCGGTATCCGCACCCGTATTCGAGTTAAGCGGGGTGCAGCACTCAAGTTGTGTGCGCGGCCGGATGCTTGGCACACGAAATCTCCCCGGCTGCCGCACGGCTCGGCACCCGGTTCCTGCCGGCGACCAAGGCGACGCCGAAGGAGATGCTCCCGGCCGTCGACAAGCCGGCCATCCAGTACGTCGTCGAGGAGGCCGCAGCGGCCGGGCTCGACGACGTCCTGATGGTCACCGGCCGCCACAAGCGGGCCATCGAGGACCACTTCGACAACGCCTTCGAGCTGGAGCAGGCCCTCGCGGCCAGGGGCGACGCGGTACGCCTCGACGCCGTGCGCGATCCCGCGCGTCAGGCCGGCATTCCACCACATCCGCCAGGGCGAGCCGCTCCCCCTCGGCCACGCGGTGCTCTGCGCCCGCCGCCACGTCGGCGACCAGCCCTTCGCCGCCCTCCTCGGCGACGACCTGATCGACCCGCGCGAGACCCTGCTCAGCACGATGCTCGACGTCCGCGACCGGTACGCCGGAAGCGTGGTCGCCCTCATCGAGGTACCGCGCGACCAGATCCACCTCTACGGCTGCGCGGCCGTGACACCCACGGGGGAGAAGGGCCTGGTCCGCGTGACCGGCCTGGTCGAGAAGCCCTCCTCCGAGAACGCGCCGAGCGCCTACGCGGTCATCGGCCGCTACGTCCTCGACCCCCAGGTCTTCGACGTCCTGGACCGCACCCCGCCGGGTCGCGGTGGCGAGATCCAGCTCACCGACGCCCTCCAGCACCTCGCGACCGGCGGCACGGTCCACGGCGTCGTCTTCGACGGCCTCCGCTACGACACCGGCGACAAGGCCGACTACCTCCGCACGGTGGTACGCCTGGCCTGCGAGCGCGACGACCTGGGCCCCGAGTTCATCGACTGGCTCAAGGAGTTCGTGGCGGAGTGGGAAAGTGGCGAGGGGATGGGGCAAAGGCGGTCGGCGGCCTGACAACCGGACCGCTCACCCCAGGCCCGCCGGTCCCGGGGCGCCCCCACGCCCCGCCGGTCCCGCACTCAGCCGTTCGGCCGCAGTGTCCACACCACCGTCATCTCGCCCGTGACCGCCCCGTCCGCGCGGCGGATCTCGATCGTGACCGGGAACTCGGGGCGCTCCCCGGCGTCGAGTTGGGCGACGACCTCGGCGGCCGGGCGGCCCAGGGTGGCCGTGGCGGTCACCGGGCCCATGGCGAGCTTGCGGTAGGCGATCTCCGCGTTGACGGCGAGCGGTACCGCGCGCGAGAGCTGGTCACCGAACGCGGCCAGGACGACCGCCCCGCTGGCCGACTCGGCGAGCGTGAACATCGCCCCGGCGTGCGGTCCGCCCACGTGGTTGTGGAACTCGCCCTGGTCGGGCAGGGCGACCACGACCTTCTCCGGGCCGGTCTCCAGGAACTCGAGGTTCAGGGTCCGCACCATGGGCACGGTGGCGGCGAGCATCTCGCCGACGGACATCTGGTCTGCGCTCATGCCCGGATGTTACCCACGAGTAGAACGCGCTGACCAGGCCCGGCACCAGTGACCGGCGTCTCCTTCCGGGCGGCACCGCATCCGGATTCGTCCTGGAAAGGGTTTGGCAAGGCAGCCCCCCGGCGGCGATAGTCGCCCGGTGACCCCCTCCGCCGACACCTCCCGCCGCGCCCGCAGACCCGCCTGGGCGAGCCGCAACTACGGCCTGCTGACCACCGCCGCGTTCGTGACCAACCTCGGCAGCAACGGCGCCCTGATCGCCGCCGCGTTCGCCGTACTGGACGCGGGTGGCGACAGCGGCGACGTGGGCCTGGTGGCCGCCGCGCGCACCCTCCCGCTGGTGGTGTTCCTGCTGATCGGCGGCGCGGTGGCGGACCGCCTGCCCCGGCACCGGGTGATGGTCGCGGCCAACACCCTCAACTGCCTCTCCCAGGGCGCGTTCGCCGTCCTCGTCCTGACCGGCGAGCCCCGGCTCTGGCAGATGATGCTGCTGACCGCGCTCGGCGGCACGGGCCACGCGTTCTTCAGCCCGGCGGCCGAGGGCATGCTGCTGTCGTCAGTCAGCGGCGAACAGGCCGGCCGTGCTTTCGCGGTGTTCCGGATGGCGATGCAGGGCGCGGCGCTGGGCGGTGCCGCGCTCGGCGGTGCGATGGTCGCCGCGGTCGGCCCCGGCTGGGTGCTCGCGGCGGACGCGGTGGCCTTCGCGGTCGCCGGTTCGCTCCGCTCCTTCCTCGACGTCAGTCACATCCCGCCGCGCGAACCGGGCGCCGGCATACTCGCCGACCTCCGCGACGGCTGGCGGGAGGTCGCGGGGCGACCGTGGCTGTGGGGCATCGTCGTCCAGTTCTCCGTGGCCAACGCGGTGCTCGGCGCCGCCGACGCGGTCTACGGCCCGCTGGTCGCCCAGGACGACCTGGGCGGGGCGGCCCCCTGGGGTGTGGCCCTCGGCTTCTTCGGCGCGGGCACGGTCGTCGGCGCCCTCCTCATGATCCGCTGGAAGCCGCACCGGCTGCTCTTCGTGGGCATCCTCTGCGTGTTCCCGATGACGCTGCCGTCCGCCGCGCTGGCCGTGCCGGTGTCGGTACCGCTCCTGTGCACGGCGATGTTCGTGGCCGGCGCGACCGTCGAGGTGTTCGGCGTCTCCTGGATGACCGCCCTGCACCAGGAGATACCGGAGGACAAGCTCTCCCGGGTCTCGGCCTACGACTGGTTCGGCTCGGTCGCTCTCATGCCGCTCGCGGCGGCACTGGCGGGCCCGGCGGAGTCGGCGTTCGGACGCACCGCGGCCCTGTGGGGCTGCGCGGGCCTGATCGCGGCGGTCACGGCGGCCGTCCTGTGCGTACCGGACGTCCGTAACCTGCGCCGGAACACCAAGCAGGTCACGCACGACTCAGCCGATGCCGAACGCCCCGTCGGGGGGCTCGGGTGACGGCACCGCCTCCTCGTCCCGCACCGGCCGCGCCGCCCCGATGAACTTGCGCAGCCCTGCACCGTGTTCGACCCGCGCGGGAAAGGCGTCGGCCGCGGTACGCCGGGCCAGGGCCGGCGTGTCGAGGGGCAGCTGCGCGGCGACGAGCACCGCGTTCCCGAACCGCCGCCCCCGCAGTACCGCGGGCTCGGCGATCAGCACCTGCTCCTCGAACACCTCGGCGAAATTGGCGAGTTGGGACCGCAGAAACGCGAAGGGCGCGGCGTCGGCGAGATTCGCGAGATAGACCCCGCCGCTCCTGAGCACTCGCGCCGCCTCACGGGCGTACTCCAAGGACGTCAGATGGGCGGGGACCCGCGACCCTCCGAAGACATCGGCGACCAGCACATCGGCAGAGCCCGCCGGGGCGCTTTCCAGCCATCCCCGCGCATCGGCCGCGTGCAACGTGATCCCGGCCCCGTCCGGAAGCGGCAGATGCTCGACGACCAGCTCCAGCAAGGCTCCGTCTGCCTCGACGACATCCTGCCGGGAGCCGGGCCGTGTGGCCGCCAGATACCGCGGCATCGTCAGAGCACCCCCACCGAGATGTACGACGTCCAGCGGCCGCCCCGCCTCCCCGATGCCGTCCAGCACATGCCCGAGCCGCTGCGCGTACTCGAACTCCAGATGCGACGGCTCGTCGAGATCCACGTACGACTGCGGAGCCCCGTCGACAGTCAGCAACCAGGCCCGCTCCCGATCCACGTCAGGCATCAACTTGGCGAACCCGTGATCGACGGCACGGGCGACGGGCAGGGACTCGGTCATCTGCTCATTGTGCCTGGCCGAGAGCGCCCCGTTAGGGGCGCGGGGCTGTATCGATCTGCGGCTCCGCCGCGCGGGCGCGACCAGCCACAACAGCCCCGCAGCCCCACGAACCGCAACCACCCTCACACAAGGGCAGTGACGGTCCCCGCCCCGACGGTCCGACCACCCTCACGGATGGCGAATCCGAGCCCTGGCTCGAGCGGCACATCCCGCCCCAGCTCCACGGTCATGACGACCTTCTCCCCCGGCCGGGCGACGGCGACCTCACCGAGATCGACATCTCCCACGACATCCGCCGTACGGATGTAGAACTGCGGCCGATACCCCGAAGAGACGGGCGTCGTACGCCCACCCTCCCGCGCCGACAGCACATACACCTGCGCGGTGAAGCGACGGCTCGGCACCACACTGCCGGGCGCGGCCACGACATGCCCCCGCCGGACCGCGTCCCGGGGAACGCCCCGCAGCAGCAGCGCGACGTTGTCCCCGGCCTGCGCCTCGTCCATCGGCTTGCCGAAGGTCTCCACCCCGGTCACCACCGTCTCCACGGCGGCCCCGAGCACGTCGACCCGGTCCCCCACCCGCACGGTGCCCCGCTCGACCGCGCCGGTCACCACGGTCCCCCGGCCGGTGATGGTCAGCACGTTCTCGACGGGCATCAGGAACGGCGCGTCCAGATACCGCTCGGGGATGGGCACGTAGGTGTCCACCGCGTCGAGCAGCGCCTCGATCGACGCCGTCCAGCGCGGGTCCCCCTCCAGGGCCTTGAGCCCCGAGACCCGTACGACGGGCACGGCGTCGCCGCCGTAGCCGTGCGCGGTGAGCAGCTCACGGACCTCCAGCTCGACGAGCTCGACCAGTTCCTCGTCGGCCGCGTCCGCCTTGTTGAGGGCGACCACCACGTGGTCGACGCCCACCTGCCGCGCGAGCAGCACGTGTTCGGCGGTCTGCGGCATGATCCCGTCGAGCGCGGAGACGACGAGGATCGCCCCGTCGAGCTGCGCGGCCCCGGTGACCATGTTCTTGACGTAGTCGGCGTGGCCCGGCATGTCCACGTGCGCGTAGTGCCGGGTGTCGGTCTCGTACTCGACATGCGCGATGTTGATGGTGATCCCGCGCGCGGCCTCCTCCGGGGCCCGGTCGATGCGGTCGAACGGCACGAAGGTGCCGCTCCCGCGCTCGGACAGGACCCTGGTGATGGCGGCGGTCAGGGTGGTCTTGCCGTGGTCGACGTGGCCCATCGTGCCGATGTTCAGGTGCGGCTTGGTGCGCACGTAAGCGGTCTTGGACATGGCTGTACCTCGAAGCCTCTTCGTGTTCGTGGAAGAACGGGACCCCAAGGACTCGCCGACCCTCCCCCTGCGGGGTCCGCCGGACTGTCCGGGAAGGGTCAGCTTCGGGCGCCGTCTGCGGCGGCCAGGAACACGGGAACGGCAGCCTTCGGCGCATCCGCGACTGCGGATGCTGCGAGAGCGAAGACGTACCGGAACATGACGCAGATCATGTCCCACGCGTCGTCCCACGTCGAACGGTTTTTGTCGCCGCCCGTCCGCGCAACCGACGGCATCCATACGGCGATCACACATCCATGTCGGTTACCGTCACTGGATGCTCGATGCCACCACCCGCTCTGGGGGCACCGCCACGGCCACTCCCCCGGCCATCGTCACGGAGCTCGCACTCCCCGTCCCCGCTCCGGTGGGTCTCACCTCCCGTTGCACGAGAGTGCTGCTGTCGCCGTGGTCCCGGTTGTCCCTGCTCGTCGCGCTGCTCGCGGGCGCCGCGTCCACGGTCCTGCTCTTCGAGCCGCAGAGACTGCTCTCGGACGGCTGGCCGCCCCAGCTCGGCGGGGTCGCGGCCGCGGTCGTGTTCGGGGTGGCGTACGGCCTGTGCACGGTGGCGTTCGTGCCACGCCCGCTGCTCAATCTCGCCGCCGGAGCGCTCTTCGGGTCCCAGCTCGGACTCGCCTCGGCGCTGGGCGGGACGGTACTCGGGGCCGGCATCGCGTTCGGTCTGGGCCGGGTGCTCGGGCAGGACGCGCTACGGCCGTTGCTGCGGGGCCGGTGGCTGAAGGCGGCGGACGGGCAGCTCAGCCGGCACGGCTTCCGCTCGATGCTGGTCGCGCGGCTGTTTCCCGGCGTGCCCTTCTGGGCGGCCAACTACTGCGCCTCCGTGTCCCGTATGGGATATGTGCCGTTCCTCGTCGCGACGGCGCTCGGGTCGATTCCGAACACCGCCGCGTACGTGGTGGCCGGGGCGCGGGCTTCCGCACCGACCTCACCGGCGTTCCTGATCGCCATGGCCGCGATCGCCCTGCCGGGGCTGGCGGGGGCGGTGGTGGCGTGGCGCAAGCGGCACCATCTGCGGCGCCCCTGAAGCGCGCCGATCACACCCTTTCGAGGACCATCGCATTGGCCAGTCCGCCCGCCTCACACATCGTCTGCAGGGCGTAACGGGCCCCGCGTTCACGCATCGCGTGGACCAGGGTCGTCGTCAGACGGGTGCCGCTCGCGCCCAGGGGGTGGCCGATCGCTATCGCCCCGCCGTGGACGTTGACCTTGTCCAGGTCCGCGCCCGTCTCCTGCTGCCAGGCCAGGACCACGCTGGAGAACGCCTCGTTGACCTCGAAGAGGTCGATGTCGTCGAGGGAGAGGTGGGCCCGGCGCAGGACCCGCTCCGTGGCGGGGATGACTCCGGTGAGCATGAGGATCGGGTCGGAGCCGGTGACGGCGAAGCTGTGCAGCCGGGCCAGCGGGCGCAGACCCAGCCGTTCGGCGGTCTCGCTCGACGTGATGAGGACGGCCGAGGCGCCGTCGTTGATCGGGCTGGCGTTGCCCGCCGTGACGTTCCACTCGATCTGCGGGAAGCGTTCGGCGAAGTTCGGGTCGTAGTAGGCGGGCTTGAGGCCGGCGAGGATCTCGGGGGTGCTGCCCGGGCGGACGCACTCGTCGCGGGAGATCCCGTCCAGGGGGGCCACCTCGGCGTCGAAGAGGCCCTTCTCCCAGGCCGCCGCGGCCTTGTGGTGCGAGGCGACGGCGAACGCGTCCATCTGTTGGCGGTCGATCGACCACTTGGCGGCGATGAGTTCGGCGCTGATGCCCTGTGGGACCAGGCCGTCCTTGTAGCGCTCGGCGATGCCGGGGCCGAAGGGGTCCTTGCCCTCGGGCACGTTCGACCACATCGGCACGCGGCTCATCGACTCGACCCCGCAGGCGACGACGAGGTCGTACGCGCCCGCGATCACGCCCTGCGCGGCGAAGTGCACGGCCTGCTGCGAGGAGCCGCACTGGCGGTCCACGGTGGTCGCCGGGACCGTCTCCGGGAAGCCGGCCGACAGGGCCGCGTAGCGGGTGGTGTTCATGGCCTGCTCGCCGACCTGGTCGACGGTGCCGCCGATGACGTCATCGATGAGCGCCGGGTCGACGCCGGAGCGCTCGACGAGGGTGCGCAGGGTGTGGGCGAGGAGTTCTACGGGGTGCACGTGCGCGAGGGCGCCGCCTGGCTTGCCCTTGCCTATGGGAGTGCGTACGGCTTCGACGATCACTGCGTCACGCATGCTGCGGCCTCCACGGCTACCAGTGAGTAGGAAATCCAAACTCACCATAGCTCTGCGAGTTGGAAAAACAAACCCTCCCCTAGACTGGGTGCATGGCCGCCACCAAGGACCCGCGCCCCTGCTCGATCGCCGACGCCCTGACGCTGGTCGGCGAGAAGTACTCCCTGCTGGTGCTGCGAGAGGTCTGCATGGGCAACGGCCGCTTCGACCAGCTCGTCCGCAACATCGGGGCCCCGCGCGACATCCTGGCCGCCCGGCTGCGCCGGCTCGTGGACGCCGGGATCCTGACCAAGCGGGTCTACAGCGAGCGGCCGCAGCGCTTCGAGTACCGGCCCACCCAGGCGGGGCTCGAACTGGAGCCGGTGCTGCTGACGCTCATGGCGTGGGGCGACCGGCACCTGCGCGAGGACGGCGACCGGCCCATGGTCCTGGAGCACAGCTGCGGCCATGAACTGGAGCCCGTCGTCGTCTGCTCCGCCTGCGGCGGCACGGTGCTGCACGAGGACCTGACGTCCCATCCGCAGGCCCCCGGCTGGACGGTGACGGGCCCGGCGGCCGCGTAGGCGCCCGCCGCCCGCCGGCCCCGGCGGTCCCGCCCCCTGTGGCGAGGCCGTCACCGGGGGGCGTTACGCTGCCCTCGGACCCCGATCACCGCGCCCGGTGATGCGGCACGCCCGACTGCCCTCACTCGACCAGCACTTGGACGCCGTAACTTCATGTCTTGGTTTGAATCACTCGTCCTCGGACTCGTCCAGGGGCTGACCGAGTTCCTTCCCGTCTCCTCCAGTGCGCATCTGCGCCTGACCGCGGCTTTCTCGGGCTGGAAGGACCCGGGGGCGGCCTTCACCGCGATCACCCAGATCGGCACCGAGGCCGCCGTACTGATCTACTTCCGCAAGGACATCGGGCGGATCATCTCGACGTGGAGCCGTTCCCTTCTCAAGAAGGAACTGCGCAGCGACCACGACGCCCAGATGGGCTGGCTGGTGATCGTCGGCTCCATCCCGATCGGCCTGCTGGGGCTCCTGTTCAAGGACCAGATCGAGGGGCCGTTCCGCGATCTGCGCATCACCGCCACGATGTTGATCGTCGTCGGCATCGTCATCGGCGTCGCGGACCGGCTTGCGGCGCGCGACGAGAACGGCGGGCGCCACCGTGCGCCCAAGCAGCGCAAGGGACTTGAGGACCTCGGCGTCAAGGACGGCCTGATCTTCGGCCTCTGCCAGTCCATGGCCCTCGTCCCCGGCGTCTCCCGCTCGGGCGCGACGATCAGTGGCGGCCTGTTCATGGGGTACAAGCGCGAGTCCGCCGCGCGCTACTCCTTCCTTCTCGCTGTCCCCGCCGTACTGGCCTCCGGCCTCTTCGAGTTGAAGGACGCGATGGAGAGCGACCACGTCTCCTGGGGCCCCACGATCTTCGCCACGGTGATCGCCTTCGTCGTCGGCTACGCGGTCATCGCCTGGTTCATGAAGTTCATCTCCACCAAGAGCTTCATGCCCTTCGTCTGGTACCGCATCGCCCTCGGCGTCGTCATCATCGCGCTGGTCACGATGGGCGCCCTGAGCCCCCACGCGGCGGAGTCGGCGGGCTGACCCGCGCACCCGCCCCGGCACCCGTGACCCATCGCATACGTTCTGTGTAGCCGTCCGGTAGCGCACTGTCAGTGCTTGCGCCTAGGCTTGTGCGCATGTCCCCCGATTCCCTGACCCCTGGTTCCGTACGCTCCGCCGCCGAGGTGAACGAGCAGATCCGGGCGCTCTGGATGCGCGCCGGCGGCACCCTGTCCTCTCAGGAGCGCGCGGAGTACGAACTGCTGGTGGTCGAGTGGGCGGCCGCGATCCGCGCCGACATCATCGAGGCGGCCTGAGCCGCACGGAGGCCGAAACTCCCTGTACGGCCGCGCGGTTGCCTCCGGTAGCCTTCCCGGGCCCACCGTCGAGACTCCCTCGAAGTGAGGTCATGCCATGAGAGCGATCGTCGTGGGCGCGGGCATCGGAGGACTGACCGCGACACTGAGCCTGCGCCGGGCCGGCCATGAGGTGACGCTCGTCGAGCAGTCGCGGCAGCTCACCGAGATCGGCGCCGGCATCCAGCTCGCCCCCAACGCCACGCGCGTACTACGCCGACTGGACCTGCTCGACGCCGTCGCGGAACAGTCCACGCGCCCGGCCCACGTGAGCTTCCGCACCTGGTCCGACGGCCGAGAGATCTGCCGCTATGTCATCGGCCGTGCGGCCGAGGAGGAGTTCGGGGCGCCGTACCTCCAGGTCCACCGGGCCGATCTCCAACAGGCCCTGGCCGCCGCCGTACCGCCCGAGTCGCTGCGCGTGGCCACCGCCGTCGTGGGGATCGACCAGGACGACACCGGGGCCCATGTGACCACGGCGAGCGGTGAACGTCTGGACGCCGACGTCGTCGTGGCCGCCGACGGCATCCGCTCGGCCGCCCGCCAGTGGCTCTTCGGCGCGGACGAGGCGGTGTTCTCGCACACCGTCGCCTACCGGGCCCTCCTCCCCGCCGCCGAGGTCGCCGACCTGGACCTCCCGGAGTACGCGGGCTGGCTCGGCCCGGGCCGCCACGTCGTCCACTACTGGCTGCGCCGCGGCGAACTGCTCAACGTCGTCGCGGTGTTCGTGACGGACCAGGCGGCCCAGGAGTCGTGGACCGCGCGGGCGGAACCCGGCGAGCAGTTGCGCACGTTCTCCGGCTGGGACCCCCGGTTGCTGACCGTCCTCGACCGCGCGGGCCAGGTCCTGCGCTACGGCATCTACACGCGCGCCCCGCTCACCCGCTGGCACGTCGGCCGAGTGACCCTGCTCGGTGACAGCGCGCACGCGATGGTGCCCTTCCAGGCACAGGGCGCGGCCCAGGCCATCATGGACGCGGCCGTGCTCGGCGACTGCCTCACCGGCACGGCACCGGACGAGGTGCCCGAAGCGCTCGACCGGTACGTCCGCAGGCGGGCACCGGCCGCCACGGCCGTACAGACCAGTTCGGCCCGCGCGGGCCACGACTACCACCTGCCGGACGGCCCCGAGGCCGAGGCGCGCAACGCCCGCCTGGTCGCCCTCGCGGCCGAGAACAGGTTCGGCCCGCACTCGGCCGCCTGGCCGGTGGACGTCCTGGCCGACGGCTGACCTCCCACCCGTCGACCCGCTCCGTCCCCCGACCACACCGCCCACCGATCACCCCCGTCCCGCCCTCCGAATGTCACCGCACGCCCCTTGGCGCGGCCCGTCCCATGCCCAACACTGAGCCGATGACGCAGCGTGTGGAGCTCGCGACCGTGATGGACCGGCTGACCGTGGACGCACTCGTCACCGACTACGCCGTGGCCGTGGACGACGGCGACTGGGAGGCGTACCGAGGACTGTTCACCCCCGACGGGCGGGCCGACTACCGCTCGGCGGGCGGCGTGGAGGGGGACGCGCGCAAGGTCGCCGCATGGCTCGCGGAGAGCCTGCGGCTGTTCTCGATGCGCCAGCATCTGATCGTCAACCGCCGCGTCCGGTTCGGCACCCTGGACCAGGACACCGGCGACACGGCCCGGGTCCAGGCCGACTACATCAACCCGATGCGCCTCGCCGACGACGGCACCGCCTCCACCGCCCCCGACTTCGTCTGCGGCGGCCGCTACGCCTTCGCCCTGCTGCGCACGGACGACGGCTGGCGGCTGCGCGAGGTCGTCGTACAGGAGAAGTGGCGGCGACTGCCGGACCCCCGGCCCGCACCTGTGATCAACTGAGCCGACACCCTCGGGTGGTCCACCACACGCACACTGGAGTCACCCACGGGGTAGGAGGCGCCGTATGAACACGTTCGGCCACTGGCTCGCCTCCCCGTGGCGGCGCTCGATCGTCGCCACGGTGGCAGGCGCTCTCCCCGTCCTCGCGTTCCCGGCACCGTCCCTGTGGTGGTTCGCCTACGTCGCCCTCGTCCCCTGGATCGCGCTGATCCGCTCCGCTCCCACGGCGAAACGGGCGGCGTACGACGGCTGGGCCGGCGGTTTCGGGTTCATGGTGGGGATGCACCACTGGCTGCTGCCGAGCCTGAGCGTGTTCATCTTCGTCATCGGCGCCCTGCTCGGCGCGCTGTGGGCGCCGTGGGGTGCGCTGGTGCGGCACTTCCTGGCCGGGACGCCCTCGCGCGGCCGGATCGCCGCCGCCCTGGCCGTACTGCCGTCGGGCTGGCTCGGTATCGAACTCGTCCGCTCCTGGCAGGGGCTCGGCGGTCCGTGGGGCGTACTCGGCTCCAGCCAGTGGGAGGTGGAACCGGCGCTGCGGCTGGCCTCGGTGGGCGGGGTGTGGCTGCTCAGCTTCCTGATCGTGGCCGTCAATGTGGCGGTCGCCCTGTTGGTGACGGTGCGTGAGTCCCGGGTCCCCGCGGTGGCGGCTCTGGTCGCCACGGCCGCCGTGACCTCGGCGGCCTGGATGTGGTCACCGCGCCCCGACACCGGGGGGACGACCCGGATCGCGGTCGTCCAGCCCGGTGTCATCGACGGCGCCGACCGGCGCTTCGCGCGCGAGGAGCAGCTGACCCGTGACCTCGCCGGGCAGGACGTCGACCTGATCGTGTGGGGCGAGAGCAGTGTCGGCTTCGACCTCGGGGACCGGCCCGACCTGGCGAAACGGATCGCGGCGCTCTCCGAGGAGACCGGCGCCGACATCCTCGTCAACGTGGACGCCCGCCGCTCCGACAAGCCCGGCATCTACAAGAGTTCGGTGCTCGTGGGGCCCGGCGGACTCACCGGCGACCGCTACGACAAGATGCGGCTCGTCCCCTTCGGCGAGTACATTCCGGCCCGCTCGCTGCTCGGCTGGGCCACCTCGGTCGGCAAGGCGGCGGGCGAGAACCGCAGGCACGGCTCCCAGCAGGTCGTGATGGACGTCGGTCACGGGCTGAAGGTCGGTCCGATGGTGTGCTTCGAGTCGGCGTTCCCCGACATGAGCCGCCATCTCGCCGAGGACGGCGCCCAGGTGCTGATCGCCCAGTCGGCGACCTCGTCCTTCCAGCAGAGCTGGGCCCCCGAGCAGCACGCCTCGCTCGCCGCCCTGCGCGCCGCCGAGACGGGCCGCCCCATGGTGCACTCGACCCTGACCGGCGTCTCCGCCGTCTACGACGCGAGCGGACAGCGCGTCGGCCGGTGGATCGGCACCGACTCCAGCACCTCGCGCGTGTACGACGTACCGCTGGCGACCGGGACGACGCCGTACGTCCGCTTCGGCGACTGGCCGGTGCACGCGGCCCTGCTGATCCTCCTGGCGTGGTGCGCCACCGACGGCCTGCGCGTGCTCCGGCTCAGGCGGACCGCTCCAGAACCGCTCGTACCACCCGCTCGCACAGCTCATGGGTCGCCAGCGCGTCCCGGGCGCTGAGCACCTTTCCCGCGCGCACGGCGTCGAGGAAGGCGAGCACCGCCTGCTCGATGCCGCGCTGCCGGGCCACCGGCACCCAGTCGCCGCGCCGCCGCACGGTCGGCTGACCCTTGTGGTCGATCACCTCGGCGAGATTGACCACCTGCCGCTTGGTGTCCTGCCCGGACACCTCCAGGATCTCCTCGGCCGAGCCGCTGAGCCGGTTCATCACCCCGAGCGCGGTGAAGCCGTCCCCGGCGAGCTGGAGCACGACGTGGTGCAGCAGCCCGTCCTCCACGCGCGCGCGTACCGTCACGTCGTCGACCTGCCCCGGCACCAGGAACCGCAGGGTGTCGACGACGTGGATGAAGTCGTCGAGGATCATCGCGCGCGGCTCCTCCGGGAGCCCGATCCGGTTCTTCTGCATGAGGATCAGTTCGCGCGGATGGTCGGCGCACTGCGCGTATCCGGGAGCGAACCGGCGGTTGAACCCGACGGCCAGACTCGTGTTCCGCTGTTCGGCGAGCGCCACCAGCCGTTCGGAGTCGGCGAGTTCGTAGGCGAGCGGCTTGTCGACATACGTCGGTACGCCCGCCTCCAGCAGCCGCGCGACGATGTCGGGGTGCACGCTCGTCGGCGCGTGCACGAACGCGGCGTCGAGGTCCTGGGCGAGCAGCGAGTCGAGGTCCCGGTGCCGTTGCCGCTCGGGAAGGTGGAGACCGTCGGCGACCCGGGTCAGCGTCGCCGGCGTCCGCGTCTGCACGTGCAGTTCGACGCCGGGCCGGCCGCCGAGCACCGGCAGATACGCCTTCTGCGCGATGTCACCGAGTCCGATGCAGCCGACCTTCACGTGGGACTCCTCAGTTTGTCCGGCCAGGGCCTTGCCGGAAGCATACGGCGGCCCCGGCGGGCCCCGGCCGACGACCGGGAATTCGCTGGTGGTGAGGGGTGAGGTGGGTCAGGATGCGAGCATGACGACTCAGCGCCCCGAACCCGCGACCACCGCCGACGAACGCAGCATGCTGGAGGGCTGGCTGGACTACCACCGCCAGACACTGGCGTGGAAGTGCGAAGGTCTGACCGACGCCCAGCTCAGGACCGCCTCGGTGGAGCCGTCCACGCTCTCCCTGATGGGCCTGGTCCGGCACATGGCGGAGGTGGAGCGCAGCTGGTTCCGCCGGGTCCTGACCGACGAGGACGCGGGCCCGATCTACTACAGCGAGGCCGACCCGGACGGCGAGTTCCGTCTCACGGAGGCCGACACCTGGCAGGAGGCGTACGGCACCTGGCAGGCCGAGATCGAGAAGAGCCGGGAGAACGCGGCCCGCTTCGGCCTGGACGACATCACCGTGGGCAAGCACCGCCGGACCGGAGAGCGGTTCAACCTGCGCTGGCTCTACACCCACATGATCGAGGAGTACGCCCGCCACAACGGCCATGCCGACCTGATCCGCGAGCGCATCGACGGCGTCACCGGCGACTGACGTCAGCACCGGGCGGCCTGAGCACACCGTACGAGGACGGAGATCACCCGTGCGGGGCAACCTCCACTCGTCCGCTGTCGCCGAGGCCGCCCGAACCAGCAGAGTGGCGCGGGTGCATCGAACCACGACTACCGCAACGCTCCTGGTCACCGTGGCTGTCTCGGCCCTCACCGGCTGTGTGACGGTCCAGCGTCCACCTCTGTCCGGGCCACCGCCGACGACGGCGCCGTCACGGCCGCCGGCACCGGGTGACGCCCGCCCGGACGGTCAGGCGCAGCCGCAGATCGTGCAGGCCCCGGCCCAGGAGGCGCTGTCCATGATCGACCCGTCCCCGTCCTCGAAACCGGAGGGAGCCGCGCCGCGCGACAGTGCCCCGGGGACCGCGGCGGCCTCCGCCCAGCCGCAGCCCCGACAGCCGGCACAGGCGCGTCCGGGGCATCGACAGCATCCCGCGCACCCGGCACATCCCGAGCCTCGGCACCCGGACGCCCGGCACTACCGGCCGCCCCGGGTCGAGATCCCGGACGTGGCCAGGTCGGTCCCCAAGTCGGTGCCCAAGGGCCCGAAGGACGTCTGCGCGCTCGGCAGGAAGTACGGCGGCTGGCAGCAGGGCAGCCCCGAGTCGGTCATCTGCGACCAGGCATACGGGCGTTGAGCCACCACGGTCTCAGGGCCGCTGTCTCGGCGGCCCCCACCCTCCGTCAGCGGCGGATCCGCCCTCTCCGAGCCGTAGTTCCAGTCTGCTGATCGCCGCCCGCACACCGTCGCTGTAGCTGTCCTCCCCCAGGGCGTCCGCCGCCCTGCGGGCGCGGCGCAGATGGGTGCGGGCGGCGTCCGTGCGGGCGAGCCGCACATAGTCTGCGGCCAGATTGAGGTGCAGCGAGGGATACAGGGCGCGCACGGCGAGCGCGCCCTCGTGGCGGCTCAGCCGGTCCTCGGTGAGTTCCTCCGCGGCCGTCAACGCCCTGAGGTCCCAGGCGAGTTCGTCGCAGGGGTCGTCCTGGGCGTCGGCCATGTAGTGCGCCAGGGTGCAACGGTGCAACGGGTCGCCGTCCTCGCCGATCTCCGCCCACAGGGCCAGGAAGCGGTGCCGGGCCTCCTCGCGGTCCCCCGCGTGACACAGCATGACGACCTGCCCAATCCGGGTCATCACGGTATCCGGCGCCGCCTGCTCCTGTCGCTCCGTCAAAGCGTCCTCCGGCCCTGTCGGCTGTCGTCCCCTGTCCCTGCCGACGCTAGCCGCCGCCACTGACATTCGAGGTCAGGCGGGACCGGGCCGGGGCCGCGCGGCACCGGCCCGGCGGACGGGTCAGCCGAGGTTCGGGATCGTCCAGTCGATGGACTCGTGGCCCTGCCGGGCGACCGCCTCGTCGATCTGCGTGAACGGGCGGGAGCCGAAGAACTTCTTCGCCGACAGCGGGGAGGGGTGCGCGCCCTTGACCACGACGTGCCGGTTCTCGTCGATCAGGGGGAGCTTCTTCTGCGCGTAGTTGCCCCACAGCACGAAGACCGCCGGGTCGGGCCGCTCGGCCACCGCGCGGATCACCGCGTCGGTGAACTTCTCCCAGCCCTTGCCCTTGTGCGAGTTGGCCTCGCCGGCGCGGACCGTGAGCACCGCGTTGAGCAGCAGGACGCCCTGCCGGGCCCACGGCATGAGGTAGCCGTTGTCCGGGATCTCCAGGCCCAGCTCCTCCTTCATCTCCTTGTAGATGTTCCGCAGGGAGGGCGGGGTCCTGACGCCCGGGCGGACCGAGAAGCACAGTCCGTGGCCCTGGCCCTCGCCGTGGTACGGGTCCTGACCGAGGATCAGGACCTTCACCTGGTCGTACGGCGTCGCGTCGAGGGCGGCGAAGACCTCCTCGCGCGGCGGGTAGACGGGACCCTTCGCCCGCTCGTCCTCGACGAACTCCGTCAGCTCCTTGAAGTACGGCTGCTGCAGTTCGTCGCCCAGAACCCCGCGCCAGGACTCGGGCAGCATGGCGGTGTCGGTCACGTCAACGTCCTCACGATGTGCGGTCACTTCAGGCCTCAGAACCTACAGGCGACCACTGACAGTCCGTGCCGTGAGGGCCGGGCCCGACCGCTACCAGCTGGTCTTCCAGTACAGCTCCCACATCGTCATCATGGTCGCCGGGTCGATGACCTTCTCGAGACCGGCGATCTCCTCGTTCGCGGCCACGTACTGCTTGCCCTGCCACAGCGGCACCAGCCGGGTGTCGTCCACGAAGACCTGCTGGGCTTCCTCGATCTGCGGCCCCACGGCCCCGCGGTCGCTCTCCGCGCGCGACTCGGGCAGCAGCTTGCCGGTGATCTCGGGGGCGTCGTACGGGGTGCCGAGCGCGTTCTGCTTGCCCACGAAGGGCGCGATGAAGTTGTCGGCGTCGTGGAAGTCGGGGAACCAGCCGCGCCCGAACACCGGGTACTCGCCCTTCTGGTAGCCCTCGACGTAGGACTTCCACGGGCGGCTCTTGAGGGTGATCCTGAAGAGTCCGGAGGCCTCCAGCTGGCGCTTCAGCTCCTGGAAGGCGGGCTTGGTCGTCGAGCCGTAGCGGTCGCTGGTGTACCAGAGGGTCAGCGGGACGCGCTCGGTGATCCCCGCGTCCGTGAGGAACCGTTTGGCCTTGGCCACGCTGGGGTCTCCGAAGTCGTCGAAGAAACCCGTGGTGTGGCCGGTGAGGCCGGCCGGGACCATCGAGTACAGCGGCTCGACGGTGTCCTTGTAGACGAAGTGCACGAGCGCGGGGCGGTCGACGATCTGGGCGACGGCCTTGCGGACCGCGGGCTTCGCGGACCACGGGTCGCTGGGGTTGAACACCAGGTAACTGATCTCGGTGGTGGGGTTCTCCACCAGCTGGAGCCCCTCCTTCTGCTGGTTGGTCTCGATGTCCACGGTGTCGGAGGCCCCGAGGCCGCGGTAGACGACCGAGATCTCCTTGTCCTTGAGGGCCTTGACCATCGCGTCCGACCGCTGGAAGTAGCGGATGGTGACGGCGTCGTTCTTGAGGTCCGCGATGCCCTTGTAGTGGTCGTTGCGGACGAGCTCCGCCTTCTCGCCCTCCTCGTAGGAGTCGAGGCTGTAGGGTCCCGAGCCGCTGATCTTCCCGTCCTTGCGGATCGCGTTGGCGGAGTACTCCTCGGGGTCCACGATCGACATGGCCGGCGTGGTGAGGACCAGGGGGAAGGTGGCGTCGGGCTGGCTGAGGTGGAAGACGACCTCGCGGTCGCCCTTCACCTGCACCCGGGAGAGCGTTCCCAGCAGGCCGGCGGGGCCGCCGTTCAGGTTGATCTTCTTGATCCGGTCGATGGAGAACTTGACCGCCTTGGCGTCCAGCGTGTGCCCGTTGGAGAACTTCAGCCCCTCGCGCAGGGTGCAGCTGTACACGGTGCTCGACGTGTCCGTGAACTCGCAGGTCTCGGCCGCGTCGGGTTCGGGGTCGGAGGCACCGGGGGAGTAGTTCAGGAGCGTCTGGTAGACGTTGCGGAACAGTTCCCAGGAGTTGTCCCAGGAGGCCGCCGGGTCCAGCGTGGCCGGGGCGCTGGTGGTCCCCACGACGATCGCCTTCCCGCCGTCGGAGGAGTCCGAGGAGAACACCCCGCATCCGGCCATCGTGGATATGGACACGAGGGCCGCGAGGGGCGGCAGGTATCGGTTCCGCTTGAACACGCGCTTGCTCCTCGAAATGCCGTGCCGAGAGTCGGCAAAACATACCGCAGCGCCACGCGCACTCAACCGGTTCGTTCACAGGGAGCTTGGTCACCTCAGCGTGATGACCCTGTAAATCCCCTGTGAGGCTTTTGTGCGTTCGACACGGGCGCCGTCGGTGTCAACGGGCGCCCGTGCCGAGACGACGAGGATCAGGCACCCACTCCGGCGTTGAGGAAGATGCCGCCGTCGACGACGAGCGTCTGGCCGGTGACCCAGTCGGACTGCGCCGAGGTGAGGAAGGCCGCGGCGCCGCCGATGTCGGAGGGCACGCCGAGCCGGGCCAGCGGATAGGACGCGGCGGCCTCCGCCTCCCGGCCCTCGTACAGGGCCGACGCGAACTTGGTCTTCACGACGGCGGGGGCGATCGCGTTGACCCGCACCCCCGGCGCGAACTCGTGCGCGAGCTGCTGGGTGAGGTTGATCAGCGCGGCCTTGCTGACGCCGTACGCGGCGATGAAGGGCGAGGGCGCGAGGCCCGCGACGGAGGCGATGTTGACGATCGCACCGCCGTTGTCCTTCTGCCAGGCATACCAGGTCTTCTGGGCGAAGCCGAGCGCGGAGATCACGTTGGTCTCGAAGACCTTGCGCGCCACGTTCAGGTCGAGGTCGGCGATCGGCCCGAACACCGGGTTGGTGCCGGCGTTGTTGACCAGGTGGTCGACGCGCCCGAAGGCCTCCATGGCGCGCTCGACGGCGGCGGCCTGGTGCGCCTCGTCGTGCGCCTTGCCCGCCACGTACACGGCGCGCTCGGCGCCGAGCTGCTCGACGGCCTCCTTGAGGGAGTCCTCGGTGCGGCCGGTGATGACCACCCGGTCACCGCGCGCGACGAACGCCTCGGCGATGCCGTAGCCGATGCCGCGGCTGGCGCCCGTGATGAGCGCGACCTTGCCCGAAAGCTCGGGGAGTTGCGAAGTCATGGTCCCGTTTCCCTAGTCGAGCGGTCCGCCGGCGACGTACAGCACCTGACCGGAGACGAATCCGGCCGCCTCGCCCGTGAAGAAGGCGATGGCGTTGGCGATGTCGTCGGGCTCACCCACGCGCGCGACCGGGATCTGGGTGGCGGCCGCGGCCTTGAACTCCTCGAAGCCCATGCCGACGCGCTCGGCGGTCGCGGCGGTCATGTCGGTGGCGATGAACCCGGGGGCGACGGCGTTGGCGGTGATGCCGAACTTGCCGAGCTCGATGGCGAGCGTCTTGGTGAAGCCCTGGAGTCCGGCCTTGGCGGCGGAGTAGTTGGCCTGGCCGCGGTTGCCGAGCGCCGAGGAGGACGACAGGTTGACGATCCGGCCGAAGCCCGCGTCCACCATGTGCTTCTGGATGGCCTTGGTGACCAGGAAGGAGCCCCTGAGGTGCACGTTCAGGACGGTGTCCCAGTCGGAGACGCTCATCTTGAACAGCAGGTTGTCGCGCAGCACGCCCGCGTTGTTCACGAGGATCGTCGGCGCGCCGAGCTCCTCGGCCACGCGCGCGATGGCGGCCTGCACCTGGGCCTCGTCGGAGACGTCCGCGCCGACCGCGATCGCCCGGCCGCCGGCCGCGGTGATCTTCTCCACGGTGTCCTTGCAGGCGGCCTCGTCGAGATCGATCACGGCGACCGCGCGCCCCTCGGCCGCCAGTCGTACGGCGGTGGCGGCGCCGATGCCGCGCGCGGCACCCGTGACCACGGCTACCCGCTGCTCTGTGGTGGACATTGCTGGTTCTCCTCGCCCTTGAGAAATCGACCTGGGGAAATCGACCTGAGAATGTACGGCCCATTCGGTGAGCGACCGCTTAGTACCTTCAGCAGACGTGACGCTAGAAGCCATGGCACGCGGTGTCAACGTCACACGAGCGGGGTGTGATCCATTACCTGACCAGCAGATCGAGCAGACGCTCCGGTTCGGCGGCCGGATCGGTGGTGAGCCCGGTGTGCACGGGGCCCGGCTGGACGACGGTGGAGCGGGGCGCGATCAGCCAGCGGAAGCGCCGTCCGGCGTCGTCGCGGGCGGCCTGCCCGGCCCCCTCACCACCGGCGCAGACCCCCTCGACGGCGTGCAGCGCGGCCCGGACACCGGCCACGTCCGCGTCCGGGTCGAGCGCCCGCAGCCGGGCCTCGTCGAGGTGGGTGCGCACGCCGACGTAGGCCTTGGCGCGGCAGTACACGAGCACCCCCGCGTTGATGCACTCGCCGCGCTCGACGCGGGGTACGACCCGCAGCAGGGCGTACTCGAAGACCTCGCGGTCGTCGGTGCGACCGCCCCTGATGATGTGGCGCTCGGTCACTTGATCCCCTCGATCCGCTCATGGACGACGGCCGCGCGCGCGAGCAGCGGTCGTGCGTAGGTCCGCCGGAGTTCGTCCGGCGACTCGAAGCCAGGCTCGCCGGCCAGCCAGGCGTCCGGGATCTCGGCGGTGACCTCGGCGAGGAGGTCCTCGGTGACCCGGGGGGCCAGTTCGGCGGCGGCCGCGGCGACATCCGGCGTGAAGGGCTTCAGGACGTGGTCCGAGGCGTCGTAGGCACGGGCGGCGGACTTCTCGGCGCCGGGCCAGTTGTGCTGCCAGATCATGGTCGCGCCGTGGTCGATGAGCCACACCTCGCCCCGCCACCACAGCAGGTTGGGGTTGCGCCAGGAGCGGTCGACGTTGTTGACCAGCGCGTCGAACCAGACGATCCGGCCGGCCTCCTCGGGGCCGACCTGGAAGGCGAGCGGGTCGAAGCCGAGCGCTCCGGAGAGGAAGTCCATGCCAAGATTGGTGCCGCCGCTGGACTTCAGCAGCTCCTGCACGCGCTCGTCGGGCTCACCGAGCCCCAGGTCCGGGTCGAGGTCGAGCGTCACGAGCCGCGGCACCCGGAAGCCGAGCCTGCGGGCGAGCTCCCCGGCCACGATCTCGGCGACCAGCGTCTTACGGCCCTGACCCGCGCCGGTGAACTTGATGACGTACGTCCCGCGGTCGTCGGCCTCGACGAGCCCCGGCAGCGAGCCGCCCTCGCGCAGGGGCGTGATGTAGCGGGTCGCGATGGCTTCCTTGAGCATCGCCCCAGGTTACTGGCCGACAGTGAAGCGACAGCTCCGCTTTACCCGCTGCTGATCGCGAACACGTTTAGATCTCGACATCGTCTGAACAACCCGAGTCGGGCGACCGTACCCATGGACAGCTCCACCACGTCCGCATTGGAAGGAATGTCAGCATGACCAGCGAACTGCCCCATCCCGTTCCGGCTCCTGCTCGTCGTACCGTCGTGGCGGCGGTGGGCGCGGCGGGACTCGCCGTCGCGCTGACCGCGTGCGGATCGGGCGACGATTCCTCCGACTCCTCCTCGAGCACCCAGGCGGGTGCGAACGCGAGCGGTGGAGGTTCGAGCTCGAGCTCCGGCAGCGGCTCCGGCGGCACCGTCCTGGCGAAGACCTCCGACATCCCCGAGGGCGGCGGAACGATCTTCAAGGACCAGGGCGTCGTGGTGACCCAGCCGACGGCGGGCACCTACAAGGCCTTCTCGTCCAAGTGCACGCACGCAGGCTGCGCGGTGGGCAGTGTGGCCAACGGCGTCATCCACTGTCCGTGCCACAACAGCGAGTTCTCGGTCGAGGACGGCAGCGTCAAGAAGGGTCCCGCGACCAAGGCCCTGCCCGCCGAGCAGATCACCGTGAGCGGGGACTCGATCACGCTGGCGTGACCCGTGTGCGCCGGGTGTGCCCGAAGCCGACCAGCACCTCGTCCGTGGTCGCGAGGGTGGCGACCAGGGCAAGCGTGTGACGGATCATCGCCGGGGTGTAGTCGGAGGGCACCCCGGCGATGGCGTCCGTCACCACCACGGCGGTGTACCCGCGGTTCACGGCGTCGAACACGGCGTTGGGGACGGCCACGTTGGCGGAGACTCCGGTCACCACCAGGGTGCGGCAGCCGAGGTTGCGCAGGAGCGCGTCGACCTCGGTGCCCTGGATCGGCGAGAGTCCGTGCAGCCGTCGTACGACGAAGTCCTCCTCGCTCACCTCGATCGGGGCCGCCACCCGCACCGCGGTGGTCCCGGACAGCTGCTGGACGGGCAGGCGTTCGGCGGCACGGAAGAGGCGGGCGTTGCGGTTGGCGCCGCGCCCGTCCGGACGGCGTTCGGCGATCGCGTGGATCACCTGGACCCTGTTCGCGTGCGCGGCGGCGACCAGTCGGGCGACGTTGGCGAGGGCACCCGAGGTCCGTGTCTCACGGGCGAGTTCGGGCAGCGCGCTCTCCGGCCCGACGACGCCCTGCTGGCACTCGACGGTGAGCAGGACAGTGCTCTCGGGAGCGAGGAGTTCGCTGAGTTGTTCGTACGACGGCACGGTTCCCCCTGGTCGCCGACGGCCCGGAGCCGGTGACAGTAGCCACCATTGCGTCGGGACGGAAGACGACCCATCCTTTTCTGACGTGATGTCAGAGGATCTCTCCTCTGACACGACGTGAGAGAAAGAGGGGGATGCATGACCGCCACTCAGCGCCGCGGCCGGAAGATCATGATGACGCCGGGCGAGCTCGACGAGTTCTTGACCAGCCAGCGCACCTGCCGGGTCGCCACCGTCTCCGCCGACGGCGCTCCGCATGTGAGCACGCTCTGGTTCGCCTGGGACGGCACCTCGCTGTGGCTGTACTCCGTCGTGCGCAGCAAGCGCTGGACCGATCTGCGCCGCGATCCACGGGTCGCGATCGTGGTCGACACGGGTGAGGAGTACGACGAGCTACAGGGCGTGGAGCTGTCCGGGACCGTGGACTTCGTGGGCGAGGCTCCGCGCACCGGAGAGCTGCGCGCGGAACTCGACGTCCCGGAGACGCTGTTCGCGCGCAAGAACTTCCACCTGGAGGAGATGCCGCACGACGGCCGGCACGCCTGGATACGGCTGACCCCCGAGAAGATCGTCTCCTGGGACTTCCGCAAGCTGGGCCCGGCGTAGGCCTCAGGCTCGAACGGCCTTCCCCGCCGCCGACTTCAGCGCCTCGACCGCCGCCCGGATCGACGGGCGGCGGTCGGCGTCCGCGCGCCACACGGCGTAGATGTGACGGCTGACCGACTGCCGTACGGGCACGGTCCGCACGCCCTCCGGGATCGGCCCGCGCCCGAGCCGGGGCGCCACGCACACCCCGAGACCGGCGCCGACCAGCGCGAGTTGGGTCGGATGCTCCTCCGCGCGGTGCGCGACACGCGGTTCGACGCCCTTGGAACGCAGGGTGTGCATCAGCCACTCGTCGCAGAACTCGCCCTCGCCCCAGGTGACCCAGTCGTCGTCGGCGAAGTCCTCCAGGTCGACCTCGCTCCGGTGCGCGTGGCGGTGGGTCGCGGGCATCGCCACGTCGGCCGTGTCGTCGACGATGGAGGCCTTCACCAGTCCGTCGGGCATGGGCAGCGGCTTGTTGTACCAGTCCAGGACGATCGCGAGGTCGTAGTCACCGCGGATCACGGCGAGGACCGCGGGTTCCGGCTCCATCTCGCGCGAGCTGATCCGCAAGCCCGGATGCGCCGAGCGCAGGGCCGCGATCGCGGCCGGGAACAGTCCGCGTACGGCGGTCGGGAACGCGGCGAGTCTCAACTCCCCCACCACCTGGCCGCGTTGGGCCTCCAGGTCGGACTGGGCGAGTTCCACCTGGGACAGGATGCGTGCCGCGTGGTCGGCGAGGAGCCGGCCGGCGTCGGTGAGCCGCACCCCCCGGCCGTTCTTGGCGAGGAGCTGCTGGCCGACCTCGCGCTCCAGCTTGGACATCTGCTGTGAGACCGCCGAGGTCGTGATGTGCAGGCCCTCGGCGGCGCCGCTCACCGAGCCGTGCCGGGCGAGGGCGTCGAGGGTGCGCAGGCGCTCCAGGTTCAACATGTAAGCAATACTACGAGATATCTCGCTCAAAAACTCGCTTGTGCTACGAGATCGTGTGCCGGATCGTGGTCGGCATGACCACCGCGACCGTCACCGAAGCCCCGACGCGGATCTCCCGCCGCCCCGCCCTCGACTGGCGCCTGCGCTTCGGTGCGCTCTCGCTGATCTGGGGGTTCAGCTTTCTCCTCATCAAGGTGGGCACCGGGGGGTACGCGCCCTTCCAGGTCACGCTCGGGCGGCTGGTGTTCGGGACGCTGGTGCTCGCGGCGGCGATGGCGGTGCGGCGGGAGCGGCTCCCTCGCGGGGTGCGGACGTGGGGTCATCTGGCGGTCGCGGGGTTCCTGCTCAACGCACTGCCGTTCTCGCTCTTCGCCTACGCGGAGTTGACGATCCCGTCCACGCTGGCGGGGATCTGCAACGCGACCTCGCCGCTGTGGGGGATGGTCCTGTCCGTCGTCGCGCTGTCCGAGGACCGGCCCACGCGCGTGCGGGTCGCCGGGCTCGGGCTCGGGTTTCTGGGGGTGCTGACGGTTCTCGGGGCCTGGCAGGGGTTCAGCGGGCTGGACGCCAGGGGGACGGCGATGGCCCTGCTGGCCTCGCTCAGCTATCCGATCGGGTGGATCTACGTGCGTCGGACCCTGGCCGGTGTGGGGTACTCCCATATGTCCCTGATGGGGGCGCAGTTGCTGTTGGCCACGGTTCAACTGGCGGTCGTCACTTCGCTGTTCTCCGGGATACCTACCCATGTCGACGTGCTGCCGCTGCTCGCGATCGCGGCGCTGGGTGCGCTGGGGACGGGGCTGGCCCTGCTGGTGCAGTACGGGCTGGTCGCCGAGGTGGGGCCGACCACCGCGCAGATGGTCACGTACTTCATTCCGGTCATCGCCACGGGGGCCGGAGTCGCCGTGCTCGGCGAGTCGTTGAGCTGGTCGACGCCAGTGGGTGCGGTGATCGTACTCGCGGGGGCGGCGCTGACTCAGGCGCCCCGCCGCGGCTGAGGGGGTGTGCGGATCGTGGCGGCCGCGGGCTCGTAGTGGCCGGTCGCGCTGTTCCCCGCGCCCCTGGGTAGGTCGACCGTCCCCCTCTGCACATGGTTCCGGGTGGTGCAGGGGCCTACAGCGTTCGCGATCGCGTCCGCCAGCAACAGCGTCACGGTCACCCCCTGCGGTGTGCCCATCCTCAAGCGACCGCCGGGGGCCACCGCCGGACCCGCATGCAGAAGGCAGCCCACCTTCCCCTAGACGACATTCCGGGTGGCCGAGGGACCCAAGGCCCTCGCGATCGCGTCCGCCAAGGGGGCGACCTCCGCTGCCGTCAAAGTCGCTACGGTCACGCGGATCCCCTGCGGTGCGCTCATCCTGAAGCGGGCACCCGGGGCCACGGCCCACCCCGCGTGCAGGAGGCGGGACACCGCACCCGTCTCGTCCGGGACCGGGATCCACACGTTGAGACCGCTGCGGCCGTGCGCCTCGACTCCGCGTTCCGCGAGTGCGCCGATCAGCCGGTCGCGGCGCTCGCGGTACGCCGCCGCCACCTCCGCCGTGTCCAGTACGCCGCCGGCCCACAGGTGCACCACCGCCCGCTGAGTGATGCGGCTGACCCAGCCGGGGCCCAGGCGGTGGCGGCCGTGGACGCGGTCGACCGTGACCTCGTCGCCGGTGAGGACGGCCAGGCGCAGATCGGGGCCGTAGGCCTTGGCCACCGAGCGGACGAAGGCCCAGTGAAGGGTGACTCCGGCCAGGGGGTGAAGGGGCAGGTCGACGATGCCGTGGCCGTGGTCGTCCTCGATGAGGAGGATGTCCGGGTGGTCCTCGAGGACGGCGCGCAGGGCACGCGCACGCGTGGCGGTCACCGAGGCGCCGGTCGGGTTCTGGGCCCGGTCGGTGATGATCAGGGCGCGGGCGCCCGACTCCAGGGCCTTGCGTACCTCGTCGGCGCGCGGGCCCTCGTCGTCCACGCCCACCGGGGCGACGCGCAGGCCCAGTGCCGGGACCAGGTCGAGGAGGCTGCCCCAGCCGGGGTCCTCCACGGCGACCGTGTCGCCCGGCTTGAGGTGGGCGGCCAGGACGCGCTCGACCACGTCCAGGGAGCCGGAGGCGACGGCGAGAGGGCCCTGCGGAACGCCGTCCGCGTCCAGTGCCTCTCGCGCGAGGCGGGCCAGTTCCGGGTCCACGGTCGCCTCTCCGTACAGGACCGGCTCCCGGTCGCCCTGTTCGGCGGCGGCGGCGAAGGCCGGCGCCAGCGGGGGCAGCAGCGCCGGGTCCGGGTTGCCGTTCGCCACGTTCCGCACGCCCTCCGGGACCTCCACCCGGATGTCGTCGCGTCCCGTGGTGGCCGGCTTCGACCGCACCCGACTGCCCCTTCGCCCGGCGGTCTCGATGACCCCGCGCTCGCGCAGGGTGCGGTAGGCGGCCGCGACCGTATTGGGATTCACCCCGAGCTCCACCGCCAACTCCCGCATGGGAGGCAGCAGTTGCCCCGGCGCCAGCTCTCCGGCACCCACCGCGCTCTCGACGCTCGCCGCAATCTCCGATGCGCGTCGGCCTTGGATCCGATATTCTCCTAGCACAAAGCAGATTATGCACTAGTGCAATGGAGACGGCAATGCAGGGGACCACCGCGACCACGCCGGAGCCGACCGCCTACGCGCCGACCGACCGCACCGTCCCGACACGCTCCCCCGACCGGGCCTCGTACGACAGGGAACTGGTGCACTCGATACTCGACGAGGGCTACGTCTGCCACCTCGGCTTCGTCCGGGACGGCGCCCCGGTGGTCCTGCCCACGCTGTACGGCCGGGTGGGCGAGCGGCTCTACGTCCACGGCTCGACGGGTTCGCGCCCGCTGCGGATGACCGGCCAGGCCGACCCGGGACTGCCGGTCTGCCTGACGGTCACGCACGTCGACGCGCTGATCCTGGCCCGCTCGGCCTTCCACCACTCGATGAACTACCGGTCCGTGGTGGTACACGGACTCGCGTACGACGTCACGGACCCCGAGGAGAAGCGCCTCGCCCTCGACGCGCTGGTCGACCATGTGGTGCCGGGGCGCGCCCTCGACTCCCGCCCCGCCAACAAGAAGGAACTCGCCGCCACCGCCGTCATCCGCCTCGACCTCGACGAGGTCTCCGCCAAGCTCCGCACCGGCGGGGTCAACGACGAGCCCGAGGACCTCGCCCTCCCCCACTGGGCCGGTGTGGTCCCGCTGCGCAAGGGCTACGGCACCCCGGTCGCCGACGCCGGCCTGGCCCCCGGCACCGAGGTCCCGGACTACCTGGCGGTGCTGTGATGCTGATCCATCCCTGGGACGCGGCCCGCGACGACGCCGAGTGGCAGCAGTGGCTGTCCGTCCACGACTTCGGGCAGCTCGCCGTCAACGGTCCTGCGGGCGAGCCCCCGTTCGTCCAGCCGCTGCATTTCTCCTACGACCCCTCGCGGGGCGAGGCCCTGACACACCTCGCGCGGCCCAACCCCTTGTGGGGCGCACTGGAGGCGAGCCCGGACGTCGTGCTGAGCGTGGTCGACGACTACGCGTACGTCCCGGGCCCGTGGCAGGCCGACCCGGACGTACCGTCCGAACACGGCACGCCCACGAGCTTCTACGCGGCGGTCCAACTGCGGTGCCGGGCCCACGTGGTGGACGACCCGGCCGAGAAGGCCGTGCTCCTGAACCACCAGGTTGGTCACTTCCAGCCGGAGGGCGGCACCGCGCGGGTGGCGGCGGACGAGGTGCCGTTCGGGCGGCAGCTGTCGGGGATTCGCGGACTGCGTCTCGAAGTGACCGGTGTGCGGGCGAAGTTCAAGTACGCCGGCAAGCGGACGGCTCAGGTGCAGGACCGGATCGCGGAGGAGCTGGCGGACCGGGGCGGTCCCGGGGACGCGGCGGCGCGCGAGCATCTGCTGCGGCGGCAGCGGGCCTGAGCGAGGGGGCCCTTCGGACAGAAGGGCCCCCTCGGTGCGTCACGCGGGCCCACGCGCCTCCGTCACCGCGAGCCCCGCGACCGCGCCCAGCATCAGCAAGGTGCCGACGACGGTGGTCGCAGTGAGGCGCTCGCCGAACAGCACGACGGCCAAGACCGCCGCGCTCACCGGTTCCAGCAGCATGATCACGGAGACGGTGGTGGAGCGGACGACCGCGGCGGCCGCGAAGTAGAGGGCGTAGGCGAGAGCCGTGGGGACGGTCGCCAAGTAGACCAACAGGACCAGGAGCAGGGCCGGTCGGGCCGTGTGCGGGACCAGGCCCTCGGCCTGCGCGAAGGGCAGCAGACAGAGACTGGTGACCGCGAACACCCCCACGGACGTTCCGGAGGACTCCGCCCGGGACGCGCGCGTGACCAGGGTCATCACACAGCAGCCGGCCGCCGAGAGCAGCCCGAGCAGCACACCCAGGGGACGTACGGAAGCCTCCGCGCCGCCCAGCGTCAGCACCAGGAGTCCGGCGAGGGCTCCGGTGACGGCGACGACTCCGCTGCTCCCGAGCCGCTCCCCCAGGGCCAGGCGTGCCCCGAGCGCGATGAGCACGGGACCGGCGCCGAGGGTGACGACGGTGGCCACGGCGAGCCCGGTGGACCGTACGGCGGCGAAGTAGGCGGTCTGGAACACCGCCAGACCGACGCCCGACGCGCCGAGCCGCAGGGCCCTGCGGCCGAGCGGTTCCGAGACGGCCGTACGCGCGCGTGGCCGTACGAGACGGACGGCGAGCAGCACCGCCAGCCCGGCCGTGCAGCGCCAGAAGGACAGGGCCACCGGGCCCAGGTCACTGGTCCGGTAGGCCAGCGAGGCGACCGCTCCCGCGGTGCCCCAGGTGGTACCGGCGACGATCAGATAGATGAGGCCTCGCCCGAGGGGCAGGCCTGAAGAAGCATGCGACACGTGTTCTCTCCGCAGTTGCGCCGAGGCGCGGAAGTTCGGAAGAGGACGCCCGCTCGGTGGCGGGGTCCGCGGACTTCGTCTGCGGGCAGCACCGTTCAGCCCGGCGGCATGGCCGGGCGTGGTCTCCGGAGGGCCCGCCTCAGGCGGCCGGCGGAGAGACGATGAGCGTGCGCGTATGCATGATCCGGGAGCCTAGGCGGCGTTCTCCCGGGCGGACAACCGACTTTCGGCGCCGCCTGCCGCGACCGGTTCCACGGAGCCCTTGGCCGGGGTCGAGGACTGCGCGATGAAAGCGCCGAGGAGGACGACCGCGCCACCCACGATCTGCGGTGCCGAGAGGTGTTCGCCGAGCAGCACCCAGGCGAGGACGGTCGCGACGACCGCTTCGAGACAGGCCACGACCCCGGCTATCGCCGGTGAGAGCCTGCGCACCGAGACCACCCCGGTGACGTAGGCGAGGACGGTGGCGATCAGCACGATCCAGCCGAGCAGCAGACCGGCCGCGACCGGGGTGCCGTTCATGTCGGCGCGCTGCGCG
Source organism: Streptomyces sp. NPDC050759 (assembly GCF_044456945.1). Classification (NCBI taxonomy): domain Bacteria; kingdom Bacillati; phylum Actinomycetota; class Actinomycetes; order Kitasatosporales; family Streptomycetaceae; genus Streptomyces; species Streptomyces sp. NPDC050759. The sequence continues at coordinate 34,914 of NZ_JBITGI010000006.1, read as the reverse complement.
AGGACGGAGAAGTCCATGGTCCAGGGGCGGGCCACGACGGTCAGGACGGCGGTCCCGACGAGAAGGCCGTACGCGATCACACCGAGCGGGTCGGGGGCCTCACCGGAGTCGCTGCCCTGGTCGGAGAGGACGAAGTAGCCGACCTGGCAGCAGGCGGCGCCGAGCGCGAGGAGCAGTCCGAGGGCGTCGAAGCTCAGACCCGACCAGACCTCGACGACACACGCGAGCCCGCCGACGGCGAGGACCACGCCGAGCGCGGCCGCGCGGGTGACGGGCCGTCGCTGCACGAACCGCACCCAGCCGAGCACCAGGGCGGGGGCGAGGTACTCGACGAGCAGGGCGACACCGACGGGGATGCGGGAGATCGAGGCGAAGTAGAAGGCCTGCACGCCGGCCACGCCGAGCAGCCCGAAGCCGGCGAGCAGGGCGGGACGGCTGCGCAGCAGCGCGCGGTGGCGGACGGCGAGCGGCAGCATCACCAGGGCGGCGCCCGCCACCCGCAGCCACACCACGTGCAGCGGATCGAGGCCCGCCTCGATCAACGGCTTGGCCGCCACCCCGGATCCGCCGAAGGCGAGCGCGGACACCAGCGCGAGACCGAGTCCGACGCCCTTGCCCTCGCCGGCCCTGCTGCTCTCAGACGTATGCACCGGACCATGATGACAGGGGATGACATGAGCGTCACCCCCAATGACTCCTGTCTCAGCGGCTGGACCGTGGAGGGCCGCCCCACAGGCCTCCGGGCAGACGGTCGTCGATCCGCGCGAACACGGCACGGGCGTCGATTCCGGCCCGGGTCAGCACCTCGACGGCCCGGGACTCGGGGTCCACCAGGATCGCCGCGAGCAGATCGATCCCGCGGGCGGGTCCGTCGGCGCGGTGCTCGGCCCGGGCGCAGGCGTATTCCATCGCGCCCGCGGCGAGCGGTGAGAAGCCCTCGGCCGTCGTCACCGCGGGGACGGCGCCGGAGTCCTCGACGGTGCCCTGCCAGCGCAGTCCGTAGCCGATGCTGCGCTGCACGAGATAACCGAGGAGCCTCGGCAACTGGGGTTCCGCGTCGAAGACGGCGTAGGCCTCGGCGTCGGCGTCCAGCAGTGAGTGCAGCAGATGGGCCGTGTCGATCTGCCGGTCCCCGTCCCTCAGCGCGCGCCTGCGGGCACCGGACACCACCGCTGTCAGTTCCGCGCTGAGCCTGACATCGCCGTTCGGACTGACCGGTGGCGGGCCGCTCTGCTCGCGGGCCGACTGCCGGGGGATACGGGGGTGCACATCCCCCACCCCATCAGCCTCACCGCATCGGGTCATCCCCGAGGGGAAGCATCTTTGCGTCCCACGGAGAGCGGATCCCGGAGCCGGAATCTCCTCCTTACGGATGAGATCAAGCCTTTCGGCCCCGGTAGGCGCGCACCACGCTGCCGGGCGCCCCTTGCGCAACCGCGATACGACGTCCCTCGTCCCCCACAGACATGAAGAGCAGGAGCTGGCTGGTGGCACTGCCGGCCGTGGACGGCAAGCAGTACGTGTACCGGGTGTACGCCCCGGAGGACGCACTGCTCGCCGACCTGTTCTGGGAGGCGTGGCACTGCCACGACGAGAGCGCGTTACCGCGCGCGTGGGACCTGTTCGACGCGGCGGCGATACGGCAGGTGGGCTGAATCCGCCTCTACGCTTTTCTGACGGTTCATCAGTATTGAATGTTGCGCCCCCTGCGGCTACTTTCCGCGACACCACAGCCCGACACGAAGAGGTGGCCGCATGGCGGAAATCAGCGCGGAGGCACGCATCCCGGCACCCGCGGAGAAGGTCTGGGCCCAGCTCACCGACTGGTCCGCGTACGGGGAGTGGAACGCGACCCACACCAACTTCCCCAAGGGCGGCCCGACGGTTCTCGAGCCGGGCGGAACCTTCCAGGAGAACATGAAGCTGATGGGCTTCCCCGCCGAGGTCGAGTGGACCATCGACCAGGTGGAGCCGGCCCGGCTGTTCGCCATCCGGGGCAAGGGCCCGATGGCGGTGAACGTCGCCACGCGCTACACCCTGACCCCCGACGGTGACGCCACCACGGTCCGCATCGACGGCGAGTTCACGGGCGCCGCCGTCTCGCTGATGGCGGGCAAACTGAAGGACTCGGGGACCGCCGCACTGAACGAGTCGCTGCGGAAGCTGGCCGGACTGGTGGAGTGAGCGCTGCAGAAATGAGCGCCGCACATGCGCGCCGCGCACGGGAAGGCGCCCCGCGGATCGCTCCGCGGGGCGCCTTCTGATCGCCGTACGACTGCCCGGCCTCGGCTCAGTCCTCGTCGGCGAGGATGAGGTACAGCTTCTTGCGGGCCTCGTTGATGACGGCCAGCGCCTTCTCGCGCTGTTCCTTGCTGCCGGTCTTCCAGACCTGCCCGAAGGCCTCCATCAGGCCGAAGCCGGCCTGCCGGATCTCGCCGAGCGCCTCGAAGTCGATGCCACGGGAGGCTTCCTCCCACGGCGCGTCGGGGCCCTCGTCGGCCGCGGTACGGCCGGCCTCGGTGAGCGCGAACAGCTTCTTGCCGCCCTCGCTCTCACTGGCGATCAGCCCCTCGTCCTCCAGCAACTGGAGGGTGGGGTACACCGAGCCGGGGCTGGGCTTCCACGCCCCGCCGCTGCGCTCGGCGATCTCCTGGATCATCTCGTAACCGTGCATGGGCCGGTCCTTGAGCAGGGCCAGGATCGAGGCCCGCACGTCACCGCGCCGCGCCCTCCCCCTGGGTCCGCCCCGACCCCTCGGCCCCCAGGGCCCGGGGCCGAAGCCCGGCCCTCCGAAGCCGGGGCCACCGGGACCGCCCGGACCGAAGGGCCCGAAGGCACCTCGCAGGCTCTCGGGACCACCACGGCCCCGACGACCGGCTCCACCATGTCCACGCTCGAATCCGTGGGAACGCATCGCAATCACTCCATTCCATCGTTGATCTGTCGCGATGCGTCAACGATATATCGGAACCGATCGCATGGCAAGGCCCTTCGGGTAGGGCAGGACGGTGAACCGAGTACGCGATGACTGTTCCGCTGGTCGCGCGGTGTGTGTCACTTCCCGGGCCGGTGTCTGCACGACCCGGATCGGGAAGGCAAGGAACGCGAAGGTCAGCTCAAGGCGTCGCGCAACGCTGTGGCCATCAGGTCGATGGCCTCCTTGCCGGCCGGTACCGGGCCGGTGTGGGTGAAGTAGTGGTCGACGCCTTCGAAGACGCGGTGGGTGACCGGAACGCCTGCGGCCTCCAGAGCCTTGGCGTAGGCGTCCCCCTCGTCGCGCAGGCGGTCGTTCTCCGCGGTGATGACCAGGGCGGGAGGAAGACCCGCGAGGTCGTCGGCGAGGGCGGGCGAGGCGAGCGGGCGGGCGCGGTCGGCGGGATCGGGGACATAGGCGGCGGTGAAAATCCGCATGATCTGCGGAGTGAGCAGCGGCTTCTCGATGAGGGACCGCTTGGTGGCCGGATCGGGGACCTGGTCCAGCAGTGCCGAGTCGATGATCTGGAGCCGGGGAGAGAAGGTGCCGCGTTCCCTGGCCAGGTGGCAGACCGCGGCCGTCAGGTTGGCCCCGGCACTGTGTCCGCCCACGGCGAGCCGTGAACCGTCCCAGCCACCGACGGCGCCGTTCTCGGCGACCCACGCGGTGACGTCGTAGGCCTGGGTGACGGGTGTGGGGAACGGCCGCTGCGGCGCGACCGCGTAGTCGACGTTGATCACGACACAGCCGGCCGTGGCGGCTATGTAGCGGCAGATGTGATCGTCCTGCTCGGGCCGGGCGACCACGAACCCGCCGCCGTGGAAGTTGACGTACACGGGGGCGGGGGTGTCCGTGGTGACCGGCGGACGGTAGACGGTGCATGTCACCGGTCCGGCACCGGTCTCCACCCGAAGGCTCTCGGTACGCGCCGGGACGTCGGTGAAGCGCAGGTCCTTGTGTACGCGGGACATCACGCGTCCGAGCAGGAGCTGGATCCCTCTGGCCTGGATTCGGGAGCTGAACGCCATGACTGAACACCCATCGCTACAGAGTTAAACTAACAGGATTCCTGATAATGGATGCTCGCCACCGAGAGCGCAATGGGCAGACGGACACTCCCCCGGCGCGGCCTGCTCGACGCCGGCGCCGTCGCTCATCAGGACGACGTCCGGGGCGGACACGTCGAGCAGTAGTCGACGGTGATCAGCGTCACCGTCACCTCGTCGCGCCGCGTCAGGCGGGTGGCCGCCGCGACGCCCGCGCAGCCTCCGGCCGTCGGCTCCGCCGCCGATCACGAGGACGCCGCGCCCCGGATCCCGGCACGGAAAACGGTCCAGCGACCCCGGATTGGCCTTGTCCAGGCCGCAAGATCACCTCGTACCGTCGGACCATGCGTATCCGAATCGTCGACGCCTTCACCGACCGCCCCTTCACCGGCAACCCGGCCGGGGTCCTGCTCCTGGACGACGCCTTCCCGGACGACAACCGGCTCCAGAACATCGCCCTGGAGGTCAACCACGCCGAGACGGCCTTCGCCCACCGGCTCCCCGGGGACGGCGAGGCCGACTGGGCGCTGCGTTGGTTCACACCCGCCACCGAGGTGAACATGTGCGGCCACGCGACGCTCGCCACGGCCCACGTCCTGTACAGCACGGATGCCCACGAGGGCCCGGTGCGGTTCGCCACCCGCAGCGGTGTCCTCGTCGCCACCCCGGGCGGGGACGGCTCGATCACCCTGGACTTCCCGACGGCCCCGCTGACCCCGGTCGACCTTCCCGAGGGCGTCGCCGAGGCGCTGGGCGCCGAACCGCTCACCGCCTTCGACACCGGCCCGAACATCGGTGACCTGCTGCTCGAACTGGCCGACGAGAAATCCGTCCACGCCCTGCGCCCCGACCTCAAGGCCCTGACCGCCTATTCGGAGCGCGGCGTGATCGCCACAGCCCGCGCCGAGAACCCGGACCTGGGCTACGACTTCGTCTCCCGCTGCTTCTTCCCGAACGTCGGCATCGACGAGGACCCGGTCACCGGCAGCGCCCACACCGCACTGGCCCCCTACTGGTCGGAGCGTCTCGGCCGTACGGATCTCACCGGGCTGCAGGCCTCGCCGCGCTCCGGCCGGGTCCGCACCGGGCTGCGCGGCGGGCGCACGCTGCTGACCGGCAGCGCGGTCACGGTCATCGAGGGCGAGCTGCTCGCCTGATCACGCGGTCGGCAGCCAGCCCACCTTCCCCGCGAGGAGCGCGTAGCCCACGAACGCCCCGATGTCGAGCAGGGAATGCGCCACCACCAGGGGGCCCACGCGCCCCCACCGGCGGTACAGGTAGACGAACACCACGCCCATCACCATGTTGCCGATGAAGCCGCCGATGCCCTGGTAGAGGTGGTAGCTGCCCCGCAGTACGGAACTGGCCACCAGCGCGGTGCCCGGGGTCCAGCCCAGCTGGTGGAGCCGGCGCAGCAGATAGCCGACGACGATCACTTCTTCGAGGATCGCGTTCTGCATCGCCGAGAGGATCAGCACGGGGTACTTCCACCACACGTCGGGCAGCGCCTCGGGCACCACGGTGAGGTTGAAGCCCAGACCACGCGCGGCCAGGTAGAAGGCGATACCGGTGCTGCCGATCACGGCCGCGATCCCGGCCCCGCGGGCGAGGTCGATCCCGGGCCGGGTGCGGTCGAAGCCGAGGGTTCTCAGGCTCTGCCCCTCGCGCAGCAGGAGGTGCGCGACGAGCAGCACGGGCACCAGGGCCGACGCGATCCCGAAGAGCTGCCAGGCGAGATCCAGCCAGGGACGGCCCGGCGCGGCCGAGGCGTTGAGGGTCGCCGCCTGGTCCTTGAGACCCCCTGGTTTGGTGACCGATCCGACAAAACTGATCAGCGCGGACACACCACTCGCACCGAGCGAAAGCCCCAGAACGAGCAGCGTCTCGTCACGGAAGAATCTCCGCGAGAGCGCCCTCTGCGGAAAAGAATCGGCCACTGCCCCTTCCTCCGCCTGCACACCTGCCTCCAGTTGAGTAATCCAGCCTCATCCCCATCGCCACCCCGCTAGGGTCCTTCGAAAGAAATGACGAAGATCGTGCGCAAGGCCGTCGGGGGGACGGACGCCGTACGGGGGCGTGCCTCCCTCTTTCCTGCCGTATACGGCCGTGCCGGCACGGAGATCGACAGGGGAGGGCACCACCGCCATGGGACGTCACAGCTTGCCCGATCAGTATGGGGCGGGCGGCAGCGACCCCCGCCCACGTGCGCGCCGCCGTACCGTGGCCATCGCGACGGTCCTCGTCCTGACCATCGCCGGCGGGACGGCAGCCGCCGTGCAGGGCGGTCTGCTCTCCTTCGGCTCCTCCTGCCGGGACGAGGCGGTACGGCTCAGGCTCGCCGCCTCCCCCGACGTCGCCCCCGCCCTGCGCAGCGCCGCCGAGCGGGCCCGGGACGAGAACCTCACCTCCGACGGACGCTGTGTCGACATCACGGTGACCGCGCGCGAGTCGTACAAGGTCAGGGACACGCTCGCGGCCGGCAAGGACCCCGGCGTGCAGGTGTGGGTGCCGGACTCGGACGTGTGGGTGGAGCAGATCTCCGCGGACGGCGACGCGACGGAGGTGGCCCGGGTCGGCAACGTGGCCTCCAGCCCGGTCGGGATGGCGATGGTGCCGGCCGCCGCGAAGTCGCTGGGCTGGCCGAAGAAGACGTACGGCTGGCTCGAGCTGGCGGGCGCCACCCTGCAGGACGACTCCCTCAAGCTGGGCGCCGCCGACCCAGCGCGCAGCGCGACCGGGCTGCTCGCGCTCACCCGGCTCACGAGTGCGGCGAGCGAGGCCGCGGGCGGGGAAACGCGGGCCGCGGCCATGATGAAGGCCCTCTCGCAGCGCATCTCCGACAGCGACGGCCAGCTCGTGGAGACGCTGCCGCGGGACTCCTCGGGCACCGAGCAGGGCAATCCGAAGCGCAATCAGGCGCTGGTCCTGTCCGAGCAGGCGGCCTTCGCCCACAACTCCTCGGCGCAGTCCGGGGGCGGTCTGGACTTCTTCTATCCCAAGGACGGCTCACCGCGGCTGGACTACCCCTACGCGCTGGTCGACGAGACCCGACTGACCACCGACGAGAGCCGCGCGGCGATCCGCTTCATGACCTACCTGCGCAAGCCCGAGCAGGAACAGCTGCTGACGGACCGGGGGTTCCGCACCTCCGACGACCAGGTGTCGAAGACGCTGGTCGCGAAGGCCGGTGGCGAGGTGCCGCAGCCGTACACGGAACCCGCCGGCGAGCCCGCCTCGGCGGCGGCGCTCCAGGAGGCCCTCGGCACCTGGACGATCACCGTGCAGAGTGCGCGGATCACCACGGTCGTGGACGCTTCCTCCTCCATGTCGGAGACCGTGCCGGGCACCGGCCGCTCCCGGATGGACGTCACCAAGGCGTCCCTCCTCCAGGCCCTCGCGACCTTCACCCAGGAGGACGAGATCGGCCTGTGGGAGTTCTCCACCAAGCTCGACGGCGACAAGGACTACAAGGTCCTGGTACCGACGGACCGCCTGGGCGACAGCGCGGACGGGGCGGGCACCCAACGCGAGCGGCTGTCGGCGGCGTTCGGCGGCCTGGAGCCGGTGCCGGGCGGAGCGACGGGGTTGTACGACACCACGCTCGCCGCGTACAAGGCGGCGACCTCCTCCTACGCCGAGGGCAAGTTCAACGCGCTGGTCGTCCTGACCGACGGCGTCAACCAGGACCCCGGCAGCATCTCGCGCGGAGCGCTGGTCTCCGAACTGGAGAAACTCTCCAGCCCCGAGCGCCCGGTCCCCCTGATCGTGATCGCGGTGGGTCCCGACGCCGACCGCGCGGAGGCCGAACAGCTCGCCGAGGCCACCGGCGGCTCCGGCCAGCAGGTCAACGACCCCGCCCAGATCCACACGGTGATCCTGAAGGCGATCGTGGCCGCGGGTGCCCAGGGCGGCAGCGCCGGCGACTGACTCCGCGCGTCGCCCAGGCCCTCACCCCAGCGGAACCGGTTCCGGCAGCCCCACCGGCCAGGTGTGCACCGGCTCTCCCTGGTGCATCAGCTCGCCGTACCGCCGGGTCGTGGCCGCCAGCGCCGCGTCCCGCGACAGTCCCGCCTCCAGTGCCCGGTGGAACGTCGCCGCCTGCCAGGAGGCCCCGTTGGCCCGGCGCCGGCACCGCTCCTCGATCACCCCGAGGTAGAGGTCCCGGTCGGCGCGCTCGACGCCCCACCCGGCGAGGCCGGCGTCGGCGAGCGGCAGCAGTTCGTCGCGTACGAGGGTCACCGCGTCGACCTCGACCGTGCCGCCGTAGCGACCGCGCCGGGGCCACGTCATGCGCGCGTCGATGCCGTACCGGCAGGCCGCGTCGAAGTTGGCCGTGGCCGCCTCGAAGGGCAGCCTGGTCCACACCGGCCGTGGCTCCTCGGCGAGGGCGCGGACGAGGCCGTAGTAGAAGGCCGCGTTGGCGATGACGTCCGTGATGGTGGGACCGGCGGGCAGCACGCGGTTCTCGACGCGCAGGTGCGGGACGCCGTCGGCGATGTCGTAGACGGGCCGGTTCCAGCGGTACACGGTGCCGTTGTGCAGGACGAGTTCGGCGAGGGAGGGCACCCCGCCCTGGTCGAGGACCTCCAGCGGGTCCTCCTCGTCGCAGATCGGCAGCAGGGCCGGGAAGTAGCGCAGGTTCTCCTCGAAGAGGTCGTACGCCGAGGAGATCCACCGCTCCCCGAACCACGTGCGCGGCCGCACTCCCTGGGCCTGCAGCTCCGGCGGACGGGTGTCGGTGGACTGCTGGAAGAGCGGCGGACGGGACTCGCACCACAGCTCGCGCCCGAACAGGAAGGGCGAGTTGGCGCCGACGGCTATCTGCACGCCGGCCACCGCCTGCGCGGCGTTCCACACGTCGGCGAAGCGTCCCGGCGTGACCTGGAGGTGCAGTTGCACGGAGGTGCAGGCGGCCTCCGGGGCGATCGACTTCGAGGTGCAGGTGAGGCGTTCCACCCCGTCGATGTCGACGACGAAGTCCTCACCGCGGGCGGCCACGATCTGGTCGTTGAGCAGGGTGTAGCGGTCGACGTCGGACAGGTTGGAGGAGACCAGGTCGTCCCGGTCGAGGGTGGGCAGAATGCCGATCATCACGATTCCCGCGTCGACCTCGCCCGCTTTACGGTCGGCATACGCCAGCGAGGTGCGGAGTTCCTCGGCGAGCCGGTCGAATACCCTGCCACCCAGCCTGTGTGGGGCTATGTTGACTTCCAGGTTGAACATGGCGAGTTCTGTTTGGAAATCTCGGCTTGCGATGCGTTCGAGGACCTCTCCATTCAGCATTCTCGGCATACCGTCGGTGCCGACCAGATTCAATTCGATCTCCAGCCCCATCAGGTTCTGGGGACGATCGAACCGCTGCTCCGCCAGGAGCCGCTCCAGCCCCGTCAGGCACCTGCGGAGCTTGTCGCGGTAGCGCTGGCGATCGGACAGGTCGAACCCGCCTGCCACGACCTTCTCCCCCATCGGAGGGTCCCTCCTCGATGCGTCATGAGTCAGGTGGGATGATGCCCAGCCGGAACGATCGGTAACGTCCCGCGTCGGCCCCGAGCGCGCTACCCTGTCGGAAGTGACCGGTGGCACATTCACTCGGCATGGAGCACTCAGCAGTTTCGAGTGCCCAGAAGAACTCGTGAAAAACGCCGACGAGAATTGGCCGACCACTTCCCGAACATTTCCCGAGGTCACCGCCACGAAGAGGCACGGTATCGGGATCATTCTCGCGTATCGCCGACCGAATGGCCCCTTGCCCCGCGCGACAGAAGCGGCTAGACGAAACACTGTCTGAACACATGTCGTATAAACTTCGCGAACAAGGCAGAGGGTTGGCACCCGCGGTCCTGGATCCTGCCGTCAGGTGACGTGGCGCAGTCCTCACCCGCACCCGCACCCGCGTCACCGGACCCCGGCCCACGCCTCTCTGACCTTCGTGAGCTGACAGCGCCGTCCGCCCCCGCCCTCGCGCCACCGTGCCTGTCGAATGAGAGGCGACCCACCATGCCGCTGCATGTCCTCCCGGCTCCTGCCCCAGCACTTCGCTCCGTCCTCACCGCACTCGCCTCGCCCACCGCGGTCCGCGAGGCCCGAACCCCCTCCCTGCTCCGCGCCCAGGGACCCGTCACACCCGAGCTCCCGCTACCCGTACACGTCCTGGACGGCAGCGCCACCCGGCTGACCGGGTGGCGTTTCCTGATCCGCTGCGGCGATCGCTCGGTGGCCGCGGCCGAGACCATGCTGACCCCGGACGGCTGGGCCTTCTCGCATTTCTTCGAGGGCCCCTACATCGCGTCCACCGAGCGGGCACTGCGTCAGGCGGAGGTGATGCAGCAGCCGTATCAGCCCCGCCTGCTCTCGATCCCGGGCCTGTACATGCTCGCGCTGTGGCTGCACGGCGACTGCGCCGCGGACGCCGGCACCGGCCACCTCGCCGCCACCGACCTGCTCGTCCCCCTGGCACCGGCTCCACCCGGCATCGCCGCCCACCGCCCGCACCGGGCAGCCGAACTGCTCCCGGTACTGGCCCATCGGGTGACTCCGGTCCCGTTGCTGGGCTCGCCCGCCTGAATCCTCGCCCGCGCACCTCGCCCACCACCCTCGTACCCCGCCCCGAATTCCGGGTAGCGGGGTACGACTCCGTTTCCGGTGACATTAGGGTCGTACACAATCCCCAGGGATCTCACAGACGACCATTTGCTCGTACGAGCGCATAATTGCTCCGACGAGCCGGACGCGGGCTCGACACCAGGTGGACTAGCCCTATCCGGCCACTGCGAACCATCCGAAGGGACAGTGCAGTTGGGATGAACCGTCCGGCCGGGTGACGCGTCTCCAACCTGTGAAGAAGTGGTGATGCGAAATACCTGCGGATTGACGCCCGTAGGGCAACACTGGGTTCCGACTGAATTATCGCAACGGGGGACGTCATGACCACAACACAGCGAAAGATCCCACCAATGTGCCAGCACCAGCCACCGTGTCCCACCGCCGCCTCCGCCGACCGGGAATCCGCCCGCCTCGTGGCGCACCACCCGGAGCAGGGCTGGAGCCTGCTGTGCAACGGCGTTCTGCTCTTCGAGGACACCGGTGAGCTCCTGCCCGACGGCCGGGTCATCGCCCCGCACCGCCCGGTCGCGGTGGCAGCCGCCTGAAACGCCCGGGCGGCCGCCGTACCGCCCGGAGATCTGAGGGGCCGGCTCGCAGCGTCCGTCTGCGCACCGGCCCCGACGCATGTCCTACGGCGATCACTCCCTGTGACGCCTTGTGTATGACCCCACTTTTCCGGAAGACTCCTGGAAGTTTCGAGGTTCCGACGCGGAGGTGGGCAAGTGACAGCAGGGAAGGCCGGCGCCGAGCCCCGGGGCAGGGTCACCATCACGGAGATCGCCCGGCAGGCCGGAGTCTCGGTGCCGACGGTGTCCCGCGTGGTCAACGGCCGGTCGGACGTCTCCCCGCGCACCCGCGCCCGCGTCGAGGAACTGCTCCAGCAGTACGGCTACCGCAAGCGCCCCGCGGCACCCGGCACCCGCGCCGCCCTGCTCGATCTGGTCTTCAACGACCTCGACAGCCCCTGGGCCGTGGAGATCATCCGCGGTGTCGAGGAGGTCGCCCACGCGGAGGGCGTCGGCACCGTCGTCTCCGCGATCCACGGCCGCTCGGGCGACGCACGCGAGTGGATGCGCAATCTGCGCGCCCGCGCCTCCGACGGGGTCGTCCTCGTCACCTCGGCGCTGGACACGGTCCTCCACGACGAGCTGCGCGCCCTGGGCGTCCCTCTGGTGGTCGTCGACCCTGCCGGCTCCCCCGCACTGGACGCCCCCACCATCGGCGCCGCCAACTGGTCGGGAGGGCTCGCGGCCACAGAGCACCTGCTGTCGCTGGGCCACCGCAGGATCGGCCTGATCGCGGGGCCGCCCCGGCTGCTGTGCTCGCGGGCCCGCTACGACGGCTACCGCGCCGCTCTCGAGGGCGCCGGGCTCACCCCCGACGAGTCCCTGGTCGTACCCGGCGACTTCCACCCGGAGTCCGGCTTCGCCGGCTGCGAGAAGCTCCTCGAGCTGCCCGAGCCGCCGACCGCCGTCTTCGCGGCCAGCGACCAGATGGCCCTCGGCGCGGTCGAGGCGCTGAGGAGACGCGGGCTGAGGGTGCCGGAGGACATGAGCCTGGTGGGTTTCGACGACCTTCCGGAAGTCCGCTGGTCGGCGCCCCCACTGACCACCGTGCGCCAGCCGCTCGCCGACATGGGCAAGCTGGCGGTCCGCACGGTCCTCAAACTGGCCCGCGGCGAACGCCCGGACTCACCGCGCGTGGAGCTGGGCACGGAACTGGTGGTGCGGTCGAGCACCGCCCCACCGGCCATCCGCTGACGGACCATGGCCCGTCCCGTGGATCGGGCCGCCACCCCGCCAGCCCCGAGCGCGCCTGCCGGGCCCCGCACCACCGACCACCCACGGACGGGCCAAGCCCGTTCCGGTCGACCAGTCCCGCCATCCCCACAGACGCGAGCACGCCCGCCCGGCCCCGCACCACCAACAGCACTTCACCGCGCGCGGAGCTCGGCACAGAACTGGCAGTGCGGCCCAGCACGGCACCACCGACCACCCGCTGACGGGAGCAGGGCCCATCGGGCCGCCACCCCATCAGTCGCGAGCACGCCCGCCGGGCCCCGCACCACCGGTCGGACCCGCCGGGCCGGCCCTCGGGCGCACCAGCCGGGACCAACCGCGCCCTGCCGAAGCGACCCCGGCCTCGGGGAGAGGCCCCCGCAGATGTGGGCCGGGGTCGTCGGCCGGGCCCCCGTCGCCGGCGGCCGGCGTCCCGAGGGCCGGCCCACCGCCACCCGCGGCCATCCCGCCCCGGCCAAGCCGCCCAGCCGCCGAGAGCAACCCCATGGCGGCGCCCGAGCGCCCCGAGTCGGCCACCGGGGCGGCCGATCCGAGCCGCCCGGGGCGAGCTTCTCCGGTCAGGGCCCAGCGGACGCGCGCCGACGGAGGTTGCCGCAGTCCCCGCCGTCCCCTACTTCAGCGCGGTCCGGATCGCGTAGTACGCCGGCTTCGGCTGGAGCTGCTCGTCCCAGGGCAGCGCGGCCCCCTGGCCCTCGAAGAAGGCGGGTATCCAGCTGTACTTGTCGGTGTAGTCCCAGATGGTGATCCCGACACACCGGCGCACCGCGAGACAGGCATCGGTCAAGTCGGCGTACCACTGGGCCTGTTGGGCCAGCTTCTCCTCCGTCGCGGGCAGGATCATCCGGATGTCGACCTCGGTGAGCGCGGTGTCGAGGCCCAGCTCGGAGAAGCGGCGGAGGTTGTCCTCCAGCGTGGTCGGATAGCCGTACTGCAGCGCCAGATGGGTCTGGAGGCCGATGCCGTCGAGCGGGACGCCCTGCGCCTTCAGCTCCTTGGCCAGGGTGTAGTAGGCGTCGCTCTTCGCCCCGATCCCCTCGATGTTGTAGTCGTTGAGGTAGAGCTTGACCTTGGGGTCGGCCTGGCGGGCCCAGCGCAGGGCGTCGGCGATGTAACCGGGGCCGAGGGTCTTGTAGAAGACGGTCTCGCGGTAGGTGCCGTCCTCGTTGAAGGCCTCGTTGACGACGTCCCAGGCGAACACCTTGCCCCGGTAGTGCCGTACCTCGGTCTGGATGTGCTTCTTGAGTACGGGCCTCAGCTCGTCCGCGGTCCACTGGCGCGAGGTGATCCAGTCGGGCAGCTGGCTGTGCCAGACGAGGGTGTGGCCGCGCACCTTCTGGTGGTGCGCGCGGGCGAGGTTCACGATCTCGTCGCCCGCGGTCCAGTCGAAGACCCCCTGCTGCGGTTCGGTGGCGTACCACTTCATGCCGTTGCCCGGCGTGATCTGGTCGAACTCGCTGCCGAGGATCTTCTTGTACGGCCCGTCGACGAGTTCGGGGTTGTCGGTGGCGCTGCCGAAGTAGCGGCCGTGGCGCTCGGCGAGGTCGGCGAGGGTGGGCGTTTTGCCGTGGGCCTGGGCGGTGGGAGCGGTGGCCGCGACCACCACTGCGGCCAGGACTCCGGCGAGTCTGAGACGGTTCTTGCGCATGGTGCGACTCCTCACGTGCGGGTGGGTGTGAGCCGTACTGCCGAAGGCGCCGGGGTCATCCCTTCGTCGCGCCCGCGGTGAGGCCGCCGACGAGCTGGCGTTCGGCGACCGAGTAGAAGGCGAGGGCGGGAACCATCGCCAGGACGAGATAGGCGAAGACGCGGGCGTACTCCGCGGAGTACTGGCCCTGGAACTGCTGCACACCGATGGGGAGCGTCCACCACGTGTTGTCGGTGAACACCAGCAGCGGCAGCATGAAGTTGTTCCAGCTGGTGACGACGGCGAGCACCGAGACCGTGCCGAGCGCGGGCCGCGCCATCGGCAGCAGCACCCGCCAGAAGAAGGCAAAGGGGCTGCACCCGTCGAGGGTGGCCGCCTCCTCCAGCTCACCGGGGATCTCCCGGAAGAAGGCGCGCAGGATGATGATCGTCATCGGCAGCCCGAAGGCGGCCTGCGGCAGGATCACGCCCAGCGGGTTGTCGAGCAGGCCGAGCGAGCGCAGCAGCAGGAACAGCGGCAGCACCGCCACCGCGAAGGGGAACATCAGCCCCATCGTGAACAGCGTGAACAGCGCCTCCCGCCCCCGGAAGGCGAACCGCGCGAAGGAGAACGCGGCCAGCGCGGACGCGGCGACCACCAGCACCGTCGTACCGATCGCGATCAGCGTGCTGCTGCCGAGCAGCCGCCAGAAGTCGCCCCCGGCGAGGATGTCGGTGTAGTTGCCGGTCCGCCAGTGTTCCGGCAGCCCGAAGGGGTTGCTGGAGAGCTCGTCGGTGGACTTGAACCCGGACAGGACCGCGTACACGAGGGGTACGACCATCACCGCGCCGACGGCGACGAGGATCACGTGCAGGGGCAGGGTCCGTGCGGTGGTCTTGCGGGCGGTCACTTGCCGTCCCCCCTCATCGTCGTGGTGGCCCCTTCGAGGTCGCGGCGGAGCACGAACCGCTGGTAGGCGAGGGCGAAGACGAGGCAGATGCCGAACATGACCACGCTGATCGCGCTGGCGTAGCCGACCTGGTAGCGCTTGAAGCCGTACTGGAACATGGTCACGGCCATGGTCTCGGAGTGGTGGTCGGGGCCGCCCTGGGTGACCACCCACACGAGGTCGAAGAGCTGGATCGAGCCGATGACGGACAGGAAGATGCTGATCCGCAGGGTGGGCGCGAGGAGCGGAAGGGTGACGTTGCGGAACCGCTGCCAGGGGCTGGCGCCGTCGATGAGAGCCGCCTCGGTCAACTCCCGTGGGATGGACTGGAGTCCGGCCAGGTAGAGCATCATGTGGAAGCCGAAGTACTTCCACATCATGACCAGGAAGAGCGTCGCCATGACGTAGGAGGGATCGGCGAACCACAGCCCGCCCACGCCGTCCAGGCCGACCGCGCCGAAGATGTGGTCGGCGAGTCCGGAGTCCGGGGCGAAGACCATGCTGAACAGCACGCCGGTGATCGCCTCGGACAGGACGTAGGGCGCGAAGAACAGCATCCGGTAGACGGCTCTGCCGCGCAGCTTCTGGTTGAGGAGGACCGCCATGGCGAGCGCGAACGGCAGTTGGAACGCGAGGGAGAGCACGACCAGGACCAGGCAGCGCCACAGGTCGCCCAGGAAAACCGGGTTGTCGAAGAGATCCGTGAAGTTGTCCATGCCGACGTAGTCGGAGGGCATGCCGAAGCCGCCCCAGCGGAAGAACGCGGCGTACAGCGCGAACAGCATCGGCAGCAGGACCATGCCGATGAACAGCACCAGGGCGGGCAGTTGGAAACCGACCGCGGTCAGCCAGTGCAGGAGACGCCGTCGGCCCCGCCCCCGGGCCCTGACCGATTCCGGGGGCGGGAGTTCGGTGCCCGGACCGCTCCGCTTGTCTGCGAGGAACGTGGAGGTCATCGCGGGCTACTGCTCTTCCTTCGCGGTCTGCGTGATCGACTGGGCGACCTGTTCCGGGGACTTGGAGCCGGCGATCAGCGCGGCCACGCTGTCGTTGACCTCCTGGCCGACGGCGGGGGCGTACGCCTGGTCGAGGTAGAGCTGGAAGCCGGTGGCGGCCTTCAACTGGGCCTGTACGAGCTTGAGGTTGGGGTCGGTCATGGCCTTCTCCGCGTTCGGGAGCACGGGAAGGATGCTGGTCTTCTTGACCAGTTCCAGCTCGGTGGCCTCGGAGGCGAAGAACTTCAGGAAGTCGACCGCCGCCTGCGGGGCGCCCCGGCGCAGGGCGTGTCCGCCGCCTCCGCCGAACACCTCGGTGATGGCGCCCTTGCCGCCCTCGACCGCGGGGAACGGGAAGAAGCCCAGGTCCTTGCCGAGACCCTTGCCGGAGTCGGCCTGGACGGACGGGGCCCATTGGCCCATGAGTTCCATGGCCGCCTTGCCGTTGCCGACGGCGGCCGCCTGGCCGGTGGGGGTGGAGTAGGCGGCGTTGAGGAAGCCCTTCTGGAAGGGCTGGAGGGCGACGAGTTCCTTGAGGTGCCGGCCGGCCTCGACGAACCCGGCAGCGGTGAAGTCCTTGTCCTCACTGGCCTTTTGAAGGGCGTCGATGCCGGCGGTGCGCATCGCGAGGTAGGCCCAGTAGTACATGCCGGGCCACTTCTCCTTGCCCGCGAGGGCGATGGGCGTGATGTTCTTGGACTTCAGCTTGCTCACGGCCTCCAGGAACCCGCCCCAGGTGGTGGGCGGTTCGCTGACGCCGGCCTGCTTGAAGAGCTTCTTGTTGTACCAGAAGCCGATCATGCCCATGTCGAACGGGATGCCGTAGACCTTGTCGTCGAGGATGTACGGCTCCTTGGTGACCTTCAGCAGACCGTCGGCCCACGGCTTGGTCCGGTCGGTCAGGTCCTCGACGAGCCCCGCGTCGACCTGCTGCTTGAGAACGCCACCGCCCCAGGTGTGGAAGATGTCGGGGAGCTTCCCGGAGGCGGTCAGCGCCGTCATCTTCGACTTGTAGGCGTCGTTCTCCAGCTGGACGATCTTTATCTTGACCTTGGGGTTCGCGGCCTCGAACTTCTTGGCGAGCGCCGCCCAGACACTCTTCGCCGGCTCGGTGGTGGAGATGTTCCACCACTCCACCGTGGTCGTCCCGTCGGACGAACCTCCGTCCGAGTCGCCGCCGCAGCCGGTCAGTGTCGTCATGCCCAGACCGGCCGCGGCGGATGCCGCCAGAAAGCCACGGCGGGACAGTGCCGGGTCGCCCATGATGCGCTCCTTGGGTACGGGACGGAGCCGTCCTTGTCCGTCCTGCGGTCCGAAAGTTTCGGAGTTGATCCAGAAAGCTTCGCTGCTGCCGCACCCTAGAGACAGCTGCCAAACGGTGGCAACCCCTTGTGCACAGGGAATGTTGAGGAGTCGAACCAGTCGAAGGCCACGGCACCCTCGCTCGCGTCCCTGCCGATCGCCCGGCCGGTGAAGTCAGCCGGCCACTCGCGTGGGGCGACGGCGGCCGTCGCCTTCGACCGGAGGGACACCGTCGACGCCGCGGGCGAGCACGTAGGGGCCGTCGATGCACAGCCCTCGCGGGCCAGTTGGGAACAGCAGGTCGTCGACGAGACCTCGGCGTGCCCGTCGAGGAGGAACCGCCCAATCTGACCGTCGGTGCGGTCGGCGGAGAGGCAAGCGTGATCGCCCGGATCGGGCCGGTGCGGCAGTTCCTCGCACCCTTGGGCCGGGGCGGCAACACGGCAGTTCGGGATGCCTCTCAGCGCGACCGAGGAAGGGGGTCCAGGGCCAGGTGTCCAAGGCGGTCCGTGAGCGACCTTGGGTCGGCGAACCCGCTGCACGGGAGGATCCGGTACGGCACCGACTCGCGGGACTTGAAGTCGTCGCGGTCGGGAGGGAGTTGGAACGGCCGCCAGGGTCGGGTCGTACGCCCCCCTCGGCGGCCGGGGCGCCGTCGATGAAGGCGCTGTAGCCGCGCGCGGTGCGCCCTCGACGACCAGGCTCCCGGCAATCGAGGACGTTGCCGATCCGCCGCCCATGCAGTCCCCGCCCACTGGCAGACTCTTGGATCCGGGTGGAAGCCGACGATCACCGGATGACGTACGTCCGTGTCCGCGTTCGCTCCTCCGATTCCCCCGAAACATTCGATCTCATCAGCGAACCTTCCGGAACGAAACTCTACGAGGATGTTCAGGCACGAACAAGCCCACCCCGAACCCCCGCTCTGTGCCGAACTGCTCGCTGACCTGGTCGTCGGCCCCGGCATCCAGCGCGGCCCCCTCCCCTGTGGGAACCGCGTCGGGCCGACATGACCAGACGGCGGTGAAGGACCCAACTCCCGCTCGCGCAGAAAAGGTGACCCACGCACCGGCCACCCAGCCGGCACATCAGTCCGGCCCCCCTCCCCATGACGCTGCGTGTCCGCCCCTCGTCCACCCGCCCGTACAAGCCCCCGGGGCAGGCAGGAGCCTCACAGCTGCACCGTCGCCCGTCACAGACCTGTGCAGACCTTCGTCGACCGAGTCTTAACGGAAGCTTGACGCCCCGGCACCCTCCATCCGTGGGCCCATGCATCACTCTCCGCTTACGCTGGTCCCGCCGTCAGCCGGGCGGCCGGAACCCCGCTGAGCCGCACCGCAGGAGCACCCCCGATGGCCACCCTCGAACACCCTCCGTCCAGTCGCCTGCGCTCCTGGATGCTGGAGGGCCTGTCCGACATGGGCAGGGACGGCGGCCACACGGGCCCCCACGCCGAACCGGAACCCGCCCATCAGGGTCAGCGCTGGTGGCGGGTGATGTGCCTGACCGGCGTCGACTACTTCTCCACCCTCGGCTACCAGCCCGGCATCGCCGCCCTCGCGGCCGGCCTGCTCTCCCCCATCGCGACGATCGTCCTCGTGATCGTCACCCTCGCGGGCGCCCTGCCCGTGTACCGCAGGGTGGCAGAGGAGAGCCCCCGCGGCGAGGGCTCGATCTCCATGCTGGAGCGGCTGCTGTCGTTCTGGCAGGGCAAGCTCTTCGTCCTGACCCTGCTCGGCTTCGCCGCCACCGACTTCCTGATCACCATCACCCTGTCCGCGGCCGACGCCTCCACCCACCTGATCGAGAACCCGCACCTGACCAGCACCCTGCACGACCACAAGATGCTGATCACGCTCATCCTCGTCGCCCTGCTCGGCGCGGTGTTCCTCAAGGGCTTCCTGGAGGCGATCGGCGTCGCCGTCGCCCTGGTGGGCATCTACCTCGCCCTCAACGTCGTCGTGGTACTCGTCGGCCTGTGGCACGTCGTCACCGCCGGCCATGTCGTCACCGACTGGTCCAGCGCTCTGACGGCCGAGCACGGCAACATCTTCGTGATGATCGGCGTGGCCCTGATCGTCTTCCCCAAGCTCGCCCTCGGCCTCTCCGGCTTCGAGACCGGCGTCGCCGTCATGCCGCACGTCAAGGGCGACCCGGACGACACCGAGGAGAACCCCGAGGGCCGGATCCGCGACACCAAGAAGCTGCTCACCACCGCTGCCCTCGTCATGAGCTGCTTCCTGATCGCCACCAGCTTCATCACCACCCTCCTCATCCCCGAAAAGGACTTCGAGTCGGGCGGCCCGGCCAACGGCCGCGCCCTCGCCTACCTCGCCCACCACTACCTCGGTGGCGTCTTCGGCACGGCCTACGACGTCTCGACCATCGCCATCCTGTGGTTCGCGGGCGCCTCCGCGATGGCCGGCCTGCTCAACCTGATGCCGCGCTACCTGCCCCGCTACGGCATGGCCCCGCACTGGGCCCGCGCCGTGCGCCCGATGGTCATCGTCTTCACGCTGATCGCCTTCCTGGTCACCTGGATCTTCGACGCCGACGTCGACGCCCAGGGCGGCGCCTACGCCACCGGCGTGCTGGTGCTGATCAGCTCGGCGGCGATCGCGGTGACCATCGCGGCCCGTAAGGCCGGGCAGCGCAACTGGACCGTCGGCTTCGCCGTCATCTCCGCCGTGTTCCTCTACACGACCGTCGTCAACGTCATCGAACGCCCCGACGGCGTGAAGATCGGCGCCTGCTTCATCGCCGGCATCATCCTGGTATCTCTCCTCTCCCGCCTGGCCCGCGCCTTCGAACTCCGCGTGACCGACGTGACGCTCGACGACATGGCGGAACGTTTCATCCGGGACATGGCCAGCCGCAAGATGCGCTTCATCGCCAACGAGCCCGACCAGCGCGACAAGGCCGAGTACCGCGACAAGATCGAGCAGATCCGCGAGGACAACGACATCCCCGGCGAGGACTTCGTGTTCGTGGAGGTCACGGTCCTGGACCCCTCGGAGTTCGAGGCGAGCCTGACGGTCCGGGGCGAGGTCCTCCACAACCGCTATCGCGTGCTGACCCTGGAGTCCTCCTCCATCCCCAACGCCCTCGCCGCCCTCCTCCTCCACGTCCGCGACACCACCGGCTGCACCCCCCACATCTACTTCGAGTGGACCGAGGGCAACCCCTTCGCCAACTTCCTCCGCTTCTTCCTCTTCGGCCAGGGCGAGGTGGCCCCGGTCACCCGGGAGGTCCTCCGAGAAGCAGAACCGGACCGCCCGCGCCGCCCCCGAGTCCACACGGGCTGACCAGGTCAGCTCCCGAAACACACGCTCAGTACGCCCACCCAGGGGCGCGAGGAACCGCGCGACCAGCCCCCACCGGCCCCGGTGGAGACGGCGGTGACGGTGCCGGGGAGGTATGTCTTCGTCGTCCTGCCGATGGGGCGGGGCTGCAGGGTGGCTGCTGTCGAGGGAGGCCTGCTCACCTCCGCGATCACCGCGGACAGAGGTGTCGCCGGCCACGGCGCAAAGGAAAAGGGCCCCGCCGAAACGGGGCCCTCATCACCTCGGGTCAGTCCTCGTACGCGTCCAGCGGCGGGCACGAGCACACCAGGTTCCGGTCACCGAAGGCCTGGTCGATCCGCCGCACCGGCGGCCAGTACTTGTCCGCCACCGACACCCCGGCCGGGAACACGGCATCCTCCCGCGAGTACGCGTGCTCCCACTCGCCGCCCAGCGCACCGGCGGTGTGCGGAGCGTTCCGCAGCGGGTTGTCCTCGGCGGCCCACTCCCCGGAACCGACCTTCTCGATCTCCGCACGAATGGCGATCATCGCCTCGCAGAACCGGTCGAGTTCGGTCAGATCCTCGGACTCCGTCGGCTCGATCATCAGCGTCCCGGCCACCGGGAACGACATGGTCGGGGCGTGGAAGCCGTAGTCGATGAGCCGCTTGGCCACATCGTCGACGCTCACCCCGGTCGCCTTGGTCAGCGGCCGCAGATCGATGATGCACTCGTGCGCGACCAGTCCGCCGGGACCGGTGTAGAGCACGGGGTAGTGCGGCTCCAACCGCTTGGCAATGTAGTTGGCGGAGAGCACCGCCACCTGTGTGGCCCGCTTGAGCCCCTCACCGCCCATGAGCCGGACGTACGCCCACGAGATCGGCAGGATCCCCGCGGAACCCCAGGGCGCGGCCGAGACCGGCCCGACGCCCGTCTCCGGGCCGGCCGCGGGCTGCATCGGGTGGTTCGGCAGATACGGCGCCAGGTGCGCCCGTACGCCGACAGGACCCACACCCGGGCCACCGCCGCCGTGCGGGATGCAGAACGTCTTGTGCAGATTCAGGTGGGAGACGTCACCGCCGAAGTGCCCCGGCTTGGCCAGCCCCACCAGCGCGTTGAGGTTGGCCCCGTCGACGTACACCTGCCCGCCGGCCTCGTGCACCTGCGCGCAGATGTCGGCGACGTGCTCCTCGAACACACCGTGCGTCGAGGGATACGTGATCATGAGCACGGACAGCTCGTCCCGGTGCTGCTCGATCTTCGCCCGCAGGTCGTCGACGTCGATCTCGCCGTCCCCGGCGGTCTTCACGACGACGACCTTCATCCCGGCCATGACGGCGCTCGCCGCGTTGGTCCCGTGCGCGGACGAAGGGATGAGACACACGGTCCGCTGCTCGTCACCGTTCGCCCGGTGGTAGCCGCGTACGGCGAGCAGCCCGGCCAGCTCGCCCTGCGACCCGGCGTTCGGCTGCAGCGACACCTTGTCGTACCCGGTGACTTCGGCGAGCTGTTCCTCCAGCTCGCGGATCAGCGTCAGATAGCCCTGCGCCTGCTCGGCGGGCGCGAAGGGGTGCAGCTGCCCGAACTCGGGCCAGGTGACCGGCTCCATCTCCGTGGTCGCGTTGAGCTTCATGGTGCAGGAGCCCAGCGGGATCATGCCGCGGTCGAGCGCGTAGTCGCGGTCGGCGAGCCGACGCAGGTAGCGCAGCATCGCGGTCTCGGAGCGGTACTGGTGGAAGACGGGGTGGGTGAGGAAGTCGTCGTCGCGCAGCAGCGCGTCCGGCAGCGCCTCCTCGGTGGCAGCGTCCAGCGCCTCGATGTCGGCCTCGACGCCGAACGCGTTCCACACGGCGGCCACCTGGGCCCGCGCGGTCGTCTCGTCGCACGCGACGGACACATGGTCGGCGTCGACGAGGTGCAGGTTGACGCCGTTCCGCCGCGCGGCGGAGACGACCTCGGCGGCCCTCGCGGGCACGCGCGCGGTGAGCGTGTCGAAGTACGAGCCGTGCACGACCTCGATCCCACCGGCCGTCAGGCCCGCGGCAAGGATGGTCGCGTACCGGTGCGTCCGCCGCGCGATGCCCTTGAGTCCCTCGGGCCCGTGGTAGACGGCGTACATCCCGGCCATGACCGCGAGCAGCACCTGAGCGGTGCAGATGTTGCTGGTCGCCTTCTCCCGACGGATGTGCTGCTCACGGGTCTGCAGCGCGAGCCGGTAGGCCTTGTTCCCGTCGGCGTCCACGGACACACCGACGAGCCGCCCGGGCAGGCTCCTCGCGAACTTCTCGCGTACGGCCATGTAGCCGGCGTGTGGCCCGCCGAACCCCATCGGCACACCGAACCGCTGCGTGGTACCGACCGCGATGTCCGCCCCGAGCTCACCCGGCGCCTTCAGCAGGGTCAGCGCGAGCAGATCGGCGGCCACGGTCACGAGCGCGCCGAGCTCGTGAGCCTGGTCGATGAGCGGCTTGATGTCGCGTACGGCCCCGGAGGCGCCGGGGTACTGGACGAGCACCCCGTTGATCTCGCGTCCCGCGACCTCGGCCGGGATCCCGTCGCCGAGGTCGGCGACGACGACCTCCAGACCGGTCGGCTCGGCCCGGGTCTCGATCACGGCGATGGTCTGCGGCAGTGTGTCGGCGTCGACGAGGAAGAGCCCCTTCTTGTTCTTCCCCATGCGGCGGGACAGAGCCATGGCCTCGGCCGCCGCGGTCCCCTCGTCGAGCAGCGAGGCGCCGGAGGTCGGCAGCCCGGTGAGGTCGGCGACCATGGTCTGGAAGTTGAGCAGAGCCTCGAGGCGTCCCTGCGAGATCTCCGGCTGGTACGGCGTGTAGGCGGTGTACCAGGCCGGGTTCTCCATGACGTTGCGCAGGATGACGGGCGGCGTGAAGGTGCCGTAGTAACCGAGCCCGATCATGGAATCGAGCACCTGGTTCCGGTCGGCCAGCGACCGCAGCTCGGCCAGCACCTCGGCCTCGGTGCGCCCGCCCGGCAGCTCCAGGGCATCGGCGTTCTTGATCACATCCGGCACCGCGGCGGCGGTGAGCTCGTCGAGCGAGCCGTAGCCGACCTGCGCGAGCATCTTGGCCCGTGCCTCATGATCAGGACCGATGTGACGCTGCTCGAAGGGAATGCCCTGTTCGAGCTCGGAGAGCGGAATGCGATGGGCGGTCATTGCGGAGGCCTCCTGGTCTGACGCGACCTGCGAGGGGTACCCCGGCGCGGGTACCCCGACGGCCTCCCCCTCTGTCATCTCAACCTGAGAGCTTCACCGGGCCGCCCGAGGGCCGCCGGCTTGCACCGTCGGTGAGAGCGGAAGCTGTCGACACCCGCTCTGCTTTCCAGAGTGACCTCGTCCGCGCGGTACGTGAGCCTGAGAGATTCCGGGGAGGATTTGCTCCTTCGGCGCCTCCGATGGTGTCTGGAGGACTCTCCCGCGCGGGGTCAGCAGCCGCTGGCAAGCCTACCAGCGAGGCCACCGCACGAGTCTTCGAGTGGCCGCACACCCCGATGTGCTCTTTCGTAGTGCTTACGACCGCTTCGGATGAGTTGCGACCAAGTGGAGGGCCCGTGCAGACCGACATCGATCCGCGCAACCTGATCGGCCGCAAGGCGTTCGACCGCAACGGCACCAAGATCGGCACCGTCGACGAGGTCTACCTCGACGACGCGACCGGCGTGCCGGAGTGGGCTGCCATACGCACCGGCCTGTTCTCCCGGGACGCCTTCGTCCCCCTGGGGCCGAGCGAACTGGTCGACGGCACCCTGCACGTCCCCTTCGACCGCGCCCTCATCAAAGACGCCCCCGACTTCGGCGTAGGCCGCCACCTCTCCCCCGACCAGGAACTCCAGCTCTACCACCACTACGGTCTCGACGTGGCCGCACCGCCCGCGCTCCCGGACCGGGACTTCGGGAAGCTGGCGGGCACGGAGGACGCGGGGGCCTGAGCGCCCGGCACATCCTGTGTCACGGGTGGTGAGTGGGAATCCAACGCCTCCACCAGGGGCAACGGCTCAGCGGGCTCCAGCGCGGGATCCTCGACGAGAAAGGTCCGTACCCGTCCCGGCTCCGATGCCGGCGTCTCGAACCGCACGGTCACCCGCCCCAGCCCGCTCCCCTGGACCCACCCATGCCCGTACTCGGCATGGCGCACATCATGCCCGGCGACCCACCGCCGCTCGACAGCCGCCGTCACCTCGGGCACGGCCGCATCGTCGACCTCCTCCTCGGCCGTCGACTCCACCCGCTCCCCCGCGGCCTGGGCGAACAGATCCTCCTGCGTGAAGTCGGCGAGTCCGCTCACCCCCACCCCCAGCAACCGCACACCCCCCGTCGAGTCCACACCTTCCAGCAACCGCAGGGCAGCCTCCCGCACGACCGCCGGGTCATCGGTGGGCCCCCGCAAGGTCTCGGACCGCGTCAACGTCGAGAAGTCGTAGCGCCGCACCTTCAGCACGATGGTCCGTCCCGACAGCCCGGCCCCCCGCAGCCTCCGCACACACCGGTCCGCCAGCCGCTGCACCTCCAGGCTCACCCGCACCCGGTCATGGATGTCCACGTCGTACGTGTCCTCCACCGACACGGACTTGGTCTCCCGCTCCGCCACCACGGGCCGCTCGTCGTACGCCAGCGCCATCGCGTACAGCCCGTGCCCGTGGGCCTTCCCGAGCAGTCGTACGAGCTCGTCCTCGCCCGCTTCCACGATCTCGTCGACCGTATGGATCCCGGCCCGCCTCAGATGATCGCCGGTCGCCGGCCCCACTCCCGGCAGGATCCGCACCGACATCGGCCCGAGAAGCGCCCGCTCGGTCCCCGGTTCGATCACCACCAGCCCGTCCGGCTTGGCCTGCTCGGAGGCGATCTTCGCGAGCATCTTGGACGCGGCAAGGCCCACCGACCCCGTGAGCCCCGTGACGGCCCGTATGTCGGCCCGCAGCTTCGCCCCGGCCAACCGCGCCGACCCCTCGTCCCAAGCCGTTCCCCCGGCCTCCAGATCCACGAACGCCTCGTCCAGGCTCAGTGGCTCCACCAAGGGCGAGAGCTCCCGCAGCAGCCCCATCACCTGCTCGCTGATCGCCTTGTAGAACCCGAAGCGCGGCACCAGATACGCGGCGTTCGGCGCGAGCCGTCGCGCCTGGGCCATGGGCATCGCCGAGTGCACCCCGAACACCCGGGCCTCGTAGGACGCGGTGGCCACCACACCCCGCGGCCCCAGCCCGCCCACGACGACGGCCTTCCCACGCAGACTCGGCTTGGACGCCTGCTCCGCCGAGGCGTAGAAGGCATCCATGTCGAGATGCAGGATCGTGGGCGCTTTTCTCACATGTCCGATGCTGCCCTACGCCACTGACAATGCCCCGCCCGAGAGAGCGGGCCAGGCTTCAGACCGCCCGGTTGCGCCGCCGCGCCAGTTCGTCCGCGGGGTTGTGCCCGACGAGTGTCTCCCCGGTGTCGATGCGCTCCCCGTGCAGCTGTGACAGGGCGCTCTCGACGTCCCGCCACACGACACCCACGGCGATCCCGAAGATGCCCTGACCGCCCTGGAGCAGCGCGTGGACCTCGTCGGGCGAGGTGCACTCGTAGACCGTGGCACCGTCGCTCATGAGCGTCATCCGCTCCAGGTCCTGGAATCCCCGCTCACGCAGGTGCTGAACCGTGGTGCGGATGTTCTGCAGGGAGACCCCCGTGTCGAGGAACCGCTTGACGATCTTCAGGACGACGACATCCCGGAAGCTGTAGAGCCGCTGCGTCCCCGACCCGTGGGCGGGCCGCACGCTCGGCTCCACGAGGCCGGTGCGCGCCCAGTAGTCGAGTTGCCGGTAGGTGATGCCGGCCGCCGCGCACGCCGTAGGGCCGCGATAGCCGATCTGCTCGGACGCCATGGACGTCGCCCCTCCGCTGCTCGGCACGGGGGCCGGTCGCTGCGGTGCGTGATCGGCCACGCTGCCGTGATGGGGGTCCCCCCAACTCGAACGCAGTTGAGAGCTTGGGGGAGGGTACGGACCGCTCGCCCCGAGACTCCGTCCGGGGGCACCCCCAGCCGTACCGTCGCCGCTGCTTCTCACGCCGACCTCCGTCCTTGACCTGCCTTCTCGACGGTAGGCAGTCACCAGGGGTGCGTCAACGATCGCCACACTCGGCACGCCGAGTGATAATCACCCTAGGAGTGGTTTCCCGCACCCCACCGCGGGGAAAGGCTAGCCGAATGCGCTCCTGACGGGCCGCAGGACGCTCTCACGCGCCGGTGGCAAATGCCAGCATTTCTGTGACGACCGGACACGGCCGACCCGTCTCGGACCACTGATCCGCCGGATCGGCCGCGGCTGCCTCACTGACTGCTGGTGCCGAAGTCCTCGGGGGAGATCTGGTCGAGGAACTCGCGGAACTTCTCCACTTCGTCCTCCTGCTCGTCCGGAATCGCGATGCCGGCGTCGTCGAGCACTCCGTCGCTGCCGTAGATCGGCGTCCCGGTGCGCAGGGCCAGCGCTATGGCGTCGGACGGCCGCGCGCTCACCTCGACCCCGCTGGCGAACACCAGCTCCGCGTAGAAGACGCCTTCACGCAGGTCCGTGATGCGCACTTCGGTGAGCTCCTGGCCGACCGCCTCCAGCACGTCCTTGAACAGGTCGTGGGTCAGCGGTCGTGCGGGGGCCATGCCCTGCTGCGCGAAGGCGATCGCCGTCGCCTCCCCCGGCCCGATCCAGATGGGGAGGTAGCGGTCGCCTCCCACTTCACGCAGGAGCACGATCGGTTGGTTGGAGGGCATTTCGACCCGGACACCTACGACATCGAGCTCGTTCACACAGCAACCCTAGGCCGTGCCCGGGACGTTTGGGTAGTCGGGCAGGAAACGGGGGACGATCCGATGCCCGGTCACCCTCAGGGCAGGCGTACCCCGAGCGCGGTCTGCACGAGCGCCGCATGCAGCTTCACGGTGAGCCCCGCGAGTTCCTTGGCGCGCGCTTCCGCGTGTGCGCGGGTCTGCGGGTTGCGGTGGCGTTTCAACGGGGCCACGACCTGGTCCACCAGCCCGGCCTCACGATCGGCGGCGGCCTTCATCGCGCGCAGATGCCGCGGCTCGATCCCGAACCGGCCGAGCTCGACGACAAGCGCGGCCACGGTGACCGCCTCGGCGTCGTAGGCCCCGTCCGGAAAAGGGGTGATGAGCCCGTACGACTCCCACTCCGCCAGCTCCGACTCGCCGATCTCGGCGGCGGCGAGCAGCTCGGCCCTGCCGATCCGGGCCGCGGTGGGGCCTTCAGGGACCTCCAGGACCGTTTCTCCGTCCCGCTGGCGGCCGACCGTGGGCAGCGCGACGGCCTCGCCCCGCTCCATGGCATCCAGGTGCTCTCTGATCACCTTGAGCGGCAGATAGTGGTCCCGCTGCATTCTCAGGACATGCCCGAGGCGCTCGACGTCCCGGTCGCTGAACTTGCGATACCCGGAAGGAGTCCGCTGGGGCTCTATGAGGCCCTCGGACTCCAGAAAACGGATCTTGGAGATCGTGACTTCGGGGAACTCGTCGCGCAGCACGTTCAGCACCGTGCCGATGCTCATCAGCCCACTGTCCGTCGCGGCGGTGCCGTGTCCGGCACCGCCGCTCGGTGTTTGAAGCATGGACCTTCCCTGGGAGGGTCAGTAGCCCTGCTGGCTCGCGTAGAAGACCAGCCGGTACTTGCCGATCTGCACCTCGTCGCCGTTGTTCAGAGCGACCGAGTCGATCCGCTCACGGTTGACATACGTGCCGTTGAGACTGCCCACGTCGGACACCGTGAACGAGCCGTCCTGACCGCGGCGGAACTCCACATGCCGGCGCGAGACCGTGACGTCGTCGAGGAAGATGTCGCTCTGCGGGTGACGGCCGGCCGTGGTCAGCTCGCCGTCCAGCAGGAAGCGGCTGCCCGAATTGGGCCCACGACGCACGACCAGGAGCGCCGAGCCCAGCGGCAGCGCGTCGACGGCAGCCTGCGCCTCCGGGGAGAGCGCCGGCATCTGTGTCTGGCCGGTGACCTCGGAGTCGTACGCCTCGAGTCCCGAGATGGAGATGGTGGAGGTCGTCTCCGAGGGACGCTCGGGCACTGCCCCGGCCCGCAGCGGGGCGCCGCAGTTGGAGCAGAAGCGGCTGTTCTCCGCGTTGCGGTTACCGCACCTCGTACACACCAGGGCCGACATAGGGGAAAACCCTCCACCCGTACTTGAGGCTGACGGCTGCCCGAAACCTATGTCGCCGGACTGGGCCGGGTCAACAGACGGCACGCCCTGACCTCCGGAAATGTCGCCACCCTGGCCGGCCAGCTGGTCCCGGAACAACGGGCGCTGGCCCTCGGCGTCGGGCTGTGCGCGGTGACGAGCGGTCGCGCTGTCGCTACCTTCTCGCGCGCTCTTGCCGAACAACTTCGCAAACAACTTCACGGGCGATTCCCCTTGACCGAAACAGACCCGCCCGTGGGGCAGGACGAACCCTGATTGAACACACCGGTCGACCCGGACATCCTCACAACGTCCGTTTCCACCAGACAGTTTCCACCACGCACCACCCATTCGGTGCGGCGACCCCCCGCAACCTCATGCCCTGGCCGGACGTCCCCCATGCACCCCCGGTTCACCGGGTGGACGACCGAGCGTAGTCAGGCCGCTTCGCCGCTCGCAAGGCGTCCACGACGATCTTGTCCGACCGCTCGACGGTGACGGTGGCCTGCTCCTTCTCTAGAGTCTGCACCACGCCTCCAGGGATGTTGAGCGCCGGTTCGAGGTCCTGCGGATTGCCGATGACCTTGAAACGAAAAGGTGCGGTGATCTTGTTCCCGTCGACACTCACGCTCTTGCCCGAGTCCGACAGAAAGGTGCCCGCGACGACCCGGACGCCGTTCACCTGGATCGCCTCCGCACCGGCCGCGCGCAGCTCCTGGATCGCGTCGAGCAGCATGTCCGCCTCGACCGTCCCCTTGGTGTCGTCGATCGTCATCGTGATGCCCGGCCCCTGCGCGGCCACCGTGCCCGCGAGGATGCCGAGTTGCCGCTCCTTCTCCACTGTCTGCTTGCGGGCCTCTTCGGCCTGGTCGGAGCTGTTCTCCAGCTCGTCCCGCTGGTTCTCGAGGCCCTGCTTCTCGTCTTGAAGACGCTGCGTACGGTCGTCCAGTTCATCGAGGATGCGTACGAGATCCTCCTGCCGCGCCCCCCGCAGCGCGCTGTCGCTGTCACTGTTCGAGGCCACCTGGACGGCGAGGCCGAATCCGAGGCCGAACAACAGCACCGCGACGATGAGTTGGGCCCGGGTCACGCGCGGCGGCCACAGCCCGTTCACCAGCCGCTGACGGCCGGTCAGTCCCGGCTCCGACGCCGGGGCCCCCGCCTCCTCGGGAGGGGTGGCCGGAAGTTCATCGGGCAGTTCCTTGCGCAGCCTGTTGTCTGGCGTCTCTTCCTGCTCGCTCATCGGCCTCACGCCCGGAAGACGTGTCGACGGATCGCCGCGGCGTTCGAGAAGATCCGGATGCCGAGAACGACGACGACACCGGTCGAGAGCTGGGCGCCCACGCCCAACTTGTCGCCCAGGAACACGATCAACGCGGCCACGACCACGTTCGACAGGAACGACACGACGAAGACCTTGTCGTCGAAGATGCCGTCGAGCATGGCCCGCAGGCCCCCGAAGACGGCGTCGAGCGCCGCCACCACGGCGATCGGGAGATAAGGCTCGACGACCGCCGGAACCTCAGGCCGGACCAAGAGGCCGGCCACGACTCCCACGACGAGGCCCAGTACGGCGATCACGATGTGCCCTTCTCAGTTCTCGGCTCTGCTGTACGTACGATCACACTCGGTGCGGCCGGCAGCCGGAGGTCGTCCTCCACGGAGATCGCGGTCCGGATGCCGTAGTTCTCCTGCAGGGCGTGCAGATACAGCCCGTCGGCACTGTCCTGGAACCTGGTGCTCAGCCGCTGCCCGTCCCCCACCGCAAGCACCGTATACGGCGGAACCAGCGGCTTGTTGTCGACCAGTATCGCGTCACCCGCGGCCCTGATCGCCGACAGCGCGGTCAGCCGCTGTCCGTTGATGGAGACGGCCTCGGCGCCCGACTCCCACAGCCCGTTCACCACCCGCTGCATGTCGCGGTCGCGCACCCGCCCGGTGTCGGAGAACCCCGACGTCTCACGCGGGTTTCCGTCGCCGCCCGTGCTGGCTTCCTTGGCGTCGTTCACGACCAGTTTGACACCCGGGCCGTGCACCTCCACCGCGCCCGAAAGGATGCCCACGAGGTCGGCCTGGCCGCTGTCGCCACTCTGCTTGAGCGCCTCGCGCTGCCGCGTGCTCACGTCGTCGCGCAGCTGGTCGACGCTCTCCTCGAGCTTGTCCGCCGTCTCGGTCTCGCGGTCGATACGGTCGATGAGCTCTTCGCGCTCCTTGGCCACGACCGGTGCCGCCACGCGCGCCTGCGCCGCCCCCACGGTGACCACGAGAGCGGCGAGCACCAGGCCGACGGCCAGCCCCAGCCTCGCCCGCAGAGTCTTGGGCAGCCCGCCGTCACCGGCGGCCTTCTTGCGGACCGCAGCCTCGGCGTACCCGTCGTCGAGGCTGTGGTCCATGACGTTGGTGAGCAGCGACATGGAGGCGTCCGGGCGCGTGGGGCGCGTGGGGGTGCTCCGAATGGGGGGCTGCTGCGGCATGCCGCACATCGTCGCACGTCGCGGCCCCTACCTCCGAATGGCCCCATCGGCGTGCCGGACAGGCCCCCCTTGGGGACACCTGTCCGGCACGCGCGCGTGCGTGTCTCAGCGGCCGGCGCTGTCCACGACCGCCGACCACTCGTCCAGCAGGGCCTGCGCGGACGCGTCGTCGGGCCCCTCGGCCCACAGATGGGTGACCGCCTCCGCCGGGTCCGGCAGCACCATCACCCAGCGTCCGTCCGTCTCGACGACCCGGACACCGTCGGTCGTGTCGACAAAGCGATCGCCAGCCGCCTCCACGACCCTGCGCATCACCAGTCCCTTGACGGCCCACGGGGTCGCCAGATCCCGCTTGAGGACATGCGCCCGCGGGATCCGCGCGTCGATCTGGCTGAGCGTGAGCTGCGTCCGCGCCACCAGCCCGATCAGCCGTACGAAGGCCGCCGCACCGTCGAAGACACTGCTGAACTCCGGGATGATGAAGGCACCCTTGCCGTCACCACCGAAGATCGTCGAATCGTCGCGTCCGACCCGGGTGAGGTCGTCGGGCGAAGTGGTCGTCCACTCCACCTGCGTGCCGTGGTACGCCGCCACCTGCTCGGCGATCCGCGTGGTCGTCACGGGCAGCGCCACACGGCCGCTGCGCCGCTCAGCGGCGACGAGATCGAGCATGACGAGCAGCGCCCGGTCGTCCTCGATGATCCGCCCCTTCTCGTCCACGAGGGACAGCCGCTCACCCACGGGGTCGAACCGCACCCCGAACGCGGCCCGCGCGGACGCCACGATCTCACCCAGCCGCTTCAGACCCGACCGCCGAGCGTCCGCCGTCTCCGTCGGCCTGGACTCGTCGAGCCCTGGGTTGATGGTCAGCGAGTCCACGCCGAGCTTCCCGAGCAGACTGGGCAGCACCAGACCGGCACTGCCGTTCGACGCGTCGACGACGACCTTCAGCCCGGACTCGGAAATCCCGGTGATGTCGACGTTCCGCAACAGTGAACCGGTGTACGAATCGAAGACACTCGCCGGGAAGTGCAGGTCTCCGATCTCACCGGGGAACGCGCGCCGGTACTCCTGCCGAGCGAACACCCGGTCCAGCTTCCGCTGACTGCCCTGAGAAAGGTCCGCGCCCCGCCCGTCGAAGAACATGATGTCCACGGAGTCGGGCACCCCGGGCGTGGTCCGGATCATGATGCCGCCGGCGCTCCCGCGAGCGGTCTGCTGTCGCGCCACGGGCAGCGGTACGTTTTCCAGGTCGCGTACGTCGATGGCGCTGGCCTGCAGAGCGGAGATGACCGCTCGCTTCAGTGCCCGCGCGCCACGGGAGTGGTCACGGGCGGTGGTGACGGTCGACCCCTTCTTGAGGGTCGTCGCGTAGGCGCCGGCGAGCCGCACTGCGAGCTCCGGCGT
Organism: Streptomyces sp. NPDC050759; assembly: GCF_044456945.1. Lineage (NCBI taxonomy): Bacteria > Bacillati > Actinomycetota > Actinomycetes > Kitasatosporales > Streptomycetaceae > Streptomyces > Streptomyces sp. NPDC050759. The sequence goes on along the minus strand of NZ_JBITGI010000006.1, from coordinate 2,269 downwards.
GATCTCGACATTCAGGATGCCGGAGACACCCCGGGCACCGAAGAGATGCGCCTGGCCCCTGGACTCCCAGATGACCGAGGTGTTGACGAAGGCGCCGGCCTCGATGGTCTTGAACGGGTAGACCCGCACATTCCCCTGAATGATCGATTCCTCGCCGACGAGGCACTCGTCACCGATGACCGCGCCGTCCTCGATACGGGCCGCGCGCATGATGTCGGTGTTCTTCCCGACGACACAGCCACGAAGATTGCTCTGCTGCCCGACATACACGTTGTCGTGCACGACGGCCTTGTGCAGAAACGCGCCGCTCTTCACGACCACGTTCGAGCCCACGACGGTGTGCTCGCGGATCTCGGCGCCGGCCTCGACCTTCGCGTAGTCCCCGATGTACAGCGGACCACGGAGAACGGCATCGGGATGCACCTCGGCACCCTCAGCCACCCAGACGCCCGGGGAGAGCTCGAAGCCGTCGATCTCGACGTCGACCTTTCCTTCCAGGACGTCGGCCTGCGCCTTCACATAGCTCTCGTGCGTGCCGACGTCCTCCCAGTAGCCTTCCGCGATATAGCCGTAGATCGGCTTGCCTTCCTTCATCAGCTGCGGGAAGACATCGCCGGACCAGTCCACGGGTACATCGGGCTCGACGTAGTCGAAGACCTCGGGCTCCATGACATAGATGCCCGTGTTCACGGTGTCCGAGAAGACCTGCCCCCAGGTCGGCTTCTCCAGGAAGCGCTCGACCTTGCCTTCCTCGTCGACGATGGTGATGCCGAATTCGAGCGGATTGGGCACACGGGTCAGACAGACGGTGACCAGTGCACCCTTTTCCTTGTGGAAGTTGATGAGCTCGGTGAGGTCGAAGTCGGTCAGAGCATCACCGGAGATGACGAGGAAAGCGTCGTCCTTCAACGCGTCTTCGGCGTTCTTGACGCTTCCGGCGGTACCGAGTGGCTTCTCCTCATTGGCATAGGAGAGCTCCATTCCGAGCTCTTCACCGTCACCGAAGTAGTTCTTGACCAGTGAGGCCAGGAACTGGACGGTGACGACGGTCTCGTTGAGCCCATGCCTTTTGAGCAGCCGCAGCACGTGCTCCATGATCGGCCGGTTTACCACCGGCAGGAGCGGCTTGGGCATGCTCGAGGTCATGGGACGAAGGCGTGTGCCTTCGCCTCCGGCCATCACGACGGCCTTCATGTCGGAAGCGTCCTCCTTAAGAGACGACGGTCTAGCCGACTTCACCCGTCCAGATTGTCCCGCACTTTTCTGCCGGGGGCCATCGAGCCGCCACGGCCGTGCCAATGGGCGGGGTTCAGTCGGCCTTGGCGTCCGCACGGACCAAGCGGCGGACTTGTACCACGTAGAGCACTCCTGCCCACCAGTACAGCGTTGTACCCCATCCGGCGAACGCCCATCCGAAAATAGCAGCGAGTGACGAGATCCATCCAGTTCCGTCACTGAGCAGGAGCAGCGGGAAGGCGTACATCAGGTTGAAGGTGGCAGCCTTGCCAAGGAAGTTCACCTGCGGCGGGGGATAACCGTGGCGCCTGAGGATGCCCACCATCACCAGGAGAACCAGCTCTCGCAGGAGCAGTGCAGCCGTCAACCAGATGGGCAGAATCTCGCGCCAGGTGAGACCGACGAGAGTCGAGAGAATGTAGAGCCGGTCGGCCGCGGGGTCGAGCAGCCGGCCAAGACTGCTGATCTGGTTCCACCGTCGGGCGAGCTTGCCGTCCAGGTAGTCGCTGATCCCGCTCAGAGCGAGTACCAGCAACGCCCACGTGTCACTCTTGGGCCCTCCGAACTCGGGCCTGAGGATCAGCCACAGGAAGAGCGGCACCCCAACGAGCCTCGCCATGCTGAGGATGTTGGGGATGGTGAGGACCCGGTCCGTCTGGACGCGGGTCTCCTGGACCTCCACCCGGGGGCCTCCTGTGGGAAACGTGCCAACGATGCCCCCTGACCCTACCTCAACGCAAAAAAGCTCTGGCTCTTGGGCTGCGTGCCCAAGAGCCAGAGCTCTAAAAGGAGTTCGGCGGTGTCCTACTCTCCCACAGGGTCCCCCCTGCAGTACCATCGGCGCTGTAAGGCTTAGCTTCCGGGTTCGGAATGTAACCGGGCGTTTCCCTCACGCTATAACCACCGAAACACTATGAAACACAGACCGGGAACATGACACGGTCGTTGCCTCAGAACTAACACAGTGGACGCGAGCAAATATGGACAAGCCCTCGGCCTATTAGTACCGGTCACCTCCACCCATTACTGGGCT